>JBEDEC010000128.1:0-4981 GCA_041175905.1 Bacteroidota bacterium
CCCAAAATGGGCTCCCCGAAAATACGGGAGATCTTGGTCTTAGGACCATTGTAACGTGCCATAGTACTTATTCATTTAAGCTTTTTTAAAAACCGGTGCTGCGATCGGTAAAAAGCTTTAAAAAAATTAATCGCGCACCCTTTAATAAAATGAAACGACTGGCGTCAGTATGTCAAATTATACTCTTCTCTTCTTTGGAGGACGGCAACCATTGTGTGGAATGGGAGTTACATCCTTAATCATTACCACTTCAATTCCGCTTTGAGAAAGGGAACGAATGGCACTCTCACGACCAGAACCTGGACCTTTCACATATACATCAACACGCTTCAAACCTGCATCAAATGCTGTTTTAGCAGCATCTGCAGCAGCCATCTGCGCAGCGTAAGGAGTATTTTTCTTGGAACCGCGGAAACCCATTTTACCGGCGCTGCTCCATGAAATAACCTGACCTGTTTTATTAGTCAGACTCACAATGATATTGTTGAAAGTGGCGGAAATGTGTGCATCTCCGTAACCATCTACTTTTACCACTCTTTTTTTGGCAGCTGCTTTTGCGCTGGGCTGCTGTTGTTGTGCTTTTGCCATTTTCTTACTTGAGGTAGTCGATTAAATTAATTATTTCTTAGGAGCCTTCTTCTTACCCGCAACGGTCTTACGCTTTCCTTTACGTGTACGGCTATTTGTTTTGGTACGTTGTCCACGAACAGGAAGACCTTTACGATGACGAAGACCACGGTAACAAGCGATATCCAATAAACGCTTGATGCTCATTTGTACTTCGGAACGCAACTGTCCTTCTACCTTTAACTCCTCGGTGATTACCGAACGTATTCCGTTCAGTTCATCATCATTCCACTCATTGACCTTTTTATTATAATCAATATTGTTTTTGTCGAGGATGTAACGAGCCGTAGCAGGACCGATTCCATAGATATAGGTCAGTCCAATTTCTCCTCTCTTGTTTTTTGGTAAGTCGACACCGGCGATACGAGCCATAGCTGATTATTGTTATTGATTGGTTTGCTTAATTAGATTAACCCTGACGTTGCTTATAACGAGGATTTTTTTTGTTGATGATGTACAACTTGCCTTTGCGACGAACAATTTTACAGTCCGCGCTGCGCTTTTTGATGGAGGCTCTTACTTTCATCGATAATTAGTTTGTCTGTCTTATTTATAACGGAAATTGATCCGTCCCCTGGTTAAATCATATGGAGAAAGTTCCACACCAACCTTATCGCCAGGTAAAATACGGATGTAATTCATTCGCATTTTTCCAGAGATCGTTGCGAGGATTTCATGGCCATTTTCGAGTTTAACTCTAAACATTGCATTTGACAATGCTTCTAAAATGACACCATCCTGCTTGATCAGCGGTTGTTTCGACATACGATTTTAAGGGGTGCAAAGATAGGTCGTTATCAGTGAATAACGAAGAAAAACCCTAAAATTTTAGCCACTCCGAGATTACTCGGCCCAGCTCATCACATAGTCTTGATTTTCAATGCCTAAGGCCTGCTTAGTTAGCATGAGGGGGCGAAAGGTGTCCACCATGACCGCCAATTCCTTGGTTTCTTTGGCCCCAATGCTCTTTTCAACAGCTCCAGGGTGAGGACCGTGAGGAATTCCGGCAGGGTGAAGCGTGATCATCCCCCTGGTAACACGTTTACGACTCATAAAATCGCCATCTACATAGTAAATGACTTCGTCACTATCAATGTTGCTGTGATTATACGGAGCAGGTATTGCTAATGGATGATAATCATATAAGCGGGGAACAAAAGAACAAACCACAAAACTGTTTGTCTCAAAGGTTTGGTGAGTTGGCGGAGGTAGATGTACCCGACCCGTGATGGGCTCAAAGTCGTGGATAGAAAAAATGTAAGGATAACAGCATCCATCCCACCCAACCACATCAAAAGGATGCGTTCCATAATGGAGTCCATACAACACTCCCTTTTTCTTAGCACGAATGAGGAAGTCTCCTTTTTCATCATAGGTCAATAAATCCTGCGGTGGACGAATATCTCTTTCACAATAAGGAGAATGCTCCATTAATTGTCCGTACTTACTCATGTAACGTTTTGGATAACGCAATGGAGTAAACGACTCTACTATGAAAAGACGATTAGCAGGTGTATCAAAATGAATTTGATAAATCGTTCCGCGTGGAAGAATAATATAGTCACCGTATGAAAATGGAAGTTGGCCGTATTGTGTAATAACTTTTCCCGTTCCTTCATGTACAAAAATCAATTCATCAGCGTCGGCATTCTTGTAGAAATAAGAGGTCATACTCTGCTGAGGAGCAGCTAATACAATATGACAATCATTATTAACAAGAACCGGAACCCGACTCTCTAAATAATCAGCAGCCGGTTTTATGTGAAATCCTTCAAAGCTGCGGTGCTTCAACATCTTTTCCTCTGCGATTTGCGGAGACACATCTTGCTGAGGTTCTGTTTTAATAATCTGAGTAGGTGGGTGACAATGATAGAGCAATGAATAATCATCACTAAACCCTTCCGTTGAAAAAAGTTGTTCGCTATACAAAGAACCATCAGGCTTTCTGAACTGCGTGTGTCTTTTATGGGGAATGGAGCCTAGCTTGTGATAATGTGGCATAGATCTTAGGTTAGATTAAGCACCAGGGAAAAGCGGTCTTCCAATATCAACCCTTCCTGGCCAAGGAATACCCGCAAGAATAAGCAGTAATGCAATAAGCAACAACCAGGTTACGGAGCGAAAATTTAAAGCCTTTGCCTTTCCTCTGGCCATTGTAATCAATACAATCGATGTAATCATCAACACGGGATGCTCAATAAGAAAAAAGCGATAGAATTTGTCTTTCATGACTGAGGTTCCCTCAGGCAACTGGAGAGAGAGCCAACCAAATCGTCCTGCAATGGTCTGGTAAAGACCAATTAACAACATTGTATGTGAAGCAATCATCAACCATAAACTAGATTGACGAATTGATTCCTTTTTAGCATAGGCCTGAAAAAGACCCAGCAATATTAATAACAGTACAACCCAACGAAGTAAGTTATGTAAATGGAGCAATCCGGTTTCCATAGGTATTTGTTTTGATAAACAAATGTAAGGACCCTTTCTTACTCTACCCAGTCTGCAATAAAGACATTTGTGTCTCGGGTGCCGCCGTTGTTACGATTACTCGCAAAAACGATTTTTTTTCCATCTGGGCTGAACATAGGGAACGCATCAAATCCTTTATCCCGACTCACTTTTTGAAGATTAGTGCCGTCTTCATTAATGGTATAGAGGTTAAAAGGAAATCCTCTTTTGTATTCATGATTAGATGCAAAAATGATACGCTTGCTATCCGGCATAAACGTAGGAGCCCAGTTTGCCTGACCATATTTTGTCACCTGTCGAGGATTAGAGCCGTCTGCATTGGCCACCCATACTTCCATATTGGTGGGCGCAACTAGATCTGCCGCTAACAACTCTTTATATTCCTTGATTGCTTCATCTGTGATGGGTCTAGATGCTCTCCAAATAATTTTTGTTCCATCTGGACTAAACCAAGCACCCCCATCATATCCTAAGGTTTGAGTAATTCTTTTTTCTTTTCCGGTTTTTAAATCCAAACTATAAAGCTCTATATCTCCATCTTTAGTGCTGGTATAAATCATCTTTTTCCCATCCGGAGAAAGTGTAGCTTCTGCATCATAATAAGCTGAGTTCGTTAGTTGCTTTACAATTTTACCAGTGAGATCGGCCATAAAAATATCATAGCCCCTGTATAAAGGCCAGATGTATTTATTTCCATACTGGGCACGATCTGGCACAGGGGGACATTCTTTGCTAGCCAGATGTGTTGAGGCATAGATGATATGCTTGTTGTCTTTTGTAAAAAAAGCACAAGTGGTCCGGCCTTGGCCCGTACTGATTAACCGATATTCAAATTTTTCATTGGGGGAGGTGGGCACTTTTCCGATAAAAATTTGATCACAGGGAACACCGTCTTTAACAGAGGTACGCTGAAATACCAGCGATTTTCCATCGTAGCTCCAGTAGGCCTCTGCATTATCACCCCCAAATGTCAATTGACGGACGTTTTGCAAATGAGACTCTTCAGAATAGCGCAATGAATCCGTTGATTGCCCAAAGAGAAAAGCCTGATTTACTAAAATCAAAATAATACACACAAGAACTTTAACAGGGTGTTGATGCAATTTGAAATAGTTCATAATAGTTTAAATGAAGAGCGCAAAGTTATCTTTGCTTTGCGGATGTAAAGTCAATTGATTGTAAAACTATTTCCATGTTTATCAGAATTGCTCCTCTTATTGGAGGCATTTTGCTGGTGGCTTTGCTATCCAGTTGTGGCAACAGAAATCAGCAACCTGAATTACAGGTAACTCTAGCGGATACTACTAACACGGACCCTTCATTTACAAACATTTATGATCAGGCGTTATACTGGGCAGAAAAAGGTGATGAGCGTCTTGTTCCTCTATGTGACTCTTTGATCAAAAATGGGGATGCACAAACTGGCGCCTCGCCGTACTACTATCTTGGCATTTACTACGCCGAAAAAGGAGATACGGCCCGATCAATTGGCTTTTTTGATAAGACAATTGTTACCGACTATAATTTTCTGGAGGCTTATATTGAAAAAGCAGCACTGCTACTTGCTTTAAAAAGAAGTGATGAAGCCAAGAAAGAGTTGGAGCTTTTGAGAGACATAGCTCCCACCTATGCCCCCGGTCATTACTGGATTGGAAAAGTAGCGGAGGCCCAACACAAAAAAGAAATTGCCATCTATCATTATAGACTAGCCCTTTCCTTGGATAGCACTATTGTAGAGGCCCGGCAAGGGTTGCAACGGCTTGAAAAATGATTACTATCTTGCACCCATGCCAATAATTGCCCCCTCACTTCTCTCTGCAAATTTTTTACAACTACAGGCAGATTGTGACTTGCTTAACAAAAGCGAAGCTGATTGGTACCA
>JBEDEC010000129.1:0-3872 GCA_041175905.1 Bacteroidota bacterium
GAAGAGATCTATCACAATGGAAATACAATTGTAGTTGTTACACACGAAGAGGATATAGCTAACCACTCCCGCCGCATTGTTCGTTTAAGAGATGGGGTAATTGAAACCGATAAGCTTAATCCACTATTTAGCAAAGCTCCAGCCCATTCCTGATTTTTTAGAAGGAATCGAACCTTCGGTCTTCGCCATTGTTACAGTAAATTCGGGTCCTAAAACAAGACCCTATTTTACATGGCTTTTAAGATCTATACAAAAACAGGAGATAGCGGAACCACGTCGCTGATTGGAGGAACAAAAGTACCCAAGTCACATTTACGCATTGAAGCTTATGGCACCGTTGATGAACTAAATTCATATGTTGGACTCTGCCTGGATTTAATACCGGATGAAGCTGGGAAAAAAATTCTATCGGAAATACAGGACCGTTTATTTACCATTGGCTCTTCTCTCGCCTGTGATCCAGAAAAAGAGCCAGGATTCGCACTCCCGGATCTTATCGAAGCTGATGTGGAATTACTAGAAAAAGAAATTGATCGGATGACTAATGAGTTACCCGTGATGAAAAGCTTTATCCTTCCCTCTGGGCATCCTACTGTTTCTCAATTACATGTTTTAAGATGCATTTGCCGTAGAACAGAGCGCTGTTGTGTACGAATGGGCTATGAAGGTTTGGCGGTAGAACCTCTTGTTATCATCTACTTGAACCGACTCAGCGATTATATATTTGTACTGGCACGTTACACTGGTAAATTATTAAATGCGCCGGAAGTGCCTTGGAAGCCTCGCTTGCAAAAAGCTTAAACAATTCGTCCATCACGCATCGTCCAGACGCGATCACTTTGTGCGGCTAATTCTTCATTGTGGGTAACAATAAGAAAGCTTTGTCCCAATTCGTTTTTTAATGAAATAAATAACTGATGTAATTCTCGTGCATGCGAAGAATCTAGATTACCAGTTGGCTCATCTGCTAACACGATAGAAGGTTTATTGATCAAAGCTCTAGCCACCGCAACACGTTGCTGTTCTCCGCCTGATAGTTCTGAGGGCTTATGTGTGAGCCTGTTTTCCAACCCCATTTTTTTCAGCAGTTCAGTTGCCGCTTGTCTTACCTCATTCTTTTTTCTCCCGGCAATCCAAGCAGGAATAGAAACATTTTCAAGCGCATTGAACTCGGGTAACAAATGATGAAACTGAAAAACAAACCCAATGTGTTTATTGCGAAAAGCCGCGAGATGTTTCCCTTTTAATTTCGAAAAATCCGTTCCATCCATCGTGATTTGCCCTTTGTCGGGTGCTTCAAGTGTGCCTAGAATGTGGAGCAAGGTACTTTTGCCACAACCCGATGGGCCCACAATAGTGGCCAATTCCCCCTTTTGAAGGCTAATAGAGACCCCTTTCAACACCTCGAGTGCTCCAAATTTTTTATATAGTTCAGTGGCAACTAACACAGCTCAAAATCAAGTACCCGAAACTATCAAAAACCAGTCAATTATGGGGTTCGTAGAAAGGTTATTTGGAAAATAACCTAATCCAATTACATTTGCGCAAAATTGGACCTATGTTTTGGACACTTGAATTAGCCTCATTTTTGGAAGATGCCCCCTGGCCCGCAACAAAAGACGAGTTAATCGATTATGCGATTCGTTCAGGTGCACCCATTGAAGTAGTCGAAAACTTACAGGAACTGGAAGACGAAGGAGATGTGTACGAAACTATCGAAGACATCTGGCCTGACTATCCTACGCAGGATGACTTCTTATTTAATGAAGACGAATATTAATCCGTCTCTTATTTCTCCATCTGTTCGATAACCGTCTGTGTAACGCCGGTAAAGCTGAATCCACCATCGTGGAATAAATTCTGCATAGTAACAAAACGTGTCATATCACTGAATAACGTCACACAATAATTAGCACAGTCATCTGCTCCTGCATTACCCAATGGACTCATGGCCTCTGCATAATTCATAAATCCATCAAATCCTTTCACTCCACTTCCCGCAGTGGTACGAGTGGGTGATTGGGAAACTGTATTAACGCGAACCTTACGTTTAACACCGTAGTGGTAACCAAAACTACGCGTCACACTTTCCAGTAATGCCTTCGCATCTGCCATTTCATTATAATCAGGAAATACGCGCTGCGCAGCGATATAGCTTAAGGCCACTACACTTCCCCAATCATTCAACGCATCCAAATCCCAAGCAGTACGCAATACGCGGTGTAAACTCATGGCAGAAATATCCAATGTTTTTGAGTTCCACTCATAATTCATTTCCGTATAACTCTTTCCTTTGCGCACATTCAAACTCATTCCAATTGAGTGAAGCACAAAATCAATTTTTCCACCAAAATGCTGCATGGATTGTTCAAATAGATTTTTGAGGTCATCCATATTCGTCACATCAGCACCAATCACAGGCGCATTACCACAGGCTTCTGCAAGCTTATTGATTTCGCCCATGCGAAGTGCAACAGGCGCATTAGTCAAAACAATTTGAGCTCCTTCTTCAAAACAACGAAGCGCTGTTCTCCAGGCAATAGAACGCTCATCCAGTGCTCCAAAAATGATTCCTTTTTTCCCTTTAAGCAATTGATTGGACATAGTTGTGATTTGAGTCGTAAAAGTAAGAAGATATTTGACTTCTACCCGTACTAACACACGTTCTTGCCAAAGCGAACTATATTTACATATATGGCTAATCACACCGTTATCACTGGAACGGGATGCTATATCCCACCCATTGTGAAAACTAATAAAGAGTTTGTTGGACAAACCTTTTATGCAGAGGATGAGAAGAAAATTGACGCACCTGGTGAAGAGGTTGTACAGAAGTTCAAAGAAATAACAGGGATTGCAGAAAGACGTTACGCAGAGGAAAAAACCACTGCTTCCGATATGGCTGTATGGGCCGCGCAGCAAGCCATTGCCGAAAGTGGTGTCAACCCAGAGGAGCTTGACCAAATTATCGTAGCCCACAATTTTGGAAACGTCGTAAAAGGTACGATTCAAACAGACGTTTTACCCGCGCTGGCTTCACGCGTTAAACATGAGCTGGGAATAAAAAATCCATCTTGTGTGGCTTATGACATTTTATTTGGATGCCCGGGTTGGATACAAGGTGTCATTCAAGCTGATGTGTTTATGAAAGCCGGTATTGCGAAAAAAGCATTGGTAATCGGAACAGAGACCCTCAGTAGAGTGGTAGATAAATTTGACCGCGACAGCATGATTTTTGCTGATGGCGCAGGTGCTGCTATTTTAGAATATCAACCCGGATCAAATGGCTCCGCAGGAATACTTTCTGCCAGTGTACAAAGTCATTGCGTAGATGAAGCCTATTATCTTTTTTTCGGAAAGAGCAATAAACCCGAATCAGACGAAGATGTACGCTATATCAAAATGAAAGGCCGTAAAGTGTATGAATATGCCATGCAAAATGTACCAGCAGCCATGAAGGACTGTTTGGACAAGGCAGGCGTTTCTATTACGGATGTAAAAAAAGTTTTCCTACACCAGGCTAATGAAAAAATGGACGAAGGAATTATCAAAAGACTTTTCAGATTATACGGCCATAAAGAAACCCCCGAACATATCATGCCCATGAGTATTCATGAACTTGGAAACAGCTCAGTGGCTACTGTCCCCACGCTTTTTGACCAGGTTCGGAAAGGACATTGGAAAGAACATGAATTGCACCCCGGCGATATTGTCTTATTTGCTTCCGTCGGAGCCGGCATGAACATCAATGCGGTTTGTTACCGTATGTAATAGCAGGCCTTTCCATTATCTTCGCAAGCAGTAAATCTATAGGCGAAGATGACGATCTCTTATAAATGGTTATGTGATTATTTACCCGTCAAACCGGATCC
>JBEDEC010000130.1:0-5187 GCA_041175905.1 Bacteroidota bacterium
TCCCCTTAGAAAAAACAACAGTTGATCTCAACATTGATATGATTGGCAGAATTGGAAGCGATTATCTAAAAGATAAAGACTCGCTGAATTATGTATACATCATTGGAGATGATAAGCTCAGTACCGATCTAGCCCCTATTACAGATCAAGTAAATACAACTTATGTTGGAATGAAATTAGATCGTCGCTACAATGATCCTAACGATCCTAACCGCTTCTACTACAGAAGCGACCACTACAACTTTGCAGATAAAGGCGTTCCCATTATTTTTTATTTTAATGGTGTACATGCGGACTATCACAAGCCAACGGATACCCCAGACAAAATCAATTATCCTTTGATGGCAAAACGTGCGCAGTTGGTTTATTATACAGCCTGGGAAATGGCTAATAGAAATGAAATGCTCAAAAGAGATCTTAAACTAGAAATTCCTCCCCGTTAATAACGAATGAACACAAATAAAAAGTCCCGCCATCAACAGCGGGACTTTTTTATTCTCAAAAAGTCTATTCATTACCAGCCTAGTATCCAGGCAAAAATGAGAGGTGCTACAATAGTTGCATCACTTTCAACAATAAACTTAGGTGTATTAATATCTAGTTTACCCCAGGTAATTTTTTCATTCGGCACTGCGCCAGAGTAAGAACCATATGAAGTAGTAGAGTCACTGATCTGGCAGAAATAACTCCAGAACGGAACATCATGCCATTCAAGGTCTTGGTACATCATAGGTACAACGCAAATAGGGAAATCACCTGCAATACCACCGCCAATTTGAAAAAATCCTACCCCTTTCCCCCCTGAATTTTGACGATACCAATCTGCTAACCAAGCCATGTACTCAATTCCGTTCTTAACAGTGCTAGCCTTTAGTTCACCTTTAATCACATAGCTCGCAAAAATATTTCCCGTAGTGCTGTCTTCCCATCCAGGCACCACAATTGGAATGTTCTTCTCAGCAGCTGCGACAATCCAGCTATCTTTAGGATCAATCTCATAATATTGTTTGAGCTCTCCACTCAACACTACTTTATAGAGAAACTCATGCGGGAAATAACGTTCGCCTTTTGCTTCCGCATCCTTCCATTGCTTCACTAAATGTTTCTGTAAGCGACGAAAAGCTTCTTCTTCAGGGATACAGGTATCAGTAACGCGGTTATAATGGTTCTCTAACAAATCCCATTCCTCTTGTGGAGTTAAATCGCGATAATTAGGAATACGTTTGTAGTGCGAATGTGCCACGAGATTCATTACATCTTCTTCCAGGTTTGCGCCGGTGCAGCTGATAATATCTACTTTTCCTTGGCGAATCATCTCGGCTAAAGAAACACCCAGCTCTGCTGTACTCATAGCCCCCGCCAACGTAATCATCATTTTGCCACCCTCCAATAAATGTTGCTCGTACCCTTTGGCAGCATCCACCAAAGCAGCTGCATTAAAATGGCGATAATGATGTTGGATAAATTTAGAAATCGGACCTTTATTCATAGGTTTAAATTGATCCGCCTTCAGATCACAATACCGTGAGACATTGCGGGCGGGGCAAAGATAAATATTCAACAAGTACGTATTATGAAAAGAGTCATTGGTTTATTATGGTATGCTCTAACTCCATTTTTGATAGCTGCTCAACCATTCAGTAAAGATTCTACGGATTATACACTTGTGACAAAAGAGGGCAAGTTGTCGGGTACACTTTTTGCACCCCGTCAAACTAAAAAAGGCCCCGTGGTTTTAATAATTGCAGGATCTGGACCCACCGATCGAAATGGGAATAGCATACAACTCCCTGGCAAAAACAACTCGTTGTTACAATTAGCAGATAGCTTAGTAAAAAGTGGCATTGCCTCCCTTCGTTATGACAAAAGAGGTATTGGCAAAAGCCAATTCCCCGGCATGCGCGAAGAAAACATGTCATTCATGGATGGTGTCAATGATGCAGTAGCCTGGATTAACTGGCTTCGGGAACAGGGGTATAAAAAAATATACATTGCTGGGCATAGCGAAGGGTCACTGGTTGGAATGCTAGCTGCTTCACAAACCAAGATAAAAGGATTCATCAGTATAGCAGGAGCAGGCAGACCGATTGACCAAGTGCTGCGCGAGCAAATTGCAAGTGGTGGCGGACCCGATAGCCTGAAGCAATTAGCCTATGTATATCTGGACACCTTGCTACAAGGCAAGCGAATTCAAAAACCGAATCCATATCTATTTTCAATATTTAGACCTTCTGTACAACCCTATATGATTTCGTGGGTTAAACAGGACCCTGCAACCGTTTTAAAAAACTTGAAATGTAAGGTGATGATTGTGCAAGGGAAAAGAGACATTCAAGTGAAAGTAGAAGATGCTGACCTTCTCCACAAAGCTCGTCCTTCTGCAACATTGCTTTTCATTGATGACATGAATCATGTACTCAAATCAGTGTCTACCTCCTCAAAAACGGATAATATCAAAACCTATAGCGATCCTACACTCCCTGTTCATCCATTGCTCATACAAGGGATCATTCATTTTATTCAACCAATTCGTACTTTGCACCAATGAAAGAAAAAAACTGGAAAGCCGCCACTCGATTTGTGCATGCAGGCGCACATCCTGATCCATCCACAGGGGCGATCATGACACCCATTTTTCAAACCTCTACCTATGTGCAAGCAGCACCGGGTGTTAACCAGGGATTTGAATATGCGAGAAGCCAAAATCCTACACGCAAAGCGTTGGAAGAGGCCATTGCAGAATTAGAAGGAGGCAACTATGGACTTTCATTTAGTAGTGGAGTAGCTGCCACAGATGCAGTGATCAAACTTTTATCTGCTGGCGACGAAGTGGTTTGCGGCAATGATATGTATGGAGGTACCTACCGCCTTTTTACAAAAATATTTCAGCGGATGGGTATCGTTTTTCATCTGGTAAACACAACAGACGCCGAAAACGTAGCTCGTGCGATTACCCCAAAAACAAAATTGATTTGGTTGGAAACGCCCACCAACCCCTTGATGAACGTATCAGATATTGCAGCGATTGCAGCAATCGCAAAAAAAAATAATATTTTACTAGCGGTTGACAACACGTTTGCTTCTCCTGCATTGCAACAACCTCTTACTTTAGGAGCAGACATCGTGATGCATTCTGCAACTAAATATTTAGGAGGCCACAGCGATGTAATTCAGGGTGCGTTGGCCGTAAAGGACGAAGGACTTCGAGACCAATTACATTTTATTCAAAAAAGCAGTGGAGCTGTTCCGGGACCTATGGATTGTTTTTTAGTACTACGTGGAATCAAAACATTGGGCTTACGCATGAAAGCGCATTGTGAAAATGGAGAAAAAGTAGCTAACTGGTTACGCAATCATCCAAAAGTGAAAAAAGTATATTGGCCTGGTTTTATGGATCATCCTGGTCATGCTATTGCAAAACAACAGATGAAAGGATTTGGCGGAATGATTTCGTTTGAATTAAAGGGAGATTCGGTAGAAGAAACAAAACGAGTTCTTTCCTCTACTCGACTTTTTTCACTGGCAGAAAGTTTAGGAGGTGTTGAGTCGCTGATCAATCATCCGGCTACTATGACACATGCATCGATTCCTCGCGAAGAACGTATCAAACATGGACTTTCTGATACCTTAATCCGCTTAAGTGTTGGAATTGAAGATGCCGATGATCTGATTCAAGATCTGGCACAAGCCATCGGATAAAATGAAAGCAATATCGCTTCAGCAATTACTGGATCAAAAACTAAAACAATATAATCGTACTAGTTTCATTCCTAACGATCCGATTTCTATCCCTCACTTGTTTACAAAACCTGCAGATATTGAAATTGCAGGTTTTTTTGCGGCCTTATTTGCTTGGGGAAACCGTACTACAATTCTCAACAAGTGTCAAGACTTGCTCAACAGAATGGACCGTTCTCCCTTTCAATTTATTCAACAACACCAGCCAAAAGATCTTGATCGCTTTTCATCATTTAAGCATCGAACCTTTCAACCCATTGATATTCGCTATATCATTTTCTTTTTGCAACAACACTTTGAAAAAAACAAGTCGCTGGAAGCTGCTTTCACAGTGGGAAAAGGAAATATGGAAAACAGACTGAATGGCTTTCATGATTATTTTTTTTCTTTTCCTAAAGCACCCGAGCGAACCCGCAAACATGTACCCAGTCCCAAGCGGGGATCTACTTGTAAACGACTAAATATGTTTTTACGTTGGATGGTCCGAGCAGATCAATCTCAAGTAGATTTTGGAATTTGGAAAAAAATCAAGCCAGCAGAATTGATCTGCCCTGTAGACGTACACGTAGCAAGAGTGGCAAGAGAATTGAGATTAATCAAAAGAAAACAAACGGATTGGCAAACTGCGCTTGAGCTAACAGCGGCTCTTCGAGAATTTGATGCAACAGATCCAGTTAAATATGATTTGGCATTATTTGGCTGGGGCGTTGATGAAAAATAAAAATCATGAACCCCTTTTCTCAAACATGAGTGATCTTACTTTTTCCTTGTCTTCTTTTTCATTTTGAAGATCAAACATGGTACCAAATACGTGATCCCATAGGGTGGAACTAACTCCAAATCCTTGATGCTCGCTTTTGTAGTGATGCAAATGATGATTACGCCAAAGTGGTTTCATCCATTTAAAAGGTGGATTCCAAGCATGGATTGCATAATGCATGGATCCGTAGAGTAAATACCCCAATATAAACCCGGGGAAGAACATATACACATAGTTACCTATCAACAGTAGCGTCAAAAAAAATAAGATGGAGGCAATAAGCAAACTAGGAAGAGGGGGCATAAAAAGACGCTGTCGGTCTCTTGGGTAGTGATGGTGATTCCCATGAAGGGTGTAAACAAATTTTACGGACCGAGGCGTTTTAGGTACCCAGTGAAATAAAAATCGATGAGCGAAATACTCAAAGAGTGACCAAAACAACATTCCTCCTAAAAAAACCAGTGTAATAGTGAGTGATGTAAAATGATATCGCTCGGCAGCCCGTATTACCAAAAAAGCCATCACCGGGATATACATTCCCCAAATCACCAATGGATGTGATTTAGTCAATGCTTCGAGAAAATCACTTTTAAATAACCGGGCCTGTCCTTTATTGTGTATTTTTTCGAATTCCATGCCGCAAAGATATAGTGGTTTTCATTGGTAACGATGACGATTGTCATGCCAAC
>JBEDEC010000131.1:0-3659 GCA_041175905.1 Bacteroidota bacterium
TATTTTTAGCGAAGGTGTGACAGAATGACCAAATTAATAGCATGCAAGAAAATAATTTCATATTAGGACCTGAGGAAGAGATGGACTTCTTACCAATTATTCCGTTAAATGAAGGAAACCAGGAGGATGGCCAGGAAATAGTTGTTCCTGCTACTATCGCTCTTTTACCACTCCGTAATACAGTTCTATTTCCAGGTGTCGTAATTCCCATAACTGTTGGTAGAGATAAAAGCATCAAAGCAGTGCAAGACGCTTATAAGGCCGATAAACTAATTGGTGTTATTGCACAAAAGGACAGCAACGTTGAAGATCCGGGTGTGAATGATTTAGAGCAAGTTGGTACCGTTGCTAAGATTGTGAAGCTGATTAAGATGCCTGATGGCGGCACAACTATTATTATACAGGGAAAGGTTCGGTTTAGAATTGATTCTATCGCAGAGGAAGATCCTTATTTCAAAGCTGCTATCACCACATTGGTTGAAGAGCCCGCTCCTACGGATGAAGACTTCAATGCTTATGTTGCAAACATAAAAGAGCTTGCCTCTCAAATTATACAGCTGTCTCCTAATATTCCAACAGAAGCCGGCATTATTCTACGTAACATTGAGAATCCTTCTTTTCTGATTCATTTTGTTTCAAGTAATCTGAATACAGAGATTAAAGAGAAACAGAAATTGTTGGAAACAGATCAAATACGCCAGCGTGCTGATTTGTTGATGCAGCTATTACAGCGCGAATTACAATTTGCAGAATTGCGTAATAAAGTCACAGCTAAAACACGCACAGAGTTAGATAAACAGCAGCGAGAGTATTTTTTACAGCAGCAACTAAAAAGCATCAAAGAAGAATTAGGTGGAGATACCAATGCGCAGGAAGTTCGAGAAATGCAGAAAAAGGCCGAGCAGAAAAAATGGCCAGAGGCTGCACGAGCTGCATTTCAAAAGGGAATTGAAAAGTTGGAAAGAATGCATCCAAGTACACCCGACTACTCTGTTGTTTATAACCACTTGGACTTAATGCTGGATCTTCCCTGGGAATCTTATACCGAAGATCATTATGACTTGAAAAAGGCACGGTTTACGCTTGATAAAGAGCACTATGGGATGAAGCGTATCAAAGAAAGAATCCTAGAATACCTGGCTGTGCTAAAGTTGAAAGGAGATTTAAAGAGTCCAATCCTTTGTTTTGTGGGTCCTCCAGGTGTTGGTAAAACTTCATTGGGAAAAAGTATTGCTACAGCGTTAGGACGAAAATATAGCCGCCTTAGTTTAGGTGGTATGCATGATGAAAGTGAAATTAGAGGCCATCGTAAAACCTACATTGGAGCCATGCCAGGACGAATCTTGCAATCTATTCGCAAGGTTCAGTCCTCTAACCCTGTAATGATCTTAGATGAAATTGATAAAATCGGCAATGATTTTAGAGGAGATCCTTCCTCTGCTTTGTTAGAAGTGCTGGATCCAGAACAGAATAGTACATTTTATGACAACTATCTTGAGTTGGAATATGATTTGAGTAAGGTTTTATTTATTGCAACGGCAAATAGTTTACAAAGCATCCAGCCTGCATTGCGTGACCGTCTTGAAATTATTGAGCTGAGTGGCTATGCGGTAGAGGAGAAAGTCGAAATTGCTAAGCGTCATTTGCTTCCAAAACAAAAAGAGTTGCATGGCTTAAAAAGTACTCCTCTTCGTTTTACTGATAAATTGGTAGAGAAAATTATTCAAGATTATACAAGAGAGAGCGGGGTTCGTGAATTAGATCGCCAGTTGGCATCTATCATGCGCTACGAAGCGAAGGAATTAGTGATGAAAGAAAAAATCAAGCCCTCCATTGCGCCTGCACTCTTGGAGAAAATTTTAGGAAAACCTCGCTACAGTAATGATCAGTACAAAACCGCTTCAATCCCAGGTGTTGCTGTAGGATTGGCCTGGACCTATGTTGGGGGAGATATCTTATTTATAGAAGCCAGTACCTGCGAAGGAAAAGGGGAATTAAAGCTCAC
This sequence comes from Bacteroidota bacterium, assembly GCA_041175905.1. Classification (GTDB taxonomy): domain Bacteria; phylum Bacteroidota; class Bacteroidia; order Chitinophagales; family Chitinophagaceae; genus JJ008. The sequence goes on from JBEDEC010000131.1 coordinate 2,006, forward strand.
TGGTAATTTGGGTAATGTAATGAAGGAAAGTGCTTCGACTGCACTGACTTACTTGCATAGTAATGCGAAAAAATACAAGATTGATCCTGCATTATTTTCCAAAACTAATATTCATATCCATGTCCCAGAGGGAGCTGTACCCAAAGATGGACCCAGTGCAGGTATTACGATGATGACAGCAATCGCTTCTGCCTTAACAGGTAAAAAAGTGAAGCCGTATTTAGCAATGACTGGCGAAATCACATTGAGAGGTCAAGTCTTGCCAGTTGGTGGAATCCAGGAGAAAGTATTGGCAGCAAAGCGTGCAGGGTTGAAAGATATTATACTTTGTGCTCAAAATGAGAAAGACGTATTGGAAATAGATCCTTCCTTTATAAAGGGGGTTCGTTTTCATTATATAAAAACGATGGCACAGGTATTGGAGATTGCTCTTTCTTAACTACGAAGCACTTCAATTTTTCCGTTGTTCCACTTTATGAGTGCTGAAGGACTATTCTCGGTTGTTTCCGTTTGTCGCCACTGTACTACATAATCTACTCCATTGGTAATGGCTTGATTGATTTGTTTAAATGTGGCAGGTGCTAAATCTCCGGAGAAATTAGCAGAGGTGGAAACAATCGGTTTTTGAAATCGTTTGATCAGATGTCTGCAAAAATCATCTTTGCAAATTCTTATTGCAATGGTACCGTCTCGGTTTACTAAGTTACTTGCGAGCCCTATGGCATTTTCATAGATGACAGTAGTTGGCTTTTGACAAGTTTCTAAATAGTCAAATAGTTGCATATCTGGTGCGGCTACATAGTGTAAAATCTCTCTTTCTTCGGTAACTAGCACAATCATCGATTTCTGCTCGCACCGTTTTTTTAGTTGATATACTTTCTCAACGGCTTGTTCGTTTGTAGCATCACAACCAATACCCCAAATTGTATCAGTAGGGTAAAGAATGAGACCGCCTTGTCGGAGTACGTCTACGCAATGTCGAATATCATTTTCAAAAACTTCCATCTATTTAACAATGATTAACCAATCAGTTGGTTGTATACATTCATCACAGCTGCTGCTGTTTTCTCTAATGTAAACAAGTTAGCATGTTGAGTGCCTAATTCAATTTTATTTTTTACCTCCTCCGGGTGATGTAAAATGAATTGTAGCTGCTTTGCAATTTGTTCAGGTTGATAAGGGTCTACATAAAACGCGCCGGGCCCACCGGCTTCTGGTAAGCAGGATACGTTAGAAGTAATCACTGGAATGCCGCTACTGATTCCTTCTAAAACAGGGATGCCGAATCCTTCAAATGTAGACGGATAAATCAGTGCAGTGGCTAGCTGATATATAGCAGGAAAGTCTGTAGCCGTGGTAAACCCACGATCTGTATTGAATGACTTATTTTCTGATAAAAAAATGACCGATTGTTCCAGATTATTTTTTGCAATAAATGTCTCGACCTTTTTTTTATAGCCGTCACCATTACCTATAATCACCAGGGGTAGTCTCTCATCCTCATTAAGATGTAGAAGTGCTTCGCAAATGGCCAGCAGATTTTTACGTTCGATGATAGAACCTACCGACAAAAAAAATGCGGATGGGAGGTTGTATTTTACGCGGATTCTTTCTTTTTCAACTGCATCTACTTTTTGCAAAAATGCTGGATTGC
>JBEDEC010000132.1:0-5721 GCA_041175905.1 Bacteroidota bacterium
ACATCAAAAATTCAGCACCTTGGTATGATTCAGGAACTTTTGGATCAAAGTCAGCCAAAACATTCAAATCAGTAACAAGCGTATCTCTACTGTTCATGTCTTCGTGATAGCGTCCTTTCCAAAAAAAGGAAGGCTTATCAGGTACAACCTCAACGCCGTCTAATTCGACTCCACGTGCACGCAAATCATTTAACTCCTCAGCAGGAAAATCATTCCCTATGATAGAGATCTGCTTTACTGGCTTAATAAAATTACTAGCTGCATAGGCTACATAAGTAGCTGAACCGCCTACGATGCGGTCTGTTTTTCCAAAGGGTGTTTCGATGGCATCAAATGCCATGGTTCCAACGGTAATTAATGACATGGCGCAAACCTATGCTAATTTCAGCTTATCAAAAAAGCCATTAATTCACTACCTTTCCACTCATCTTTCCCCTATGGCAAAAACCCCTAGAAAGAAGGCATCAAAAAAGGGCTTGATTCTGCAAAAAGCAGCAACTCTCTTTCACCAGCGCGGCTTTGCTGCTACTTCCATGCGAGACTTGGCCGAAGTAGTAGGCATTGAGGCAGCCAGCTTATACAATCATATTCGCTCCAAAAACGAAATACTGGAAGCCATTTGTTTTGATATCGCAAACTTATTCAATGAGCATCTAGACCAGGTGGAGTCAACCAAAACAAGCAGTATTGATAAAATAGAACAAGTACTACGCTTCCACATACGCCACATGGTTGACAATTATGAGCAGATAATAGTGACGGATCGCGAATGGCGTCATTTAGATGAGCCGTTTCTCTCTAATTTTCACACACAGCGTAGAGCCTATCGTAAGCGACTGGCTTCTTTTATTGAAGAAGGTATTCAAAAAAAAGAGATCAGACCAATCGATGCGCCTACAGCTGTTTTGATACTTTTGCATGCCATCAGCGGAATTGAAAGCTGGCATCGCAGTAAGAAAAAAATTTCTGCACGAGAACTAGAAGATAACATGCTGACGATTCTGATTGATGGACTTCGTAAAAATGACTAAGCATGTCGTTGCATTTTCATCCGCTTACCGTAAAATCCGTACGTAAAGAAACCGCTGATTGCGTTTCGATCGAATTTGAAGTGCCTGCTTCTTTACAGCAAACCTTCTCCTATAAACAAGGTCAGAACATTGCAATAAAAGCACAAATAAACGGACAGGAAGTTCGTCGTAATTATTCCATTTGCACCTCGCCACAAGAAAATAAATTACAAGTAGCTGTCAAAAAAATTGAAGGGGGCCTTTTTTCAACCTACGCAAATGATACCTTGAAAAAGGGAGAGGTGCTGGAAGTATTTCCACCCACGGGAAAATTTTATACCGAGCTACATCCGACACAAAACAAACAGTATTTGGCAGTGGCCGCAGGAAGTGGAATCACTCCTGTTTTATCATTGATCAAAACAACATTAGCGACAGAACCTACGAGCAGTTTTACACTTGTATATGGCAATCGGACTCGTCACTCCATTCTTTTTTTTGAAGAATTAGAAAATCTAAAAAACCAATACATGCAGCGATTCAAACTGGTGCATGTATTAAGTAGAGAAAAGACCGACAGCCTACTCAACTTCGGAAGAATTGACCAAGAAAAACTGACGGCACTTTCAAAACTGATTGCATTTTCAACAATGCATGAGGTTTTTATTTGTGGCCCTCGCGAAATGATTGAAACAACAAAAGAGTACCTGCTAGGTGCAGGGGTACAGAAAAAAAATATTCATGTTGAATTATTCAATGCAGGCACAGCGACACAATCTTCTTCCAAAGGAACTGGTCCCCTTCAGTCAGTTGTAAAAAGTAAGATCCAAATCCAGCTGGATGGACGACAAGTTGAGATTGAGATTCCACTTCACAGTGACAAAACCATCCTGGATGCTGCTTTAGAACAAGGAGCAGACCTGCCTTTTGCATGCAAGGGCGGGATGTGCTGCACTTGCAAGGCCAAATTAGTGGAGGGCGAAGTTGCCATGGATGTTCACTGGGGGCTGGAAGAAGATGAATTAGAACAAGGTTATATCCTGACTTGCCAAAGCCGTCCTAAAACAGAACGAATTGTAGTAGATTTTGACAGCAAATAAGGGCGAAGCATTTCACAAGCAGCCTAACGCTCGTTCGTTTTCAATAAATTTGTAGTAAATCTGATTTTAGTATGCCTACTTACGATTTGGAAAAATTATTTCAGGAACGGATCGATCAGGAAATCAAAATTGAACCCAAAGACTGGATGCCCGATGCTTATCGTAAAACCAACTTACGTCAGATCAGTCAACATGCGCACAGTGAAATTGTAGGGATGCTTCCAGAAGGTAATTGGATTTCTCGTGCCCCCTCTTTAAAAAGAAAAGCGATTCTGCTTGCAAAAGTGCAAGATGAAGCAGGTCATGGTCTGTATTTATATTCTGCCGCTGAAACATTAGGACAAAGTAGGGAGCAAATGATCAACGACTTGCACAGCGGCAAAGCCAAATATTCATCCATCTTCAACTACCCTACTTTAACCTGGGCAGATATTGGAGCAGTGGGTTGGTTAGTAGATGGTGCCGCTATTATGAACCAAGTAATGCTCACGCGCACTTCGTATGGTCCTTACGCAAGAGCAATGGTTCGGATTTGTAAAGAAGAAAGTTTCCATCAGCGTCAAGGCTTTGAAACCTTATTGGTGTTATCAAAAGGCACCCCTGCACAACGGGCCATGTGTCAAGATGCAATCAATCGTTGGTGGTGGCCTGCCTTAATGATGTTTGGACCACGTGACAGCGAAAGTTCCAATAGTGATTTGAGCATGAAATGGAAAATCAAGCGCAAATCAAATGATGAGTTACGTCAACAATTTGTAGATATGATTGCAGAGCAGGTCAAACTACTCGGCATGCAATTGCCTGACCCTGCACTTAAATGGAATGCGGCGCGTAATCATTATGATTTTGGCGAAATCAATTGGGAAGAATTTTGGCAAGTGGTAAAAGGAAACGGCCCCTGCAATAAAGAAAGACTCGAAGCCAGAAAAAAAGCATGGGAAGAAGGTCAATGGGTACGCGAAGCAGCTGCAGCGTATGCCGCAAAAAATAAAACGAGAAACAAAGCAGCCTGATTAAACCTTACGTATGCAATTGATTACAAAATTTTTTTACGGAGACATCCCCGATGGAGCAAGCGGAGCGGAACAACAAACATCGGTGACCAAAAAAACAGATTGGCCTCTCTGGGAAGTTTTTATCCGTAGCAAACAAGGATTAGATCACAAACACGTAGGAAGTTTACATGCAGCGGATGCACAAATGGCTATAGAAAATGCACGCGATGTTTATACCCGTAGAATGGAAGGAGTAAGTATCTGGGTTGTTGAGAGTAGTCAAATCGTTGCATCAAATCCACAAGAGGCAGGGGAATTATATGAACCTGCCACTGATAAAGTGTATCGTCATCCCACTTTTTATGATTTACCTGATGAAGTAAAACACATGTAAAAAACTTCATGCGTAACGCTTTAATCGATTATACACTTTATCTGGCCGACAGTGCACTCATTTTGGGACAACGAAATGGTGATTGGTGTGGACATGGACCAGTATTAGAGCAAGACATTGCTATTACTAATATCACCTTGGATCTTATTGGGCAGGCTAGAAGTTTTTATCAATATGCAGCTTCACTAATTGGAGGTGATTCCACAGAAGATTCCCTTGCTTATTTGAGGGGAGAGCGTGAATTCAAAAATTGTCTCTTGGCAGAAAGACCCAACGGAGACTGGGGACAAACGATTTTAAGACAATTTTTATTCAGCAGTTTTCAGCGAGAGCTTTACACGATTCTCACACAACATAGCGATCAAACACTGGCAGCGATTGCAGAAAAATCACTCAAAGAAGTCAACTATCATTGCAGATGGAGTGGCGAGTGGGTAGTTCGATTAGGAGATGGTACCGAAGAAAGTCATTTGAAAATGAAAGCTGCGTTAGAAAATCTATGGCCTTATACAGGAGAATTATTCAAAGCAGCTGAGTATGAAATAGCGGTAGGCATGGATCCTTCCACGCTTCATACACCCTGGATTAATCAGGTAGAAAAAGTACTGCACGAGGCAACCCTCTCTTTTTCAAGTACCGAGCATGTGTTTATGCATACAGGTGGTAAACAAGGTGTTCACTCTGAACAATTAGGATTTTTACTGACGGAATTGCAATATATGCAAAGAGCTTACCCAGGCAGCAACTGGTAATTCATGACTACAACTCATTTATTTGAAGCCGAAGAAAAAGCCTGTTGGGCTTTAATGGATGAACTACATGATCCAGAAATTCCGGTGCTTTCGTTAAATGACTTAGGCATTGTCCGTGCCATTAAAGTAGTAAGTCCGCCCCATCAAGAGGGCAAAATAAAAGTGACAATTACTGCTACTTACACAGGATGTCCTGCTATGGACTGGATTGCCAATGCGATTCGAATAGAATTACAAACCAACGGATACCGGACCGTTGAAATTGAAACGAGTATTCGTCCAGCATGGACAACCGAGTGGATGAGTGAAAAAGGAAAAGAAAAATTAAAAGCATACGGTATTGCACCGCCCGAAAAAAGATTTCAAATTCCTGGTGATGGGATTGGCTGCCCACAATGTGGAAGTAGTGATACAAAGTTGGTCAGTGAATTTGGTAGCACTGCCTGCAAAGCCTTAGTACAATGTAATCAGTGCGGAGAACCCTTTGATTATTTCAAGTGTCACTAACTAGCAATTCCTACCTTCGTTAAAACAGACATACATGTCATTCATATTGTTTGAAAGGCAGGACCAAGTAGGTTTCATTACACTAAACCGTCCAGAAAAGTTCAATGCTTTTAATCGAGAAATGGCGCTGGAATTACAACAAGTATTAGACGAATGTAAATCCAGTAATTATCGAGCGATTGTATTAACTGGCGCAGGCAAAGCCTTTTGCGCAGGACAAGACTTAAGTGAAGCCATTGATCCCAATGGCCCCGGCATGAATCGAATTTTAAAAGAACATTACAATCCCATTATCCTTCGCATTCGTGCACTAGAAAAACCAGTGGTCGCAGCCGTGAATGGTGTTGCAGCAGGAGCTGGTGCTAATATTGCGCTAAGCTGTGATTTATGTATCGCTTCGCAACAAGCTTCCTTTATTCAAGCTTTTTCAAAAATTGGATTAGTGCCTGATTCAGGTGGTAGCTTTTTTTTACCTCGACTCATTGGACTACAACGAGCAGCTGGCTTGATGATGTTGGGTGAAAAAATTTCGGGAGCAGAAGCCGCCTCCATCGGAATGATTTGGAAAGCAGTGGAAGATGCTGCATTACAAAAAGAGGTAAAAGAAACTGCAGCAACCCTCGCCGCCTTACCTACCACAGCACTAGCGCTGATCAAAAAACAATTAGAGAGCAGTGCAACTTCTACTTTGGCTGAACAACTAGAACTAGAAGACATACTTCAACAACAAGCTGCAGCCACCCATGATTTTAAAGAAGGAGTCGCTGCATTTTTAGAAAAAAGAAAACCCAATTTCAAAGGGCATTAAAAGAATAAACCCATGCAAAATAATTCGCAAGCAGATACTTTGGCGAAACAGGTAGTTGAAAAAATGATGCAAGAAGATCGTTTTTCACAGTGGATGGGCATCGAGGTAATAGAAGTACGTGAAGGATATAGCCGTATTCGCATGACAATCCGCCC
>JBEDEC010000133.1:0-35911 GCA_041175905.1 Bacteroidota bacterium
GTCCATGTAGTGCGTAGTCAACACAATAGTAGTTCCCCGCTGTTGTATGCTTCGTATCAATTCCCAAAGACTCCTTCTGGCTTGAGGATCAAGACCTGTTGTGGGTTCATCCAGAAAAATGACTTTGGGCTGATTCACTAAGGAAGTGGCAATAGAAAAACGTTGGCGCTGTCCTCCACTCAACTCTTTTACTTTAGCCTTTGCTTTATCCTGTAAATTAACCATTGATAATATTTGAATAGGATCAACAGAGCAGTTGTAAAGACCAGCAAACAGCTCAATTAATTGTATCAAATTTAATCCAGGATAATAACCGCTACTTTGCAACTGAACCCCAATAACCTGTTTGATTAAGGCAGCCTCCTTATCCAAAGAAAAACCACACACGGTCACCTCACCACTTGTCTTTTCTCGAAGTGTTTCAACAATCTCCAACGTAGTAGACTTTCCCGCTCCGTTTGGGCCTAATAATCCGAATATTTCCCCCTTTGAAACAGAAAATGAAATTGAATCTACAGCTGTCAAACTACCGTATTTCTTAACTAAATTTTTTACTTTGATCACTTGCTCAGTCATTTTTCAAATGATTTTCAAGTTCATCCATCATGAAAGAGCTTCCCACAAAAAAAGGACATCGCTCGTGCAAAGAACGAGGCACAATATCGAGCGTACGAATCAGACCATTCGACGCTTTTCCACCTGCAACAGTTACAATAAAAGCAAAAGGATTACACTCGTAAAGCAGACGTAATTTGCCTTCGGGCCTTGAACTAGTTCCAGGATACATAAAAATGCCCCCCTTGATGAGATTACGGTGTACATCAGCTACCATGCTTCCTACATATCGTTGACGCAAGGGTCCTCCCGCTGCAGTAGGTCTAGATTGACAAGCCTGGATATAATTTTGAACCCCTTTGTCAAATTCAAAAAAGCTACCATGGTTGACTGAATAAATTTTCCCGCGGTCAGGACAGCGAAGGTTCGGATGACTTAGGGTCCACTCACCTATCGATGGGTCAAGTGTAAAACCATTAACACCCCTACGAGTAGCATAAACAAGCATGGTAGAAGAACCGTATACAACATAACCCGCAGCCACCTGCTGGCTACCCGCTTGCAAAAAATCTTCTTTCGTTACAACAGTGCCTACCGGAGTTACTCTACGATAAACACCAAAAATTGTTCCAATTGAAACATTCACATCAATATTGCCACTTCCATCTAATGGATCAAAAAGGCAAACATATTTAGAGTGTATACTTTTATCATCAGTAAAGGCAACAAAGTCATCCAATTCCTCACTTGCAATACCTGCACAACTAATTCCATGTTGTAATACACGAATGAATTGGTCATTTGCGAACACATCCAACTTCTTCACTTTTTCACCTTGCACATTTACAGAACCTGCATCTCCCAATATATCCACCAAACCAGCTTTGTTCACTTCCACATTTACCCGCTTTGCTGCCAACCCGATATTTCGTAACAAATTTGATAACTCTCCTGTCGCATGAGGAAAATCTCTAAGCTGCTGGATTGTAAACTCATCCAGTGTTTGTACAGTACGATTAATTGACATAGGATGTATAGGTTTGGATCGTAAATAATTGTGTGATCTTTTTTGCAACAGGAATATTGTTCAACAAAGCAGGTTTCCAAACTGGCATACTCTCTAGTTTTTCAATTAATGCAGTTTGAATTTTAGGAAAGTCTGCAAGTCCGCGTAGTACTTTGAAGTTAACGGGTGTACCATCCCGATCTACAATAAATTCAATCGAAACATTTGACTTCGGAAAGCCTGGAGGCAAAACTGATTGCAACGACCGCCCTGCTTCATCTAAAAAAGTGTTAAGCGAAGTTGTACCTCCGGGATACTGTGGCCATTGATCCACGACCTCTACCAATTTCGCAATAGTACGGATCCGACCAGAGGGTACAACCTTAATCGTAGACTGTCTGATCTCATTATTGGGGATTGCCGCAGAGAGTGCGACAGGCTTACTAATTGATCCACCATTTGCATCATTAACATGATAAGTACCGTCCTCTGTAATCATCACAATGGGCAATTGTTTCGTACGCTGAAAATAATAGTAAGCATCAGCTAACTTATCTGAAAATTGCTTTAAAGCTGGATCATCCTTGCATAAATCATTTAAGTAGTCTTTGCTTTTTTGCACATCAAAACGACAAGGAAAAATATGAACAGGTATAAAATCCTGTCCGGCATCTTTCGCATAGGTGGCCAGAATATACAGCTCGTCAATCTGCTGATCAGTTATGGGTATACAGCCAACGGTTACACAACTTCCATGAATATAGATATCACCACCGGGTTTCATAGAGTCACTTAAGATTCGATCACTTGCATTTGGATAATTTAACCCAAGTGAGAGATAATAATTACTATAAGGATTAAACTCATTAATATAGTAAAAACCCTCAGGTACTTGATAATCACCTTGTACACGTTTAGGACCCAGCGAACCCGCTAATGCGCAAACAGGATAGGTTTTAAATAAAGAAAAAGTCGTAGAATTCCCTTCCTTTACCCATACTTCAAGTTGACTGTCGTACTTAAAAGATCGAATATAGATTTTACGAGCAGGCCAGGAAAGTTTTTTTGCTGCAAATTGTTTCTTCAGCGTATCTAGCTTGCGCTGCATCGCCTCTAGCGGGCGAGGAAAACTACGCTGATAATCTGCAAATGAAAGATAAGAGGCAGAGGGTCCAGAACCGAGGCCTGGAGAGGGTTGTGCAAAACATACCAATGAGAGCAATAAGCAGATTATGTATAATGACAAATAAGTCTTCAGGGACTTGTCCCTACCTAACAAAATAATTTGCTTTTTTGGGGTATCGGTCATCTGTTATAGATTACCTCTTGCTTCTTGTTCTCTTTCAATTGCTTCAAAAAGTGCCTTGAAGTTGCCTTTCCCAAAACTGGTTGCACCTTTTCGCTGGATAATTTCAAAAAAAAGTGTAGGGCGATCTTCTACAGGCTTGGTAAAAAGTTGTAGTAAATATCCTTCGTTATCGCGGTCTACCAAAATACCTAATTCTTTTAGGGGTGCTAAATCCTCATCGATCGTTCCCACACGCTCTAACAAGTCATCGTAATAGGTTGTTGGGACTTGCAAAAACTCAACTCCCCTACTCTTTAATTCTGCTACTGTTTTTACAATATCATTGGTAGCCATTGCCACATGTTGACATCCTTCGCCATCATAAAAATCAAGATACTCTTCAATTTGGCTTTTCCTCTTTCCCTCTGCGGGTTCATTAATGGGAAACTTTACAAATCCATTTCCACTACTCATCACTTTACTCATCAATGCCGAATATTCTGTTGAAATATCTTCATCGTCAAATGATAAAATATTTTTAAACCCAAGCACCTCCTCATAAAAACTAACCCACTTGTTCATTTGATTCCAACCTACATTACCAACGCAGTGATCAACATATAACAATCCGCAATCTGTAGGCTTGAAATTAGGATTTGACCAAGCTTTATACCCAGGCATAAAAACCCCGTTGTAATCTTTTCTTTCAAGAAATAAGTGTACAGTATCTCCATACGTATGAATACCGCTCATCACAACAACCCCATCTTTATCTTCTAGTCGTTGCGGTTTCATATAACTTTTGGCACCTCGCTTCGTTGTCTCCTCCCAGGCTTTGGTGGCATCCTGCACACGTAAAGACAAACATTTGACTCCATCTCCATGTTTGTAAATATGATCAGCCATCTCATTATTGCTACGGAGGGGAGTAGTTAACATAAAAGTCAATTTATGCTGGCGTACCACGTAGCTTGCTCTATCTTTTATTCCTGTTTCCGGGCCCGCATAAGCCAAGGCCTGAAATCCAAATGCACTCATGTAATAATGAGCAGCCTGCTTTGCATTTCCCACATAAAACTCTACGTAATCTGTTCCTTCCAAAGGAAGAAAATCGGTATCGATAGCTGAAAGGGTGGCAGAATCGGTCATTGTTTTCATGGTTCAAAAGTAGAATATTTTCGCCTCACTACTATCTTTGTAAGATGACAAAAGTGGGCATTCTGGGAGGTGGCCAATTGGGACGCATGCTGCTGGAATGCGCTGGCCAATTTCCTGTAGAAACATATGTACTTGAAAATGATGAAAACTGTCCGGCCCACGACCTCTGTCATCATTTTTTTAAAGGAGATATAAAAGACTTTGAGACTGTCTATTCGTTCGGTAAAAACCTTGATTGCATCACCATTGAAATTGAGCAGGTAAATGTGGAGGCCCTTGAAAGGCTCGAAGCTGAAGGCATACGAGTTATTCCAAAGCCATCGGTTTTGAAAATCATACGAAACAAGATCACCCAAAAACAGTTCTACAAATACCACGATATTCCGTCACCAGATTTTATCATAACAGAAAACAGAGCCGCATTAAAAGAGTGCACCAATTTTCTACCTGCGGTACACAAAATTGGTATTGGCGGCTATGATGGTAAAGGAGTGCAGCTGTTAAAAAGTGAAGAAGATATTTCACTTGGCTTTGACGCTCCTTCAGTCCTGGAAAAAATGGCGAATATTGATAAAGAAATTGCAGTGATGGTAGCTGTAAATGACAGCGGAGATACAGCTATATTTCCGCCAGTTGAAATGATATTTGACCCTGCCTTGAATCTATTAGATTATCAATTATGCCCGGCAACAATCCCCTCTTCAACAATTGATAAAGCAATAGAAATTACAACCCGCTTAATTAAAAAATTTTCTTCCCCTGGTGTATTTGCCGTTGAGCTTTTTGTAAACAAATCAGGAGAAGTATTAGTAAACGAAACAGCACCTCGTGTTCATAACAGCGGTCATCACAGTATAGAAGCCATCTCTACCTCTCAATTTCAAATGGTCTGGCAGGTTTTATTAAACCTTCCATTAGGCCCAACCCAGCTAATTCAGCCCTCATTAATGGTAAACATTGTGGGAGCAGATGGACACACGGGGCCAGTCTATTATAGAGGTATTGAAAAACTAAGTGAAAATCCAACCATTTTTGTTCATCTTTATGGAAAGGCTATCACTAAGCCCGGAAGAAAGATGGGGCATGTAACTGCGCTATTAAACGACTTGACAAATTGTACCACCACAGCGCATTGGATCAAATCAACATTACGGGCAGAGGCTATCCCAAAAGAAAAGTGAAAAAAAATCGTCAAACCACAAGCAACCAACAACTTTTTACCGGCATTATCTAATTATGAAAAAATCAAGCTTATTTGTCCTTTTTCTAGGCTGCCTATCAATAATTGCATGTGAAGATTCCGAGCAAGGCAAAAAGACAAATGAAAAAACAGGACCGAACGAAAAGAATAAGTCCATTGGCGTACACGCTTACATCGTAAAGCCAGAATCGTTTACAGAAGAAATTGAAGTGCCTGGAAATGTAATAGCTAATGAATCAGTTGAAATTCATCCTGAAATGGCTGGCAGAATAACTGGCTTATTTATTCAGGAAGGTAAAACAATTGAAAAGGGAACACTAATTGCTAAATTGTTTGACGGTGATCTTGTTGCTCAATTAAAAAAACTAGAAGTACAACTTCAATTAGCCCAAAAAACTGAAGAACGGCAATCACAATTATTAAAGGCACAGGGAATCAGTCAGCAGGACTATGATATTAGTTTACTACAAGTAAATAACTTAAAGGCCGATATTGGTATCGTAAAAACCAATATAGACAAAACAGAAATCAGAGCCCCTTTCACTGGTAAAATGGGATTAAAAAATCTCAGTGTAGGAGCCTATGTCACCCCAGCCTCTATCATCACATCAATTAACCAAACCAATGTTTTGAAAGTTGATTTTACTGTTCCTGAAAAATATATTGGCAAAATAGCAATAGGACAAAAAGTAACTCTCCTTACCGCTGGCACAAACGAGCAAACTACCGGAGCTGTTGTAGCAACATCATCTTCAGTGCTTGAAAATAGCAGAAGTCTCCAAGTTAGAGCACAATTAAAAAATCCGAGCAAGTCTATCCTACCTGGCAGTTTTGCAAAAGTAAAAATTGGTTTTGCCCCAGATTTACAATCTAAATTGATACCCGCCCAAGCAATTTTACCACAGGCTAGAGGCAAGAAGGTGATTCTTTATAAAAATGGGATTGCTGTTTTCCAGGATATTATTACCGGAATAAGAAGTTCAGAAAAAGTGCAAATTACCGAGGGGATTGAGCTGGGTGATACTGTAATAGTAACTGGATTAATGAACGTTCGCCCCGAGTCTAAACTTACAATCACCAAAGTTGTGAATCCATAATCATGAACATTGCCGAGCTAAGTTTAAGAAGACCAGTACTAGCGGTGGTGATGAACATCATCATCGTTTTATTTGGAATAATTGGTTTTAAATTTTTGGGAGTTCGTGATTACCCAGCAATCGACCCTCCTAATATCAGTGTAAGAACCTCCTACCCTGGCGCAAACCCAGAGATTATTGAAACGCAAATCACGGAGCCACTCGAAAAAGTAATTAATGGAATTGCCGGAATACGAAATATCACTTCTTCAAGTAGTAATGGAACCAGTAATATCAATGTTGAATTTGAATTAGGAGTTGACTTGGAGGCCGCTGCCAATGATGTTAGGGACAAGGTATCTCAAGCCGTTCGTTCACTGCCCTCCGACCTCGATTCTCCTCCTGTTGTTTCCAAAGCAGATGCCAGCTCTGAATCCATTATCTCGATGACAGTACAGAGCCCAATCAGAAATCCTCTTCAAATAACAGAGTTTGCAACCAATGTACTAGTTGAAAGGCTGCAAACTATACCTGGCGTAAGCGGAATACAAATATGGGGTGAGAAAAGATATGCCATGCGAATCTGGCTAGATCCCAATAAAATGACCGCCAGAGGAATCACTGTAAATGATGTGCAAGCAGCCTTATCCAGAGAGAACTCAGAACTACCCTCTGGTAAAATTTATGGAAGCTCAATCGAGCTTTCTGTTCGAACTTTTGGTAGACTTAATTCGGAAGAGGATTTCAGTAATGTAATTATTAAAAACATAAATGGAACAGACGTACGACTGAGTGATATTGGAGAGGCCAGTCTTGGTCCAGAAAACGAGGAAACACTCCTGCGAGGCAATGGCATTCCAATGATTTCGGTAGCCTTAATACCCCTTCCTGGATCAAACTATGTTGCGATTGCTGATGAATTTTATAAGAGACTAGAGCAAATAAAAAAGGATGTTCCCTCAGATATCACACTAGATGTAGGAATGGACCAAACTAAATTTATTAAAAAATCAATTTTAGAGGTACGGGAAACATTGATGATTTCATTTCTACTGGTAGTCATGATCATTTATGCCTTCTTCCGCGACTGGGTGATTGCGCTACGTCCTTTAATCGATATCCCAGTATCACTCATTGGTGCGTTTTTCATTATGTATTTAATGGGTTTTACCATTAATGTTCTATCCCTTCTTGCAATTGTACTTGCTACAGGTCTTGTTGTAGATGATGGCATTGTGGTAACTGAAAACATTTACAAGCGAATCGAAAAAGGCATGAACAAATGGCAAGCAGCACTGGAGGGATCAAAAGAAATCTATTTTGCTGTTATTGCCACTTCAATTACACTAGCTGTTGTATTCTTACCAATTATTTTTTTGGAAGGATTTGTTGGTCGTTTATTCAGGGAGTTTGGAGTGGTTGTCTCTGGAGCCGTATTGATCTCCGCATTTGTGTCGCTGACTTTAACGCCAGTGCTAAATGTAAAATTAACTCGTAAAAATCCAACAGCACACTCCTGGTTTTATCGATTGACTGAACCGTTCTTCAACGGCCTAGAGAACACCTATCAACGGTTGCTTACCGGATTTATGCAAATTAAGTGGGTAGCTCTAGTTATCATCGCACTTTGCGCTGGTACTATCTATTTCATTGGGTCAAACTTACAATCAGAATTAGCTCCCCTAGAAGATAGAAGTCAATTTAGGATACAATTAACCGCACCAGAGGGCACCTCATTTGATGCTATGGATAATTACATCACGAATGTAACAGAAATGGTGCTTGATTCTATTCCTGAAAGAAGAATGGTGTTTAGTCTTACTGCACCAGGTTTTGTTGGAACTGGTAATTCTAATACTGGATACTTACGCATCATGCTAGTAGATCCAAATGAAAGAAAACGGTCTCAGTCGGATATTGTAAAAGCGGTGAATAAAAATATTGGCAAATACAATGTAGGGCGGGGTTTTGTTATTGAAGAGCAAACTATTTCTGTAAATCGCCGTGGAGGGCAGCCGGTAGCATTTGTTATTCAAAACAATAATTTTGATAAACTCACAAAGGCATTACCTGAAATCTTAGAGGAGGCCAGAAATAGTAAAATACTTTTAAATCCAGATGTTGACCTGAAGTTCAACCGACCAGAAGTTAGAGTTGAAATCGATCGTCTCAAGGCAGCCGCACTAGGCGTAAGTATCACAGATGTATCACAAACATTGCAACTCGCTTACAGTAATCGCCGGATGGGATACTTTACAAAAGATGGCAAACAGTACAGTGTAATTGGTCAGGTAAGTAGATCAGAAAGAGACGACCCAGGAGATATGCGTTTGCTTTTTGTGAAAAATAATCGGGGGGAATTGATTAGTCTGGATAACCTAATTATAACTTCTGAAACAAATAGCCCTCCTTCCATTTTTCATTTCAACCGTTATAAATCTGCAACCGTGTCTGCTGGTGTTCAACCTGGCTATACAATTGGAGACGGAATAAATGAAATGGAAAAAATCACTAAGAAAGTTTTGGATGAGACCTATGCCACTGCACTAACAGGATCATCCCGTGATTTCAAAGAGAGTAGCAGCAATACTGCATACGCTTTTTTATTGGCCTTAGTTTTAATCTTTTTAATTCTAGCAGCACAGTTTGAGAGTTTTATTGATCCTCTAATTATCATGTTTACTGTTCCGCTGGCCATAGCTGGCGCCGTACTATCCCTTTGGCTTTTTGATCACACCTTAAACATTTTCTCTCAAATTGGAATGATCATGCTGATTGGATTAGTGACAAAAAATGGTATTCTAATTGTTGAATTTGCAAATCAGAATCAATTAAGGGGCATGAACCGTGTTGATGCTGTGATCTATGCATCTGGACAACGACTTCGCCCTATTTTGATGACGAGTTTAGCCATGGCATTAGGAGCCTTACCATTGGCACTTTCGTTAGGAGCTGCAGCAACTAGCCGTATCCCCTTAGGTGTTGTTATAGTAGGAGGAGTTACTTTCTCGTTAATTCTGACCTTGTTTGTAATTCCGGCCATGTATGGATACTTATCAAGACCAAAGAAAAAAAGCGAGATAGACAATATCATAGGATCAGTTAATCACCCTGCATGAAAAGAATAGTTTCTCTGTTGCTTGTTCTCTACCTAAGCTTGGCAAATTCACTGTCAGCACTATCACAAGAGAATTCCCCCATTCTAACTTTACAAGAGGCCATTGAACGAGTGCTAGCCAACAACTATGGACTTCGCATAGCCAGAAATGATTCTGCTGCATTAGCAATTGAAAATGAATTCAAGAATGCTAGTTTTTTACCAAGACTTAACGCCAACACGGGGCTCACACTCAACAATAATGACCAGTACCAAAAATTTAATGATGGAGCCATTCGGGAAAGAAAAGGTATTCAATCAGAAAACATCTCTGCTGCGGTGGCTCTTAACTGGACTCTTTTCGGAGGATTGCGCGTTTACACGATCCGCGAAAAAGCCCAAGCTTTTCAACAATTAGGCGACTTAAATTTGCGCAACCAAGTGATCAATACAATTGCGCAAGTAAGTAATAGCTACTATTCAATTGTGCAACAACGTCAACAATTAAAGGCACTTGAAGAGCAAATAGAGATTAATCAAGAACGGGTCAAATTAGCGGCAACCAAACTTGAGATTGGAACCGGAACTAAACCTGACCTTTTGCAAAGCAAAGTAGATTTAAATGCACAAAAGGCTGCACAGCTGGAACAACAGAACGTATTGGTTGAGTTGAAAAATGAGCTCAACAATTTAATGAATCATTCTCCTGGCACTGCATTTGAAGTAGAGGACTCCATTCCATTCACAAAAGAAATTGCTTTAACGAATTTGCAAGAGAATGTGACCACTAAAAGCCTTCCCCTACAAGTTGCCAAAAAAAATATTGACATTGCAGCACTTAATTTGAAAGAACAAAAAGCTGAACGTTGGCCGCAGATTAATTTCAATTCGAACTACAATTTCACCAGATTAGATAACAAAGCAGTAGTCAATCCTTTTCAGCCTTTATTTAGCAGAAACAAAGGTTTCAATTATGGACTAACCGCCACCATTCCCCTCTCGAATAATTTAATGCTGCGAAAAAATATAACACAGGCTAAATTGGACTTGAAGCGACAAGAATTAGTATACGAAAATCAGCGCAACCAATTAAACCTAGCAGTTGTCCAAGCGTACAATCAATACCAATCTTCAAAATCATCCTACCAACTTGAGGAAGAGAATATTCAGCTTGCGAAAGAAAATGTACGTATCGTTTTGGATGTGTACAGACTCAATTCAACGACCTTAATACAGCTAAAAGAGGCACAAAAGAGTTTGCAAGATGCCTACACCCGTTTGATTCGTGCTCGCTTTCAAACTAAATTAGCTGAAACGGAACTATTGCGGCTAAAAGGAGAGCTTTAGCTCTAACTAGACTACTCTCGAAAATTTGTCATTTCTTTGCTTGTAAATAGCATCAATGAATCCGGTTATAGGCATCATTATGGGAAGCGACAGCGATCTTCCAGTCATGCAAAGTGCTGCAGACATTCTTAAACAATTTGAGATTCCTCATGAGCTAACAGTCGTATCTGCGCATCGGACCCCCACCCGTTTGATTGAATACGCCAAAAATGCTAAAGAAAGAGGTCTTAAAATTATCATCGCGGGGGCTGGTGGAGCGGCTCACCTTCCTGGTATGATTGCAGCAGTGACCACGCTACCTGTTATAGGCGTACCCATTAAATCTTCTAATTCGATAGATGGCTGGGATTCCGTACTCTCTATTTTACAAATGCCCAATGGAGTACCTGTTGCAACAGTTGCACTTAACGCATCAAAAAATGCGGGTATCCTTGCGGCCTCCATTTTAGGGACAACCAACGAAGAGATTTCAAAAAAAATAGCTGCGTATAAAGATTCAATGGAATCAGAGGTGATGCAAAAGGTTGAAAAGCTTAAAAAAGAGGGCTGGGAAAATAAATTCGATTAGGGCAAATACAACACTGTAAACTGCTGCTCCAGCGACAAGGAAGCTTGGGCCACTTGGTCAAGCCACTCAATACCATACTTAGAAATAAACTCACTACAGTTTAAATAGCGTTCCTGCAATTGTCCTTTAGGGAACAATTCACTTTTTATAACTTGTAATTGCTGCTCTTTGGTAGCATACTTTTTCCTAACCGCTCTTTTCATTTTCTTTTCCAATTCTAAAGCCTGATTGGTAGCCCTTTTTTCCATTGCAGCAACATGTGCAGTTAATGTGGGATCAACCTGTGAAGCTTTTTCACGCAAGCCTCCATATAACGCATGTAATAACTGCAACTGGTCAGTCAATGAGAATTGCGCCACGTCCTCAGCGGTTAATAGTTGATTACTAATTTCCTGTGCAGACAAAAAAAGTTGCCGCGTTTTCAGCTGTAGTCCCGCCATTTTTTTAGCCATATCCGACTCAATCAACTGAAAGGAATTACGAAGAATCAATAGAGGAAATGGCACTCCAAATTCCTTAAATAAGGCGCCAAACTGCATCCAATATGCAATTTCACTTCCCCCACCTACAAATGCAACGTCAGGCAATAACGTGCATTGATAAAGCCCTCTTAGTATCACATTTGGACTAAAGCGCTCTGGATGTTTCAAGTATTCGTTTTCGACTGCAAGGGCATCAAATGTAATAGATGAGCCCACTACGCTCCAGTCGCTACCAGCTTTATCAATCCTTTTCCTCGACTCATTCTCTAAGTAAAACAGATTGATGGGGCGTACATGAGCCTGCGCCTCATACCCTAAGTCTTGTAAAGTTTGAGTAGAATGCTGCAATAATTTAGCAGTTGTCCCTGGATCTAAATCACGCTGAATTACAGGAAGAAACAAACGTTTTAACTCACGATGGTCAGGATTTAAAACTACCAATCCATATCTTGAAAACAGTTTGTCAACTAATTGAAAGGTCGCATCAGCGATTGTGCAACCCTCAACATAACATGAACGCAATAGCGTGATCCACTCTTCGCCTTTCGGGAGAACTCCCAATTCTCCTTGCAGTCGATCCAACAAACCAAGTAAGGAAGCATCAACTTTCATCCTTCCTACGGCACCAGTTTGCTGCGTTTCCCAAATAAAAGTTGAATTAGTTAGATGAATATGGTTCAACTCTTCCAAATCTGCATCCTCTGACCCCAAATAAAAAACTGGAACAAAATTATACTGCGGGAATTGACTCTTGCAATACTTAGCCAATTGAATGACATGTAAAATTTTGTAAATAAAATAAAGTGGACCCGTAAATAAATTATTCTGATGGGCTGTTGTAATGGTAAATGTATTCTCGGAAGCTAAACTTTCAATATTTGATAGAACCGCGGCGCTTGTGTCCACTGCTTTATATTGTTCTCGCAACCGCGCAACTATTACGTCACGATTTTGGCTTAGTTTTAAACGCTCCTCAATTGATTGTTGTAGTCCTTGTAAGTTAACCGGTCTAGTTCCCAAAGAAGCGAATCGCTCTGGATTAGCAACAAAGTCATTAACTAACCCCGAAAAAGCATTCGTTGCTGCATAGGGGATATGTTCGGAATGGATCGGCATGTAGAGCGTAAAAGTAAGAACAAGATTAGAAACGATCTACAGCAAACGGGGTTATATCCATAGAAAGGGGTAACTGATCAATAATTTCCGCAACCAATTTTCCAGTACCCGCTCCCAAACTCAACCCCAGCATGGAATGTCCTGTTGCCACCGTCAAATTTGAGTAAGAGGGCACTCTACCGATATAGGGAAGACCGTCAGCGGAGCAAGGTCTATACCCGTACCAAACTTTATCAATGGGAGGAACAGATAGAGCAAGATCAGGATAATATCTTTTTACGGCATTTACAATTCCTTGCACCCGATTAAGACGAGGCGGGGTTTGATGAGAAGTAATTTCCATGGTTCCACCAAATCGAATTGAAGTGGAGGTAAAAGGAGTGATTGCCACACGACCTTCCACCAAAATGGCAGGATAATTAAATCCATGCACGAAATCATTTACAGTTATTGAATAACCCCTACCAGGCATCATTGGGATAGATATATCTAATTCGGACAACACCCCTCTACTCCACGATCCAGTTGCAACAACTACTTCATCTGCTTCCAAGATACCCTGATCATACTTTACACCAGTTACTCTTTTACCCTTTACAATAAATCCATTTACAGCAGCATTAGAAATAAACTGTACGCCAGCATCTCTAAGTTGTAAAAGCAAAGCTTCGGTTAACTGATTGGGAGAACAATGCGCGTCACATCCAAAATATAGGGCGCCCTGTGCATCTATAGTTAGATTTGGTTCTGCCTTATTTAATTCTTCTTTGCTTAACAGCTTTGTGTCAGTCAATCCTAATGCATGTGCTTGCTTAAGCGTGTCATGTGCATGATCAAATTTTTCAGCAGTCTGAAATATTTCCAATAACCCTTTTTGCTGGTACAAGAATTCAAATCCTGGCAATTTGGACCAGTTGGAATATTCTTTTTTACTTAACAATGAAATATCACGCAATGGAATTGCAGCAGCGGCTGCGCGGTTTGAAGTAGAAGAACGAACAAAATGCCACCCCCACTGTATCAAATCCCAATCCAAGGTAGGCTGTACATAAAATGGACTTTTTGAATCAAACATCCATTTTAAACCCTGCTTGACTATTCCGGGTGTGGCAAGAGGAATAAAGTGACTGGGACAGATATAACCCGCATTGCCTTGCGAGCAATTTGACAAGAAGTCTGCCTGGTCAATAACAGTAATTGAATGTCCTGCTTTATGCAAATAAAACGCACTGCTTAATCCAATAATTCCTCCGCCAATTATTACAACATGCATATACGCTAAGTTATATTACTTGAAACCCAAATGCATAAGGATCATCCTCCGAATCAATCGTAATAGTATTATACCCATAAACTTTTGCCCAGCCCCTAACAGAGGGTATAATTGCTTCATAACCGCCCACGTTGGTTACGCCCTCAACACACCCCTCAAAAGTGCTTCCAATGATACTCTCATGAATAAAACGATCCCCAACTTTTAATTTTCCAGTAGCGGCCCATTGCGCCATACGGGCACTAGTTCCCGTACCACAGGGAGATCGATCGATCGCTTTATCACCATAAAAAACTGCATTTCGCGCAGTAGAAGTTGGATTGATTACACTTCCTGTCCATAAAATATGACTACATCCCTTAATAGTGGCATCAAGTGGGTGTGCCACCTCCACTAATTCATTAATCCGCTGGCGCAAAACTCGTGAATAAGCAACCAGTTGCTCAGCCTTGAAATTTTCAAGCCCTATAAAGTTTTTCTGTGGATCGACAATTGCGTAAAAATTACCGCCATATGAAATGTCAACAGTCAATAACCCTAATCCAGGACAATCCACCTCAAGTTCTTTGGTGTGTAAAAAAGAAGGGACGTTTGTAAGCTCTACCCAATCCACCTTCAGCTTATCCCCTTTGTAACTACTACCGTACTTAATTTGTATTAAGCCAGCAGGTGCTTCCATTCGTAATGTGCCAGGAGTTCGAGGCTTAATAAGTCCCTCTTCAATTGCTATTGTAATAGTACCAATAGTGCCATGCCCACACATAGGCAGACAGCCACTTGTTTCTATAAAAAGCACGGCTACATCATTTTGGGGGTCATGTGGCGGATAAAGTATGCTACCACTCATCATATCATGCCCTCTAGGCTCAAACATCAATCCTTTACGAATCCAATCAAATTCTCGCATGAAATGAAGGCGCTTTTCACTCATTGTTTGGCCTTCTAATTGAGGTCCGCCTTGCCGCACTAAGCGAACAGGATTCCCACAAGTATGCGCATCAATACAATGAAAAACAGCGTTCATGGCAAAGAGGATTAGGTAGTAAAGATATCAACTAATCAAAGTAAATTCGTACAGATTTAAACCATGGAAACCTACGGAAAAATATTATTAATCGCGATGCCTGCTTTTTTGGCATTAGTTCTTTTTGAGAAACTTTATGGTCGATTAAAAGGCTTTGATACCATTCGACAGATGGACATGATTTCTTCATTAAGTTCAGGTGTTACGAATGTAACAAAAAGCGTTTTGGAATTAACCATCGTCATTGCAATCTATCCTTTTTTACTAAAGCATTTTGCTGTTACTTCTATTGAAAACACCTGGGTTGTTTACCTGATCACTTTTATTATTTTAGACTTCAATGGCTATTGGATTCATCGATGGAGTCACCAAATTAATCTGTTTTGGAATCTCCACGTTATTCACCATAGTAGTGAAGAATTCAATTTAGCCTGTGCATTACGCCAAAGTATTTCAGCGTTTTTCAATTTATTCTCTATTCTTTTGTTACCGGCAGCAATACTTGGAATTCCTCAACAAGTCATTAGTACCATTGCTCCCTTGCACTTGTTTGCACAATTTTGGTATCACACCCGTCACATTGATAAAATGGGTTGGTTAGAAAAAATTATTGTAACCCCCTCCCATCACCGGGTACACCATGCAATTAATCCAGAGTACATGGATAAAAATCTATCCCAGATATTTATCATTTGGGATAAGCTTTTTGGAACTTTTGCAGAAGAAAAAAAAGAGATTCCTCCTGTTTATGGAATTACGCGCCCTGCCAGAACCTGGAATCCAATCCGTATCAACTTTCAACATCTTTGGCTACTGATAACAGATAGCTGGCGAACCAGCAACTGGAGCGATAAACTAATGCTTTGGTTTAAAAAAACAGGATATAGACCTGCAGATGTTCAAGAAAAATATCCAGTCCAAAAAATTGAAAACGTCTATCAATTTGAAAAATACGATACGAGAACATCGTTATTATTTACCAGTTGGGCATGGACACAGCTTGTTTTTTTACTGCTTTTTATTTCTTATCTGTTTGGATCTATTGCAGCTATTAATGAGCTGAACACTAGCTACATCTATTACTATGGGGCCTTCATTTTTATCTACGTATACGCGCTAACTGAATTTATGGACCGTAAGCCATTTGCACTTTTTTGGGAACTTCTAAAAGCAGTGGGCGGTTTTACTATTCTATATTTTCAACAAGATTGGTTTGGACTTTCCAGTCACTTTGCAGACGCAACTGTAGTAATAAAGAGTTATCTACTCTTTTCCTTGGGAAGTAGCGCTTGGTTTTGGTATACGCACCAGCAAGAAGATCGCGTGTTGGTAAAAGTCTGATTACTCTATAACACCGTTTCGATAACGGGGTATACTTGTTAGCGAATTATCTTGTAAATAATCGGGCAGTAATTCCTCAGGCCAATTTTGATAAGCAAGCGGACGAATAAATCGCTTGATAGCATCTGCGCCAACAGCGCCAAATCTAGAGTCGGTTGTAGCTGGAAAGGGTCCGCCATGATGCATGCTCTTACAAACCTCTACCCCGGTTGGAACTCCATTAAAAATTAATCGACCACAACGTTGTTCCAATAATCTGATTAATTCCTGACTAGCCTTTGCTTCAGACACCGTCGCCATTAAAGTGCATGTCAATTGACCTTCTAATGCTTGTGCTACCAAAAGTAGTTCGGCATAATTTTTACATACGATGATTTGCGTGTAGGGACCAAAATTCTCTTGATGTAGTAATTTATTTTCCAGCCAATCTGATGCAGTTACGCGCGTGAGCAATGGCTGTCCCTCTCCCACTCCAGCCTGCTGCTCAGATTGAGCAATTAGCTCCACCCCTTTTTGAGCAATTAGCTGCTCACTTTTTGTTCGGTATAAATGTTCAATACCCGCGTGCAATAGTTGGGATGGTTGAATTTGTTTGGTCAACTTGATCATTTCATCGCAAAACAAATTGAGTGCTTCACTCTCCATACCTATAAGCAACCCAGGCTTAGTACAAAACTGTCCAACTCCTAATGTGTAAGAAGCCGACAATTGAGCAGCTATTAGTGTAGGCTCCTGCTCTAATTTCTCGGACAGTAAAAAAACGGGATTAACACTCCCCATTTCAGCAAATACAGGCACTGGAATAGCCCTTTGTGCTGCCCAATCAAATAATTGCTTTCCGCCCGTATATGATCCTGTAAAGGCAACTGCACTAATTAAAGGGTGCTTTACGAGCCACTCACCCACTTGAAAAGAAGCTCCATAGACATGCGCAAAAATTCCAGATTGCAATTGGCAGGTGGCAATTGCTTTTTCAATGCAAGAAGCGGCAATAGAAGAAGTATTAGGATGTGCGGGGTGCGCTTTTACGATGACAGTACAACCCGCCGCTAGCGCACTTGCAGTGTCCCCGCCCGCAGTTGAATATGCAAATGGAAAATTACTGGACCCATAAATAACAACAGGCCCCATAGGAATCATGTGCTTTTTAATAACCGGTTTTACCGGTTGTGCACTGGTATCTTGATCAATAGAGGCTTCTAACCAATAGCCTCTTTCACAGGCATCCCCATAACTTTCCAATTGAAAAATAGTGCGATTCAACTCGTTATTTAACCGCGCCTCTGGCAAATTAGTTTCTAATGCTGCTGCCGCAACTAATGCGGATCTTTGCTTTTCTAATTCACTTGCGATTGCATGCAACAACTGATTACGTGTTGCCAAAGTCGATTGGCTATAGGTAGAAGAAGCAGCATACGATTTGGCTACGCATTCCTCAATTTGCGATCGAGTAAAATCTGAATATGACATGAATAGAAATTAAATTAACAAACGGGTCTGTTTGCAAGGGCTGTATGAATCACTTCAAGAACGCGTGCTCTTTCTTCCCCTACCAAAGTCAATCGTGGTGCACGAACATACTCACTTCCAATCCCTACTTCCTGTGCTGCCAGTTTTATATACTGAACTAATTTAGGATGAATATCTAGTTCAAGTAAAGGCATGAACCAGCGATAGATTGAACGTGCTTGCTCCAATTCTCCCTTCTGCACCAAATTCCAGATTGCAACTGTTTCTTTTGGAAAAGCATCCACTAACCCTGCAACCCAACCATGTGCCCCTAAACATAATTCTTCCATTGCAAGTGTGTCTACGCCACATAAAATTTTAAACCGATCTCCAAAACGATTCAGCATCCGAGTAAGATTTGTCACATCTCGAGAGCTTTCCTTTAGTGCTTGGACATTGGGACAATCGATCAACTGATCAAAATGTTCTGGTCTAAAATCAATTCTATAGTCAACAGGATTATTATAAATCATGATGGGCAATTCAGTAGACTGTGCCACCGTTTTAAAATAATGTGTCGTTTCCCGTTCATCACTCTTGTAGCGCATCGGAGGCAATAACATTAATCCATCTGCACCCCATTTTTGAGCAAGTTGCGTTTGCGCAATCGCATCCGCAGTAACAGATTCAGCAATATTGAGTAGTACAGGAACACGGCTTCCTGCAAAAGCTTTTGCGCTCTTTACCAATTTTTCTTTTTCTTCTACCCGAAGCGTGCTAGCTTCTCCCAATGAACCGCCAATGATTAACCCATGTACCCCCGCATCCAGCTGAGCCGCTAGATTCTTTTCAAACAATGGAATATCTACCTGATCAGAACTTGTAAATGGGGTAAGCAAAGCGGGATAAACTCCCTGCCAATTGACTTGCATAGTTCAGTTTTTTTCTAAGATAACTAAAGATTGAATTAGGAGACCAATTCTCCCTCTAAATCGTAATCGTAAGCCTTCGTAATTTTCACTTGCACAAAATCTCCAATGGTTAATTTTTTATTTGTATTGACAACCACTTCGTTGTCGACCTCAACAGAGTCAAATTCAGTTCTTCCTAAATAGCGACCTGCTTCTTTTTTATCAATCAAAACACGATAGACCTTTCCTATTTTCTCTTGGTTTAATTCATAAGATATTTCCTGTTGAAATTCCATGATTTCCTGCGCACGTGCTTCTTTCTCATCTTGAGTTAATGTATCGGCTAATGTATGTGCAGAAGTATCTTCTTCGTGCGAATAAGTGAAGATTCCAACGCGATCAAAACGTTGTTTAGCCAAAAAAGTCTTTAGCTCTTCCACGTCCTCTCTTGTTTCACCAGGAAAACCCGTGATCAAAGTGGTGCGCAAGCAGATACCTGGAACTTTTGCACGAATGGCATCTAAAAGCTCTTCCATTTCAGAACGAGTAATCTGTCTTTTCATCGCTTTCAACATCGGATCAGCCGCATGTTGTAAAGGCATATCCAAGTAATTACAAATATTGGGTCTCTCACGCATCACATCGAGTATTTCCAAAGGAAATTTAGACGGATATGCATAGTGCAAGCGTATCCATTCCAATCCCTTAATATCCGCCAATCGATTAAGTAAGTCGGGCAATGCTCTTTTCTTATACAAATCCAGTCCATAATAGGTGAGCTCTTGCGCAATCAACATAATCTCTTTTACACCTCTTTTTACCAATAGTTCCGCCTCAGCAACTAATGACTCCATGGTACGGCTTACATGCCCGCCTCTCATAAGAGGAATAGCACAAAAAGAGCAAGTACGATTACATCCCTCTGAAATTTTTAAATACGCATAATGTGAGGGAGTAGCCAGTAACCTTTCACCAATCAACTCAGACTGATAACTCGCTTCCAGTTTTTTTAGCAACTGGGGAAGTTCCATTGTTCCGAAATAAGCGTCAACTTCTGGGATTTCTGTTTCGAGATTTTGTTTGTATCGCTCACTCAAACATCCGGTAACGTATACTTTTTCGAGCTTGCCTTTTTTCTTCAATTCTACTTGCTCCAAGATCGTATTAACGCTTTCTTCCTTTGCCTTGTCAATAAAACCACAGGTATTAACCACAACAATCTGATGATCTAGTTTTGTATTCTCGTGAACGACTTCAATTTCATTAGCACGTAACTGTCCACTGAGCACTTCACTATCTACCATATTTTTACTGCACCCTAAGGTGATAATGTTCACTTTTTTAGGATGTAGCGCTTTAGTTCTCATTCCTTTGAAATGGTTGTGTTTGAAAATAGACTATTTACAAAAGCCTGCTTGTCAAAAATCAGTAAATCTTCCGCCTGCTCTCCCACTCCTACAAATTTGACAGGAACTTTAAATTGATCAGCAATAGCTAGCACAACACCACCCTTTGCTGTTCCATCTAATTTGGTTACTGCGAGTGCTGTAATATTCGTAGCCGCAGTAAAATGACGCGCTTGCTCAATTGCATTTTGTCCAGTTGAGCCATCTAATACCAAGAGTACTTCATGTGGAGCATCCGGAATTGACTTTTGAATAACTCT
This sequence comes from Bacteroidota bacterium, assembly GCA_041175905.1. GTDB lineage: Bacteria > Bacteroidota > Bacteroidia > Chitinophagales > Chitinophagaceae > JJ008. The sequence goes on from JBEDEC010000133.1 coordinate 20,559, forward strand.
CCGAATCTTACTGAGCTCTTCCATCAAATGAGCTTTATTATGTAGCCTCCCCGCCGTGTCAATCAACACAACATCTGTACCGCGAGCAAGGGCACTTTGTACCGTATCAAATGCAACCGCAGCAGGATCGCTTCCTGTATTTTGCTTTACTATATGAACCCCAATACGTTCGCTCCAGATCGTGAGCTGCTCAACAGCGGCGGCTCTAAAAGTATCTGCCGCACCTAACAGAACCTCTTTACCCGCTTTTTTGAAATTATAAGCCAGCTTACCAATTGTTGTTGTTTTACCAACTCCGTTAACCCCTACGACCAATATGATATAAGGGCGACTGGGCAATTCAGATTTAAAATCATAAAAATCTGTCTGTGTGTTATTTAGGAGGATTTGCTCAATTTCATTTTGAATAAAAGAACGCAAGCTTTCCTCATCCCCAAACTTTTGATCAGCTGCTTTTTTCTCTATTCTTTCTAAAATCCTAACTGTAGTTTCTACTCCTACGTCAGAACCAAGAAGAGCCTCCTCAAGCTCATTAAGCAACTCTTCGTCCAATTTAGTTTTACCGGCAAGGGCACTAAAGATTTTTGAAATAAACCCTTCCCGCGTTTTTTTAAGCCCCTGGTAAAGCGACTCCTTTTCTTGGCGACCAAATAATTTATTGAAGAATCCCATCGACTTTTATTAAAAAAAAAGCTGTCAGACCGAGGTAAGACAGCTGTGTAAGATACCCTTATTGGGAATTAATTACTTCTGGGCTAAAAACTCTTTCACTTTATCCTTGTGCACCATTTGCTCCTTAAAAGTGTAAGCACCTGTTTTAGGACTGCGTACAGCCTTAATCACTTTAGTATAATTTTTTGCCTCTGCTGCCTGCTTAGGGTCTTTCTTGATCGCGGTTTTTGCTGCTTTTGCCATACGTGCGCGTTAATTCAGTGATTGAATAATTTACTTGATTTCTTTGTGAACAGTTACCTTTTTGAGAATAGGATTGAACTTTTTCAATTCCATACGCTCAGGATTGTTCTTTTTGTTTTTTATGGTGATATAGCGGCTGGTACCAGGCTTTCCACTAGCCTTGTGCTCGGTGCACTCTAAAATCACTTGTACGCGATTACCTTTTTTTGCCATGATTAGTTCGCTTTAAACGTTAAATTTTTTCGCCTTGCGCTCTTAATTGTTTTACCACACTGTAAAGACCATTTTTGTTAATGGTTCTGATAGCCTCCGTAGACAATTTCAATGTGATCCACTTATCCTCTTCTGCAAGGTAGAAACGCTTGCGTTGAAGATTGGGCAAAAAACGACGCTTGGTCTTGATATTAGAATGGGACACCTTATTTCCACCTACTGGTGTTTTACCGGTGACCTGACATACTCTTGCCATATAACACAAATTTGGGACGGCAAAGGTAAGGGAAATCAGTGATTTAAAAGGAAAAATAGTCTTTTTTTTATCTGCCGTACCCTTTGTAATTCAGGACATTCCTCCTTTGCTTGAATAGCCTTTTGGGGTACCTTTGCTCCCTGGCTGAGCGTTAGTAGCCAGTCTTTTAAACAAAAAAACACTTTTTATGGCATATGATGTAATCGTTTTGGGAAGTGGTCCTGGAGGCTATGTAGCCGCCATCAGGGCTTCTCAGCTTGGTCTTAAAACAGCCGTTGTGGAGAAAGAAAGCTTAGGCGGGGTCTGTTTAAACTGGGGTTGTATCCCAACCAAAGCTTTACTTAAAAGTGCGCAGGTAAATGAATACATCAAACACGCCAAAGATTTTGGAATTGAAGCAACCGGAAAGCCTCAATTTGATGCAGTCATACGCAGAAGTCGTGGAGTTGCCGATAAAATGAGTAAGGGAGTACAGTTCCTGATGAAAAAAAATAAGATCGATGTAATCATGGGCTTCGGCAAACTAGCCGGAAAAGGGAAGCTTGAGGTCACTGATAAAGATGGCAAAAAACAAATAGTAGAAGGAAAACACATTCTGATTGCAACAGGTGGTCGTAGCAGACAATTACCTACAATGCCTATAGATGGTAAAAAAATTATTGGATACAGAGAAGCAATGGTATTACCTGAGCAACCCAAGTCAATGATCATTGTGGGAAGTGGCGCAATAGGTGTCGAATTTGCTTACTTCTATAATAGCATGGGCACTAAGGTTACAATTATTGAGTTCTTACCTCGTATTGTACCTGTAGAAGATGAAGAAATTTCAAAAGAACTAGAAAAGCAATATAAGAAAAGCGGTATTGAAATTCTTACTAGCAGTGAAGTAACAGCAGTTGATACAAAAGGAACGGGTGTAAAAGCAACCGTAAAAACTGCAGCTGGTGAAAAGATTGTTGAAGCAGACATCTTACTTAGTGCAGTAGGAGTTGCCGCAAACATTGAGGGCATTGGCCTAGAAGAAACGGGAGTAAAAACAGAAAAAGGAAGAGTTATCGTAGATAAGTTTGGTCAAACAAATATCCCTGGAATCTATGCAATTGGAGACTGCGCACCTGGTCAAGCATTAGCGCACGTTGCAAGTAAAGAAGGAATTGTTTGTATTGAAGCTATTGCCTACAACGAGAAAAAATATAATCACAAACCTGAACCAATCGATTATAACAATATTCCAGGATGCACCTATTGCGTTCCTGAAATCGCTTCAGTTGGCTATACTGAAAAGCAAGCAAAAGAGGCTGGGTACGAAATCAAAGTGGGCAAGTTTCCGCTTAGCGCAAGCGGTAAAGCATCTGCAGCTGGTCATACAGAAGGTTTTGTAAAAGTAATTTTTGATGCCAAATATGGCGAATGGCTAGGCACACATATGATTGGATATAACGTTACAGAGATAATTGCACAAACTGTAACTGCCCGGAAACTGGAAACAACCTACCATGAGGTACTTAATTCCATTCACCCGCATCCCACAATCAGTGAGAGCGTGAAAGACGCTATCGAAGTGGCTTATGGCGAAGCCATTCACCTGTAAGAGATAGAAAAGGGCCCCCGAAAACGGGGGCCCTTTCACATAAGCATGATTGAGGTTGCGACCTGTAAACCCAACAATATAATAGAGACATCACTATCGGTTAAAATGCTGCACCCTGTATTATTTTTTTAGGATTTATCCTCAGTTTAGGTGCATTGAGGCTAATTTAGATTTATGAATAAAACTGGTTTATCTCTTCTGGCCCTCCCCCTTTTTTTTACAATATTTGGTTGTCAGCAAAAAAGCAATACGACTCCACAAGAAGAGAATAGTCCCCAAAAAATAAGTCCCTTAAATTTTTCAGTGGTAGCTAGCTACCCACATGATACCAGCTCTTACACGCAAGGATTACAGATTTACAAAGGACGTCTTTTTGAAGGCACTGGTCAATATGGGAGTTCTAAGCTAATGGAAATAGAGTTGAAAACTGGAAAGACACTACGCTCCATTCAGCTCAATGAACAATTTTTTGGGGAGGGCATTACGATCTTAAGAGATACTATTTATCAATTAACATGGAGAGAGAAAAAAATATTTTGCTATACACTTGATTTCAAAAAGATTAATGAATACGAAATAGACAAAGAAGGTTGGGGCCTTACAAATAATGGAAATGATCTCATTCTTACGAACGGTAGCGGAGAGTTATATTTTTATAGCCCCCACGGAATGCAATTAATAAAAAGTCAATTAGTAACTGAAGAAGGAAGCCCGACTTACAATCTAAATGAACTAGAATTTATCGATGGATTTGTGTATGCTAATCAATACACTACGCCTTATATTTTAAAAATCAATCCCTCCAATGGCGAAGTTGTTGGAAAAGCAGATTTCACATCCCTACTTAACCAAGCACAAACAGCCTATGCGGGCGCTGAGGTCTTAAATGGAATTGCCTATGACCCTGAAAGCAAAAAGATTTATATAACAGGAAAATGGTGGCCGCTATTATTTGAAATCACACTAGGTCATTGAGTAACTACATAAATGAGGGAGCTACACCTCTCTACATCACTCATTGTTTTGCGAGTTGAACGAATACCTTGCCAAAATCCATCAACATAATTAGTTTTTCCAAATTGATAGCGAGAACTCAACAAGGATACATAGAAACTATCAAACCAAAGTGGTTTTTTGGATATAACTCGCAACCCATTATTCTTCATCAATTGCTCCATCGAATAAGGAGAAAAATGATATAAGTGTCGGGGAACATCATAGGCAGCCCAGTAGGGGCCGTAATGATACGCATCTAACGAAGTATAATTAGGAACTGCTATGATTAATACTCCTTCAGGTTTTAGTAAGTCTTTTAATTTTTGAATCGTGCGTTGCAGATCATGGATATGCTCTACAACATGCCAGAGTGTAATAACATCAAATTGGGAAGATTGTAAATTTTGTAATTCCCCAGCCTCTAATAAAGTAATTTGAAATTGTTCAGTGGCAACTTTTCGAGCATCAGCATCTGGTTCAATTCCTATCGTAATCCAGCCTGCTTGTTTCATGTAACGCACAAATGCGCCGGTACCACTTCCATAGTCAAGCAATGCACCAACTTTTTTATCCGAAACATCTTCGATCAACTTTCTTTTTTTTGAGAGCATATATTTACGCACCCATTGGTAAAGCTGGTTGATCAATCCTTTATTCGTGTTGGTATGAGAGATATACTCTTCAGATTTGTAATAAGGTCCGATGGATTCTTTATCAGGCGCGCCAACAGTAATACGAAGTGAGCAATTTTCACATTCAGCAATAGGAAATTGCTGATGTGAAATAGAAAAATCTTTGCAATCAAAAATCAATTTCCAATTTTCAGCACCGCAAACAGGGCAAGTCATATGAGGTATCGCAGTGATCACAATGAACGATATTGCAGAGAGGAACTCTCTTTTGGTAAAATCTTTCCAGGATTAGAAATAGAGCCTGGCTGAACGCGGCCTGACAAAAAGACCCAACTTAAAAATGCTAAAACTGTAATTAATAAAAAAACACCAAGCCAATCCAAAGGAATTACTCGCTTAGTTTTTTGAGATAACCTTTTAGACATCTCTACCGAATCAGATTCTAATTCCCCCACTTGAATAGAGTGAACCGCTTCACTTCTAATTACCTTTTCAGCAACTACGGCTTTGAGTTGATTTTTTATTTTTCCGGGTTCAAATACGACTTTCTGGCTATCCCCTTTTCTCCATGTTCCTATACCCTTCCATTCAATTAAATCAGTTCCGCTCAACTTATTTAAATCATTTATAATTTGGAGATACGCAGATTCGTCATTGTGTGAAGGCGTTGATCTTCGTAGCTTAAGCCAAGAATAAAATGATTCTACATCAACTATATCCGATGACTCAAAAATATACTCTTGGCTGGGCGGTGTAAGCAGTCGTGTGGTGATATCTAACTTGGCAGAGCCTTTTTTTACACGCAAATACCCTAAGCCCTGTAGCGGCAGTTCTCCTGAGAAAGCTAGGTATTCTATAAAAAAAGGAATCAATGGACCGTTTTTAGTTGTGGCGAAAATACGACACCAATCAAGAAATTAAAACCGTAAACAGGATATTGATTCCAACGCTGATAGGACTGATTAAACAAATTATTGAACTGCCCCCATAATCGCCAAGACTGGTTGAGCTTAAATTCAAGGCTTGTATTTACATCAAGGGCCCCCTGACTTCTACCAATCATTCCACCCTTTTGCAAATAAGAAGCACCTCGCCATGCAAAAGCAGCAACATCCAGATAAAGATCTTTTAACACCTCAATATGGCTGGTTACTTTCAGTTCCATAGGTAAAAGACCCCATGCACGCGCTTGGTTCTTTAACCCAGAGAACTGATTAAACTGAAGACTAGCACGTACACCCATACGATCAGCAATTTGGTAGCCAATTTCACCAGCTAATTGAACTTGTTGCAAACGAGGTTCAAAGACTACTAAAAAAGAATTTCCTTTAGAAATTGAAGATGTATCGTTTATAAAAAGAGGAACATCGTTGGATTGAAACCATCCACCCTTCAGGGAGTAAGAAAAATGCGGAGTGGAGGCTCCTTTTATTCCAGCATATAGTTGCGTTGAACGAGTATTCATAAGCGCATTGGGTACTTGAATCCAATTATTTGTTCGGAAGAGCCCTTGGTAACTATTTACCTGGTTTTTACCCTCCCATCCCCATTGAAGAATCAGTCTTGTACTATCCAATCGAAAGGTTCCATTTAATAATGGCAGCACTGCAAATCCAGATTGATCCCAAACAGGAAGTAGTCCAGCCTGAATGACAAATTTTTTATTCCAATGAGAAACGAGTAACTGAGTGGCAGCAACATTATTTACAAGCGATGCCCCATTCTTAATCCCAACATTGATAAGAGTTGCATCGACTAACGCAGACACTCTCCAGCTATGATTAAGATTTTTATTGAAGGGAACTGTGAGTTTGACTAATTTTTCACTGTAACCAAGTTGATCAGAAAAGAACCCCACCTCCAGATCAGATCCAACTGTAATACCGTAGCTAGTTGGATTGATCGTTTTCACACCTGTTTGAAAGGTGACTGCGGAATAACTTTGACTATCATCTTTAGAAATCGGCAATACTATGGGAGTGCGAAAGCCATAACGATTCACTTGATCCAAATTGTAACGAATTCCTACATCAACACTTAAATTTTTTGATAAAATTTTTCGAAAACTGTTGAGTGCGATTTCAGATTGTGCAAATTTTTGCAGAGGAAGCTTACCTGTGGCACTTTGATAAATTGCAGAAGCAGACAATCCTTTACTTGCCCCCAGTCCTTTACTGAAATAAAGTTGTGCAAAAGGTGATTTTAAATTACCATACCCAATTTTTGCATATAGTTTATCGGAAATAGGAGAATCTGATTTGAAAGATAACGCAAGGGGACGCAATGGTGAGATTTGGAAAGGTGGAATAAAGATTCCAGAAGAAGTAGCATAAGACAGTGTGATTCGATTCGAATCTGCTACAGGTAGGTTTGGCAAGAACTGAAATTTTGAACTAGTGGCAACCTGTGGACGATACGCTGAAACAATATCAACACTTTTAACCTGTGCATTTAAACGCTGAAAGAATAAAAAAGAAATGATTAGCCAGCAAAACAAGCGAAGAATAGCAGTTGTTATAGAAGAATTGTTTTTTCGCATTATTGATTGCCTTTTTCATTTTTTTTGACTAACTCAATTTTTTCCAATGCCTCTTTACGTAATGCAGGATCATTTGCATTTTCGTAGATACTCTGATAAGTGGCCTGAGCGTTGAAATAATCTTTTTGCGCTAGATAAATATCACCTAGTAACAAATAAGATTTTGTAACCCACCACTCATAAGATCCAGACTTGTTTATAGTTTCAAAAGCCATTTTTTCAGCAACCTTCCATTGTTGAAGCCTAAAATGGGAAAGAGCAAGTTCATAGCGTGCCTCAGCGGCCAATGCAGCTTTGTTTAATAGCGAAACACTAGCAAGCAATTGCTGCCCCTCTGTTTCCTTATTGTCAACAAAGCACTGCCTTGCTTTTGCCAGTGCACCTAACGCCTGGTCTTCTTTGCTCTTTTCTTTGTATAATGAAAGTGAATCCCCGAATTGCGAGGCTACTGCCCAGTTTTTTTGCTGATAATTTGCACGCAGTAACGCTCTAAAAATTTCAAGCCGGTCCTCTGTTTTAATCGTTAAAGGAATAAGTTGTTCATACCAATAAGAGGCTTTATCAACCTTTTTGAGCTCAAAATAATAAATACGCGCAATCATAAAATTGGCGTCCAATTGGTACTTTCCCGGATTAGCATTTAATAACTCTTCCAAGGGTACTACTGCCTGCTCCCACTCCTTTCGCAAATAAAAGGATGTTGCCAACCTAAACTGCGCATCAGAATAATATTTCCCCTGTGGAAACTGATTTAGATATTGCTGAAGAGAAGGTATGGCACGCGCATAATCTTTTGCGTCAAATTGCTGTTCAGCCACTAAGTATTGTAATGAATCTTCTAAGCTAACAGAAATGGTTATTCCCCTCTTTTTTAAGTAAGTGGTATACTCTGTTGCCCTACCCATATCGACATATACTGCTTTTAATTCTTCCAATGCATCCGCAGCTTCAGCAGAACTAGGGTATTGTTCAAAAAGACGTTGATAGTAAGATAAAGCCTTTTCATTTTCGTCAAGGTTATAAAAAACAACAGCCATTTTAAATAATAGACTAGGCTGCTCAGCAGTACCTGCATTTTGAAGCAGATCTTCTAATACCGGAAGTGCATCACGAAATCTCTCTCCTTCCATATAAGCATCCGCTAAGCCCATTTTTGAATTCAAAACATAGGAGGATTGAGGATAACGAATAATTAGCTCTTTTAGTAATCGTATTTTATCGTTTATATTATCAATTCCTGCAATAGCTGCTAGTTGAAAATATGCATAGGGAGCAGCTGGCGCATCAATATCTACAAATGTCTGGTAAACCTGTTTAGCGTTTTTGTATTGACGTAAAAGCAAATGACAGTCTGCCGCACGTAAGCGCGCATCTAATTCTAAAGACGTATTACCTGCCTGAATACCATACCGGACTTTTTCAAATTGACCAAGCGCCAATTTATATTGGCTAAGATTTAAATAAGCATAGCCCAAGTTGTAATAAGCATGAATGGGCGAGGCCTCACCTGATACAACCCCTCCCAAGGAAATATACTTATTATAGTAGGGAACTGCAGTTGCATATTCTTTTTGGAGATAGCAAACTTCACCTAACCAAAAATGCGCGACCCCCTGAAATGAAGTAGCCCACTTATCGTTAATGATTCGAAGCAAAAGTTTTTTTGCCTCCACTAAGTCGCCATCATAAAAAAGCTCAACAGCCCTTCCAAACCGAACACTTGGTATGAGTAGTTGAGTTTGTGATGAAGGATTCACAATCTGTTCAAGCACCTGGAGGGCACGTTTGTAGTTGCTAGACGCCGCCAATGATGCAAATAAAACCTCTTGCGCTTCAATCAAACTGGATGAAGTTGGATTGTTTCGAATAAAGGACTCCAATTCACGTACCGCTTCATCAAAATAACCCAGTTCATAACTAAGTTTTGAAAAGTTAAGCTGAGCAATGGACTGCAATTCTTTCTTTTCTGCACTTTGCATACAGAGCGAATACGCAGAACGAGCTTCTCTCTTATTATTTAGTTCAACATAAGAGTCCCCTAAATAAAAAAGTGAATAAGCGGCAATTGTATCCTTAATATCAGTTAATTTTTTAAAACTATTAACCGCCTCTGTAAATTGTTTTAGTTTAAACTGAGAAAATGCTACTTCATAATGATCGACCCTAGAAACTCCGGATCCAGCATTTACGTAATAACTAAGCAAGGGCAAAGCCTTAGAAAAATCTTCTTTTACAAAGTAAGCATGACCTAGAACCTGTTTGCGTTCAGCTGAAGGATAAGAAGTGTCTTGAAATAAAGAGGCATTCTTCTCTAAATAGTTAATCACTTGCTCCGCTTCTCCTCTAGCCATCATTATTTGACTGGTATAATACACTGCTAGCTTCCCAAATTTTGGATCATTCTCAATTTGTTGAAAACAGCTTACAGCGTCATTCATTTTCCCTTCACCAAAAAGGATGAGTCCGTAATAATAAGTAGCAGCAGATTTGTAGACGCCTTCTGCCAGTTGACGTATGCTATTCAACAAAGGTTTAGCAAGTTCATATTGCTTTAAAACAAAATGAGAATATCCTTGGTAAAATTGCATCGTTGCAATTTCTGAATTAGATAAGTTGGCAACCGATAGAAGCTTATATTGATTTAGCGCCGCAATCCAATTTTGCTGGGAGAAATAGTAATTACCTAAGTAATAATATATTCTGTCTTTCCATGATTGTACGTTGGTTTCATCTAAAAATTGAATTGCATGAGCCTCTGCCTTTTTATCCGCTTGAATCAGTTGACAAACGATACTGAAGTAGCGAAACTCTTGCGTCTCTAAATTTTGATTTTGGAGAGACAGGGCGGGCTGTTGTATCAAAATTCGTTCTACTAAAAGACAACCTTCCTCTACCCTTCCCTGCCTTAACAAAGAAAGCGCTTTTTGAAAGGGCAAGTCTTGCTCTGTAGATTGCAGGGTGCGTTGACCAAGCAACACGTATTGACACAAAAGGGTGATTGAAATAAGCAGAAATAGCCGCATAATCTAGTTCCTATAACGGGCGAATATTGCAAATATTTTCGCCTCTCCCAAGCAATGGTTGCAAACAGATGTGGATAAGTGTGTAATTAGGAAGGCTTTAACAAAAAAATCTTATGTTAGTGGAGTAAAACTGCTGAACATGAAAAAATTATTTAGTACCCGGTATACAGAGAACAGTATTTCATTTGCGCTTTTACTGTTACGACTCGCCATGGGAGGTCTTATTATCCCGCATGGCTTTAATAAATTGATTAAGTTTATGACAGTTGTAAAAGATTTTCCTGACCCTTTTCATATCGGAAGCACCGCATCGTTAGCACTAGTCATTTTTGCAGAATTTTTCTGCGCCGTTTTGCTTATTGCCGGGTTAATGACAAGACTCGTGGTTATTCCGCTCATCGTAACCATGGCAGTTGCATTATTTATGGTTCACCACAGTGATATTTTTGGGGAAGGAGAGCATGCCGCTCTTTACTTGGCTGGCTATTTAGTGCTCCTTTTTACAGGACCTGGAAAAGTAAGTATGGATAGAATGCTAGGAAATTAAGAAGCATGAATAAAGTTTATGCATCCATCATTACAATTGGAGATGAGCTACTAATTGGGCAAACCATTGATACGAATAGTGCGTTCATAGCCCAACAATTGAACGCGATAGGGATTTTAGTCTTACGCAGAATCGCAGTAGGAGATCGTGCTGATGAAATCAGATTTGCACTTGATCAAGAATCTAGCTATGCTCAGGTTATAATTCTAACAGGAGGACTTGGCCCCACTGCTGATGATATTACGAAGCCTTTTTTATGTGAATATTTTGGAGGAAAGTTAAAAAGGGACCCCACAACACTTGCACATATTCAATACCTTTTTACCGAAGTATATAAAAGACCTGGTGGACTTTTAGAGCGCAATCAAAAACAGGCAGATGTTCCTGACAATTGCACTGTTTTACCGAATCCAGTGGGTACAGCACCTGGAATGCTCTTTAAAAAAAACAAGGTGATTTATATTTCACTTCCCGGAGTTCCCCAAGAGATGAAAGACATCATGACGGGTTCTGTAGTGCCGCTATTGCAAAACGAGCTTTCCACTCCCGTCATTTTACACCATACGCTTCAAACAATCGGGGTAGGCGAATCAGTACTTGCTGAACAACTTACCAATTTTGAAAAAAACCTCCCACCCTATATTTCTTTGGCTTATTTGCCACAATATGGAATGGTTAAACTAAGACTTACCGCCATTGGAAACAATAGAGGAGAACTTATTTCAAAAGTAGAACACCAGGTGGCGTTATTAAAAAAAGAAGTTGCAGAACATCTAGCCATTGATACAAATGAAGAGTTAGAATCCTACATAGGTAAATTACTATTAGCAAGAAATGCCACAGTTGGGACCGCAGAAAGTTGCACAGGTGGCCTCATTGCCAGTTTAATTAGTGCTATACCCGGGGCTTCCCGCTATTTTGAAGGAAGTGTAGTAAGCTACTCTAACGAAGCAAAACAAAAATTGCTTGGAGTTAACCCCTCCACCCTGAATCAGTTTGGAGCGGTGAGTGAGCAAGTAGTCAAGGAAATGGTAGTGGGAATTCTTACATCGCTGGGCTGCACATATGCGATTGCGGTTTCCGGAATTATGGGACCCGACGGAGGTAGCCCAGAAAAGCCTGTCGGCACAGTTTGGATAGCAGTTGGCAACAAAGAAAGAGTTGAAACAAAGCAATATAAATGGGGGTTTGACAGAACCAGAAATACAAAGCAGACCGCCCTAAGTGCTTTAAATTTACTACGCCTGTTCCTTTTAAAGGACTCCATGGATTGAGTACAATATTGTAGATTTGCACTCTGATTGCTGCTTTTAAATTCATTATATGGCGATAGTTGAATTGGTGATGCCAAAACTTGGTGAAAGTATCATGGAAGCCACGATTTTAAAATGGCTTAAAAAACCAGGTGATGCGGTGGCGCTTGACGAAACAGTCCTTGAAATTGCGACTGATAAGGTTGATAGTGAAGTACCCAGTACTGCCGCAGGTATCATTGATGAAATTCTTTTCAACGTAAATGACATTGTCCCGATTGGAACGGTCATTGCTCGTATTCGTACGGAAGCTGCTTCCACTTCCTCTCCTATCAACACTCCCGCCACTCCCACTGTTCAAACTGTGAAAGCAGAAGCAGCCAAAGAAATTGCTCTTCCCGTTACTTATCAAGAGACTAAGCCAATTAATATTGGATCCACTCGATTTTATTCCCCTCTCGTATTAAATATTGCAGCAAGCGAAGGCATTAGCATGAGCGAACTGGAAAACATTCCAGGTACAGGTAATGAAGGGCGCGTTACAAAAAAAGACATTCTGCACTATGTAAGCTCACGCAAACAACCAAGCAGTCAGCCAACGCAAGAGATGACTGTGCCTATTCAAAAGATTCAACCAGAAACAGAAGTGAATCAATCATTGCCTGTAAGCTATACTGGTAATGTAGAGATCATAGAGATGGACAGAATGAGGAAGTTGATTGCTGACCACATGGTCAGGAGTAAACAAACCAGTCCCCATGTAACTAGTTTTACAGAAGCCGATGTTACCAATTTGGTTCTTTGGAGAGAAAAGGTAAAAAAGGACTTTGAAAAAAGAGAAGGAACTAAAATTACTTATACCCCACTTTTCATTGAAGCAATTGTACGTTGCATCAAAAAATTCCCATTAATCAATTGCTCACTTGATGGCAATAATATTGTCATTAAAAAAGATATCAATATTGGAATGGCAACTGCCCTTCCCTCGGGGAATTTAATTGTGCCTGTGATTAGAAATGCAGATCAGTTCAATATGGTTGGTTTGACTAAACAGGTTAACCAATTAGCAGATGCGGCCCGCCAGGGAAAGTTAAGACCTGACGACACACAAAATGGAACATTTACATTGACCAATGTAGGAACCTTTGGATCCTTGATGGGAACACCCATTATCAATCAACCACAAGTAGCCATTTTAGCGGTGGGTGCCATTAAAAAACGACCCGTAGTAATTGAAACACCTGCAGGCGATAGTATTGCCATCCGCCATATGATGTATCTAAGCATGAGCTATGACCATCGAATCGTAGATGGAAGCCTTGGCGCTACTTTCCTTACAGCAGTAGCCAAGGAACTGGAAAATTTTGACCCAGAACGACCTCTTTAATCTACAAGATCTAAGCCCCAGTCTTTCCCCTTGTTTACAGCTGGAATTCCTTCAGTGATCCAACGTGCAGGACGTTCTCCTTTGAGGAGCCAATCAAAATACTGTTGCTGTCGAATGGAGATATCTTTTTGATTTTTTCTTTCACGCAGATTATGCGCTTCTCCATTGTAATTCAACATCCATACTTTTTTTCCTAATCGACGCATTGCCGTAAATAATTCAATCCCCTGATACCAAGGAACAGCTCCGTCTGCATCATTAGCCATAATCACTAAAGGCGTTATAATTTGAGGCACTTTAAACAATGGAGAATTTTCCAAATAAAGATCTCGTCGCTGCCACAAAGTGGCTCCAATTCTACTTTGCGTCATTTCATATTGAAATTGCCGATTAACGCCACTCTCCCATCGTATTCCTCCATATGCACTGGTCATGTTAGCAACGGGTGCCCCTGCCCATGCAGCCTTGAAAATAGAAGTCATCGTTACTAATTGCGCAACTTGTATTCCACCCCAACTTTGCCCTTGTATTCCCATGTTTGCCGCGTCAATCCACGACTCTTTCGCAAGTTGCTTTGCCGCGCTAACCACATAATTATAACAACTTTTCGCAGGATACCCGATCTGGTAATGAATGTCAGGACTCAATACCACATACCCTCTGCTCACATAAAAAGATATATTTAATCGACTACCCGTGGGCGATGGAGGAATGTAACTATGCAATGTATTTGTGTGGGTCTCATAAAAATATAACAGCAAAGGATATTTCTTTTTGGGATCAAAGTTCTCGGGCAAATAAAGAACCCCCTGTGCATTTTTACCGTCAATAGTCTTCCACTTGTAAATAGAGGATGTGCCCCAATTGTACTGCTGTTGCTGCACATTAATTGTGGTCAACTTTGTTTCCGCATCAGCTTGCTCGCCAAACTGCCATACATGTAAATCAGGAGGAAGGGCATAACTCTCTTTAGTATATGCTAGCACTAGAGACGATTTTGACTGAACTGGACTTCCATACATATAGGGCCCTGATTTACGTTTTTGCCAGCCTAAACTTTGCTCACTCCACTTTGCTAGTGCAAGACCTGCAGACTTATCTTGCTCTTGCTGAAAACGCCAAAGGCTCCACCCTTTTTCTGCTACATATTTCTCTTTTGCATCCACCCTTACATAACGATAATTTTCTTTTTTAACTCTACCCTGGAGGGTGATGTTACGTGGCTTTTTTTGTCCATTCAAGGATACTTGCCACGTGTCAAAACGATCATAGATCCAAACAGCCGAATCTCCTACTTCAAAACCAGCAATTCCATAAGGGTCTGGAGCACTCGGAGAATCATGTTCCTCATCATATAATGGAAAAGGAATTTGGCGGCTAATCACTTGCGTCTTCCCTTTATACCAGCTTACATATTGTTTCAAAACATAATCGTACCATATGATGGCATCGCCATTTGGAGAAACAAAAGAAGAATATACAACGCCATCCAACCCTTTTTTAATTAATAGGGTGTCTCCCGTTGTAATATCTATTTTGTAAATATCCTTTTTTGACAACCCCTTCCATTGCGTTTCGATCCGATATCCCCTGTCACTGATACCAAAAGCAGTCTCCCCATCGCCCTCGGCAGTCGTAATAACCTGTGAGATTTTATCAGACTCAAGATGCATAAGCGTTAAATCCCGCAAATCAAAAACTGCTAAATAATTACGCTCCAGATCTCTTTTTAAATTGAAAAGCTGCTGTGTTTGTAGGTAGTCATCGTTATAATGCCATACATCTACTTTTACTTGATCAATTTCTGGCATGCTAGTATCAGCCGCAGGCTTGATGGGTGCAGTACCAAAATAAAGTCGGTTCCCTGATTTGCTGAATCGAGGTTTACCAAACTCACTTACAGTATATCCTAATTTCATACCCATCGTATTCCGATCAACTATTTGTCGTGCAGTATCATCGGTTGATTGAAATAGAAATAATTTATAATACTTTATCAAC
>JBEDEC010000134.1:0-2503 GCA_041175905.1 Bacteroidota bacterium
GTAATCATCAACCACGGGTATGGTTATCAAACGTTGTATGGGCATATGGTTCGTGTGAAAGCCCGAGTTGGCCAAAACGTAAAAAGAGGAGAAGTGATTGGATGGGTTGGAAGTTCTGGAAAATCGACTGGTCCACACTGTCATTACGAGGTGATAAAAAATGGCTCGCGAATAGATCCCATCTATTTCTTCTATAACGACCTGACTCCGGCACAATTTGACCGCATTCTAAAGCAAGCGGCCGCATCGAACCAAAGTTTAGACTAAACACCAGTTTTCCACACCGTAACTTTAAAGAGATGAAAGGCATTGCCTTTGTTATCTTTACAAGAGACTATGCGCAAAAAACCACTGACACAAATCAGTTTTGCCTTTGAGGATCTGGGTGCTGCACCGGATGAAAAAAGTGAGCAACACCTTGCCCCCGCCCTTGCTGAAGTAAAATCAGTAGAAACTGTTGTGCCACCTTCTACCCCTTCTCCTGCCATAGGAGTTCGCTCCATTCGCAAAAAAGAAGAGAAAGCTATTGTAGGCAAAAGAGGAAGAAAATCTATGCGCGAAATGGCGAACCGTGCCAATCAGATTCAGGTTCCGCCAGACGAAGATCTTTTTAAAAAACAATACTACACGATTGGAGAGGTAGCAAAAATGTTTCAAGAAAATCAATCGCTTATTCGCTACTGGGAATCAGAATTTGATATTCTGCAACCAAAAAAGAATAAGAAGGGAGATCGCTATTTCAGACCCGTTGATGTAAAAAATTTAGTGCTGATTTACGATTTATTGCGCAGAAGAAAATTTACCATTGAAGGAGCCAGAGATTTTTTAAAGAAAAATAAAAAAGCAGAGGACAAGTTCACGTTGATTCAATCGTTACAACAACTCCGTTCGTTTTTAATAGAAATACGATCTAATCTTCAAAAACCATGAAGTTATTTCTCATTACACTAGGCCTTTCACTTACAATCAGTAAGGGAATGGCGCAAACACATTATGAAACACTAACGGAAAGACCCAATGAAAAATCAGTAGTGGGTTTTATTTCTAAAGAAGTTTTACAAGCCGAACCCTTTGCGTCTTGGTTTCAAGAGAATTTTACTGCCTATCAAGCGCATAAGCAAGGGTTAGCCACTTTTACAAACTATCGCGACTCCATACAAGTACTTGCATTTATGGGAACCTGGTGCGAAGACTCACATTTTATTATTCCGCGTTTTTATGCTATGGCAGCTCAAGCCGGATTTGACGAAAAAAGATGTGTGCTGATTGGGGTTAATCGAAAAAAAGAAAGCTGGGGAGATCTAACTAAAACACTTGGTATAATTAATGTGCCTACGTTGATTGTTTTTAGAGATGGAAAAGAAATTGGCCGCGTAGTAGAGTATGGGAAATATGGTCAGTTTGATCGAGAGCTTGGAGAAATTATTCAGCAATCATTCAACCGGCCACGTTAGACCTAATGTATGTGCAGCCTGTAAGACTTCCATATTAACGGCCTCACGAATTGCATTGAAGTCGGCAATTGGAAGCGGGTCAGTATAAAAATCAATCTCCACAATAATCCGATTGGATTTTATATCACTAAGTGTAACTGAAGATTGTTGGATAGCGGTGTGTCGTAGAATCACGCGTACACGTTCTAAAAACTCCTGTACCAAATAAGGAGTATTAGTGCTAGCCAGCTCAATTTTTAATTCAGCACGACGTTGTGTACGCAATGAAAAATTATCTAGAATCGAGTCAACCATTTGTTTATTAGGAACCGTAACAAATGTTTTTTGCTCAGTACGAATACGAGTACTTCTTAGTCCAATTTTTTCTACCGTTCCGGTAATTGCATTTACCTTAACCAAGTCGCCCGTGACAAACGGTTTGTCAAAAAATATAATGAACGAAGCAATCAAATTTTCAAGACTCTCTTTAAGCGCCAACGCGATAGCCGCACCTACGATACTCAGTCCGGTTAAGAGTCCTCCAATGTCAAACCCGAACGCAAACCGAAGGATCATTAAAAGTGAAAGGATCAGTAATATCACTTTAAAGAAATCCTTAAAAAAAACAATCAGTTGATTATCGGAAAGATCTGAAGCCTGCCCTGCTTTCTGTTCCAAAAGAATAGCAGCAAAATCAATTGCACGTATGAGTAATGAAGTAAATGAGGTAATTAGTATTAGTGTACCCAAACTATTGATGAGACCCTTACTGTCAAACTTATAAATTGAAAAATTTAATTCGGGCGGAAAATTCAACCGATACAAAATGAAGACGGAAACCAAGATCAATAAAAACCGCTCCAGCGGATCTATAACCAGATCATTGAATAGAACTCGATCTACTTTTTGTAAGACCCCACGCAACCAGCGAAATAAAAGACCAGCAAAATAATTAGAGAGTTGTCTACGCAGCATCCAAACCGCCGCAATGATTAGCAGGACAGTAAAATAGTCCCCAAGCGTATTTGTACCCCATTGCCGTTGCCAAATGCTGGTCATAATAATTGTTA
>JBEDEC010000135.1:0-8247 GCA_041175905.1 Bacteroidota bacterium
AGATCTTGTAAAAGAGCAACATAATTTTCTTCCATCCGGTGCTCAATAATTTTGTGCTCCCGGTAATTTTCAGCAAAAAAACCCAG
Organism: Bacteroidota bacterium; assembly: GCA_041175905.1. Taxonomy (GTDB): domain Bacteria; phylum Bacteroidota; class Bacteroidia; order Chitinophagales; family Chitinophagaceae; genus JJ008. The sequence goes on from JBEDEC010000135.1 coordinate 87, forward strand.
CGTAACAGCAGTGAATAACATGATGAATTCGGTCAAGTATTCTTTCCAATTTTTAGGCAAATGATGCTTATGATGTACTTCCATCTTGTTTAATTTAATAATTGTGTAATTTCCGTTTCATAAATATAAGCACCCAAGTTTATGGAAGTACACCACAAACATCACATTCCCAAAAAATGGTCAGAGTATATCACAGAGTTTTTTATGCTATTTTCAGCGGTTACACTAGGTTTTTTCGCTGAGAATATGCGCGAGCATTATATTGAAAGACATCGGGAAAGTGAGTACATGGAGAGTCTTTTATCAGACTTAAAAAAAGACACCATGGAATACAATAATGCTACCCAATATATTGATCGTCAAATCAAAGGTATTGACACCACGCTGCAAATTTTAGAAAAAACCTCTTGGACAAAAGAGGAAATCAAAAAGCTCTATCTTATAAACTTGGGCATTTTAGGAAACAGGGGCTCAGAGGTAAATACCAGCACCTCTGCCCAGTTAAAAAATGCTGGAGGCTTGCGACTAATAAAATCGAACGAGATTAATAATTTGCTTTCAGAGTATTGGACCAAAAATGAGTTTTTAGAAAAGTATGAAGACATTGTAGGTGATCTCAAATTAAAAGCAAGAGATCAATCATATCGGATATATAACCAATTTAAATATAAAAATTTGGTAGAGGGTTCAGGAGAAAGAAGAGTTATGGACGATGCGACACTGTTAACTAACGACAGAATTGTAATTATCGAATTTGCAAATAGACTCTCACACATTAAAAACTCTATGCAAAACGTACAAAGAAGCATATTCACCGAGCAAAAAGAAAACGCAACCAGACTGATTAGCGCAATAGAGAAAACCTATAGCAATTAAAGCACAGTTTACTCTCTATCTCGGAGGTGTCTGCGAACCAAAATAAGTATTACTGCAAGTACCGCAAATAAAATGGGGAATGTCATTATTAAATAATTTAATGAGTAAACTCTTTGCCGTATTCTTTTAAAATTGCCTCATCTAGTTCGCTAGCTATTCGTTTCATTTTACTTAATCGCTGATTCAGGTACCGACTCGTATTGACACTGAATGCTGTTAAATTAACAAGCTCATTGATAGTGGAACGATCATTATAAAAAAAAGGAGCTGGAGTTTTAGGCCGTTGAAAACGAACAGGTCCATCTAGCTGTTCTTGTGTCATAATATAGTTTGTCTTAGCATCTAGTACCGTTGCCAGTCTAAATCGCGCTTGCTCTAATGTATGCTCACGTGTTTCCTCTAACTTGTACATTGAGCCAAGTGTATTTTCATATTGCTGAATTCCAGATATGATGTCCCGATTTTTAATCATCCGTAATCCCCCGGCCGACTTTATCTGATCAAACCCAATATGCGACGACTCAAATGTTGCACGCAAAGCCATATTCCTAAAATAATAATACAGATCAGCAAGCGGGGGATCCCCTTTATCCAATAAAGCAAAAAGTGAATCCAGCATCACCATTCGTCTCTGATTCACTATCATTACAGTATCAATTGTATTTAAATCCAATAGTAAATCTTCATGTACATTTTTTAAATAAGAGATCTCCCGATGCTTTTCAATTTGTCGCTCTCGTACATTTTCGGCAAAAAATCCAAGGGAGACGGCTACGAAAAGCATTATAAACTCTAAAAAATACTCATGCCACTTTTTTTTATGCGTTAGGTGGTGCGGATGATGTACTTCCATTAATAAAAATTTATTCCTTTAAAGATATTAAATTTACGCGCACAACACTATGAAAAAAATCATCCTACTACTAGCTCTTAGCTGGTCATCTTACTGCCTCACTGCGCAACCTGTTTTAACAGAGCGCGAACAAAGTAAAATTGTTGACGAAATTTTAGAGGAAAGATTTCAAACTCTTTTACCTGTGCTAATGCAAAGGACAGGAATTGACATGTGGCTTCTCATTTCCCGAGAGTACAATGAAGATCCAGTATTAAAATCCATGCTCCCTTCAACATGGCTTTCAGCACGAAGAACAACAATGCTGGTCTTCTATTTAAACCCCACCACACAAACTGTGGAGCGCTTTGCTATTGCAAGGTATAACGTGGGTAATTCAATCAAAGCTGCATGGGATTTGCAAAAATTTCCAGATCAATGGAATGCACTTGTGGATCTAATTCAGAAGAAAAATCCATCAAAAATTGGAATTAATACCTCTTTAAATTTTGGACATGCGGATGGACTGGATCATACACACTATGAACGCTTAGCAGAAAAATTACCGGGGTCATTCAAGAATAAACTAGTATCTGCGGAGTCACTTGCTGTTGGATGGCTGGAATCTAGAACTGAACGTGAAATTCAACTTTATCAAAAACTAATTGGAATAACACACGAAATCATTGCTGAAGGTTTTTCTTCACGAGTTATTACACCCGGTGTAACCACAACTGACGATTTAGTATGGTGGTTCAGACAGCGTGTTACTTCACTAGGGTTAACAACTTGGTTTCACCCTTCTGTTTCCGTACAGAGAAGGGATACAGTCAACTTTGAACACCTAAGAAGTTTTTCAAATCGTCCTGAAAATGATGTGATACTACCAGGTGATTTATTACATGTAGATTTTGGAATCACTTATTTACGCTTAAACACAGATATTCAACAGCACGCCTATGTTTTACGTGCAGGAGAAATGGATGCACCAGCCTACTTGCAAAAGGCCTTTGCAACTAGTAACAGATTACAGGATATCCTAACTTCTCAGTTTAAAACAGGACGAACTGGAAATGAACTATTAAAAGCCACACGTGAGCAAGCAATAAAAGAAGGAATCAAGCCAAGTATTTACTCCCACCCACTTGGCTTACACGGCCATGCAGCCGGCCCCACTATCGGTTTGTGGGATCAACAAGAGGGTGTTACAGGAAGCGGCGATTATTCTGTTTACCCCTCCACCGCCTATTCCATTGAGCTAAATAGTGCTACCTATATCCCCGAGTGGGGTAAAGAAATCAGAATTATGTTAGAAGAGGATGGTTATTTTAATGGGAAATCCTTTCTTTTTTTAGCTGGAAGACAAGAAAAATTGCGTCTGATAAAATATTTCTAAGCCAACTTTACTACATTTCGTATCCCAAAAATTAAAACAGTGAAAAACTACTTCTTATTGCTAACAGGTCTCATGTTGACCTGCGCAGTTTCTGCTCAAAAAGTAAACTGGGAACAATTCAAAAATTGGAAGCCTCGCAACATTGGACCTGCAGGTATGAGTGGTCGTATCACGGCCATTGATGCAGTGGTAGCTAATCCTACTACGGTCTATGTGGGAGCCGCTTCTGGAGGAGTGTGGAAAACAGAAAATGGCGGACAATCGTGGAATCCAATATTTGACGAACAGCCTATTCAAAATATTGGTTCAATAGCCATACAGCAGAGCAATCCCAATGTAGTTTGGGTGGGAACTGGCGAAGGCAACCCACGCAATTCACTCAATTTAGGAGCAGGTATTTACAAATCATTAGATGCCGGAAAGAGTTGGAAAAAAATGGGGCTTGATAAAACAATCTGTATTCACCGAGTTGTAATAGATCCTGCAAACCCCAATACTGTTTATGCAGCAGCAATAGGAAATCCGTATGCAGAGCATCCTGAAAGAGGTGTTTTCAAAACAACCGATGGAGGAGAAACCTGGTCAAAAATTTTATATGTAAACGATACTACGGGTTGCGCTGATTTAGTAATGGACCCCTCCAATCCCAATAAGCTAATTGCTTCGATGTGGCAATTTCGTAGAAAGCCTTGGGAATTGAAAAGTGGTGGAGCAGGAAGCGGACTATACATGACAGTGGATGGAGGAAAATCCTGGAAAAAAATGGGTAAGGAAGAAGGAATGCCAGAAGGACCCCTTGGAAGAATTGGCATTGCTTTTGCAAGAAGCATGCCTAGCAGAGTATATGCTAAAGTAGAAGCTACAAAAAATGGACTCTACAAAAGTGATGATGGTGGTTTTAATTGGCAACTCGTAAATAGTAACGCAGCAGATGTAACAGACAGACCATTTTATTATCAAGAGATTTATGTAGATCCAAAAAATGAAAATCGTATTTACGATGTTCACTCTACTATTACACTAAGTGAAGATGGAGGCAAATCGTTTAGCACACTGATTCCCTATTCTGGCATACATCCAGATCACCATGCATGGTGGATTCATCCAGAAAATCCAAACTTAATCATCGAAGGAAATGATGGAGGTATCGGCATCTCAAGAGATAGAGGTAAGAGCTGGAATTTTGATGAAAAAATTCCTGTCGGTCAATTCTATCATATCAATGTAGATAACGAAATTCCCTACAATGTAATGGGAGGAATGCAGGACAATGGAAGCTGGCATGGACCAGCTTATGTTTGGATTAATGGAGGTATTCGCAATTACTATTGGCATAATATAGGAGGAGGAGATGGTTTTGATGTGATGCCAGATGTAGAAGATGCTAGTTGGGTATACAGTGAAAGCCAAGGAGGATCATTTGGAAGAAGAAATTGGAAAACAGGCGAATCTTGGTATGTCAAACCTCCCGCTGTTGATCCTTCAATCAAAATGCGTTTCAATTGGAATACTCCCATGGCGCAAGATCCTTTTGACACAAAGACAATTTACCTAGGTAGTCAGTTTGTTCACAAAAGCACAGACAAAGGAGCTAGCTGGCAAACAATTTCAACAGATTTAACAACGAATGATTCTGCCAAAATTTATGCATTCCAAAATACTGGTGGACTCACGCTGGATATTACAGGTGCAGAAACGCATTGCAGCCTTCTTACCATTGCTCCTTCCACTAAACAGAAGGGAGTAATATGGGCAGGAACAGATGACGGACAAATTCAATTAACAAAAGACGGTGGTCAAACCTGGACCAATTTTGCAGGAAAAATTTCAGGTCTACCTGCAGGAAGCTGGATTCCACAAATTACTGCTTCACGCCACAATGCAGGTGAAGCCTTTGTGGTAGCGAATGATTATCGCAGAGGAGATTTTAAACCCTATATTTTCCGAACAACTGATTTTGGCAAAACGTGGACAAGATTAATTGATGAAAATAAAGTGAACGGTTATGCACTTTGTATGATTCAAGATCCGGTTGAACCTAATTTGATTTTTGTTGGTACAGAACACGGATTATGGATCAGTGTTGACAATGGCGTTAATTTTTCTCAATGGAAAAACGGCTATCCTTCCGTATCTACTTACGACTTAGCCATTCAAGAAAAAGAAGCAGACCTTGCTATTGCTACATTTGGAAGAGCCCTATGGATATTAGATGATATCCGTCCATTACGTCAATTGGCAGCTAGCACCACAAAAACACCTACTAAAAATATCACGGTATTCCAAGCACCTGAAGCCATTCAAGCACAATACAAACCAGCAGATGGATATGAGTGGAGCGTGATGGGTATTTGGGATGCTGACAACAGACCACGCGGTGCAGCAGTTTCTTTTTATATCAATAAACCAAAACGCGCCGATTCTACGAACATCAAAACCAATTCGACTCCCACAGATAACGTTACTTCTCTTGCCTCCATTCCAGGAGGTGGACAGGGAATGGGTGGAGGACGCGGTCAAGGCGGAGGTCGGATGGGAGGAGGTGGACGTGGTTTTGGAGGTAATCGAGGTGATTCTATCTCAGTAAGAATTTATAATAGTGAAAATGGACTGATCCGTTCACTAAGATGGACAGCTGATACAGGATTTAATCGTATATACTGGGGAATGGAAGAAAAAGGATATCGTCAACCAGGCTCTCCCAAACCACAACCAGGTTCTCCTGAGCCAGGAGGTTTCCAAGTATTACCAGGAACTTATAAAGTTGTACTTACTTATGCAGGGCAAACTGATTCAACCTCAATAACAGTAAAAGATGATCCACGCTTAGGCAATCGCAATGAAATAAAAATAGCACAACGTAAGGCCATCGATCGCTTACGCAAAGCGGCTGACAAGCTTACACTAGCGATGGATCGAATGAATGAAGCAGAGGAAGTGTGTAACAAAATAATAAATCAAGTAAAAGGGCTGGAAGGAAAACCCACAGATTCCTTACGAAAAACAAGTAATGCACTTTTGGAGGACATCAAGAGATTCCGTGAAGCAATCAACGGCAAAACTTCTGACAAGCAAGGAATCACCAGAAGTCCATTTGAAGTAACCGTATTATCTCAAATGCAAACAGCGCAACAAACAATCAATGCAAAAATGGTTGCACCCGGTGCACAAGAAGAGCAACTGATTGTTAATGCAGAAAATGCAATTAAATCAATTCTTACTTCAATCAATGAATTCTTCGCAGGCAAGTGGGAAGGCTATAAGAAACAAGTAGAAGAAACAAAATTGAATCTCTTCAAAGAATACAAGCCCATCGAATAATTCGTAAAAGAATGAATATTTAGAGGGAGTTGTCTTATAAAGAAAAGACGGCTCCCTCTTTTGCTATCTGATAGCCCAATTCTTCTACTTTTTTTCGTTCGCTACTCAATGGCTTAATCAGCGGATTAGTATGATTAAAATGAATAAAGTAAACACGCTTCTTAATTGACGCTGGAGCATCATTCAATAGGCTCATTGTTTCCGTAATAAATGGATGAGGAATTTCACTCATGGGACGGTCCACTTCTCCATCAGCAAAAAATGTTCCATCCAAAAATGCGTAATCAACTTTTTCAATTTCTGCAATCAAGCTTCGGCTCCATTTTGACCATTTGTCAATATCTGGAATAAACAAAATTGACTTATTGGGTCCCTTTACACGATAGCCCACTGTTTCAGAAAATTCATCCCGATGAGGAACGAGTATTGGCGTGATAGAAAAATTTTCATTTTCAATAGGTACATCATTATGGATTGTAGTAAGTGAAATATTATTGAGCTGTACCAGCTGACTCCAGGGCCCGTTTGTAGAAATAAAATCAGCCATTCGTGGCATGACATATAACGGAAGATTTTTTGCATTCATCGCTTCGCGCCCTAAGTGCAAAATACCCGTATAGTGACCCATATGCGCATGAGTCAGGAATATAGAATGCAACTTTACCCCTCTAAAAAGAGAATCAACCATTTTGCACTGCACAACAATATCAGGCGTCGCGTCTAGTAATGAAAAACGATGCTTCATTGGCTCCACTAGAGCAAGCGAGGATACTGTTTTTCGATTCGTAGAAGCAACACAGCAAGATTTAGTGCAGCCTAACTGAGGCAGCCCCCCATCCTGCATCACACCTAACACAACCAGCTTAACCTCCTTTGGCTGAGCAATGGCTATCACACTTAAAAAAAAGGGACTGATTAATACAATCAGTCCCTTCCAATTGGTTCGTCTTTTCATTTTTCTGCAATGACTATGACAGGTAGTTTATTATCAACGATGGCTTTATTGAACTCTTTTACTCCACTATCCAACAGGCTTTGCAACTGTGCTAACGCCTGATCTACTTGTACTGCCAACTCAGCATAAACTGTTTTAGCCTGCTGAGGTGGAGCCATATTACCACTATTAGCCATATCAAAAACGCCACCCAATTTATCATCCAAACGTATAGGGAAGTTTAGAACATCCTGCCCACTTTTTGCCTTTGTTTGGTGGAGCAACTCTTCCACAGCAGTCAATTTTTTTGATAAGCTATCTCCCATTGCTTTTAATGGAGCAGGACAGTTTTTTCCCTGACGCGTTATAAACTCGCTGATCTGTTGACGCGCCTGACGGATTTGACGAATTGCAATCATGGTCTGATTGAACTTATCGCGCACCTGAATTAGAAAATTCAATTGTGCCTCATAATCAGCTTGCGAACATTTATAATTTGGATCTGCTAAAACAGTAAATGGTACCAGTAAAGTATCCTTACTAAACTGAACCCTTGCTGTGTAATTTCCAGGTGCAGCAATAATACTTCCCGGAATCCCATTCCAAAGAATCAAGCCATCAATTTTTTCTGCCTCGGGATATTTAAGATCCCAAACAAATTGATTAAACCCTTTTTTGATAGCAAGTTCATTCTCTTTGGTAGTAGTGGTGAAGCGCTTAATCAGTTTACCAGTGGGATCGAGTACGGAAATAGAAGCCTGTGTTGAATCCTTTACTTCGTCTTTGAGCCAAAAATTAATGA
>JBEDEC010000136.1:0-8509 GCA_041175905.1 Bacteroidota bacterium
TAAGTTGATTACCTGTTAAATCAGTGGCAATCATTCCGAGCCCTTTTATTTCTTGAATCTCTTTCCAGCGTATTTCTGATTTTGTTTTCCAATAATTGGTAACGCACTGGGCAATGGGGTGATTGGAATATTTTTCTAGTGAGTATGCAATGGTTTTGAATTCATCTTCGGTTATGTTGTTATCCAGTAATTTATATAAACCAATTTCAAAGCGGCCGGTTGTTAATGTTCCGGTTTTATCAAAAACGACCTGTCTGATATTTTGAAACAGCTCTAAGCTTTTTGCATTTCTAAATAAAATGCCTGAACGTGCGGCTCTACCGAGTCCTACGGCAATGGCTGCAGGGGTGGCAAGTCCCATTGCGCAGGGACAAGCAATTACCAACACGGCAATACTTCGTAATAATGCAGTTTCGATATTTTCAGTCCAGATATAGTTAATTCCAAATGTGCCCAGCGCAATTAAAAGGACTGTTGGAATAAATACAGCACTGATGCGGTCAGCCAATTGTTGGACAGGAGGCTTTTCTCCTTGTGCTTCTTTTACGAGTTGAATAATTCCCGCAAGCACCGTATCATCTCCAGTTGCTGTCACTTGTGCTTTTACAGTTCCGTCTGTTACAAGACTTCCGCCTATTAATTTGTCTTTTGCTAGTCGGTGTACGGGCAATGTTTCACCGGTAATAATTGATTCGTTTACATGTATGTCGCCCCATAAAATTTTACAATCAATGGGAACCTGATCGCCTGCCTTGATTAGTATTAAATCTCCAATACGTAATTGGGTATTCTCTACTGGAAAATACTGTTCTTGATGTGCATCGTCAAATGCAATCATAGTCGCCATCACTTTTTGAGATCGAACTAACTGGTCTAATGCGCGCTGTGTGGAAGAAATGGAGGCATCTTCCAAATAATTACCTAAAAAAACTAAGGTGATAATGGTAGCAGCTGTTTCGTAAAACAAAAAGTTCTCTGCTTGCCCGGTAAAACTTCCATATAAACTATAACCAAAAGCTGCTGTAGCACCTAAGGTGATTAGTACATTCATATTGGGCATCTTGTTGCGGATGCTCTTCCAGGCACTTTTGCCAAAAAAATGCATGCCAATCAAGTAAACAGGTGTGGAGAGGCCTAATTGAACCCAGTGATTATGCAGCCATTCAATATGTCCAACAATGAATGCAAGTGTATGAGAAAATAATAACAAGAGAGTGGGAGGAAGACAGATTAAAAAACGAAGCAGTTGCGGAGAAATGTTACTTCCTTTTTTAGGTTCAACACCTGCAGTTGAATTTTCCCGAATTGTGTATCCTAAATTCTTGATTCCTCTTTGAAGTGCATCTTCTTCTCGGTCAATCACATTTTCAAATTGCACATCTCCGGTTGCAAAGTTCACCCGGATTTCTTTCATACCTTCTTTTTCCAAAAAGCGGTGAATATTCAGTGCACAGGTGCTACAATCCATTCCATCTACTTTCCACTTTGTCACTTTCATACGACAAATTTACCAAAAGGGAGTGGCCTTCGGCAAGCTCTTCTGTATTATCTTGCTATCTATAAATCGAAATACGTGGAAATTCAGTTTGCACTTTCTGATATTGATCAGGCGGCTCAGCAATTTTGGACTGGCATTGGCAGTGCACGTGTTTTTGCTTTTCACGCACCCATGGGAACGGGAAAGACCACTTTTATTGCTGCTTTATGTAGAGCTAAGGGAGTCCATGCAGGTGTTTCTAGCCCAACTTTTTCATTGATTAATGAGTACGAAACGCAAAGTGGATCGACCCTTTATCATATCGACCTCTACCGCCTTCGTGATGCAGAAGAGGCCCTGCAAGCTGGGGTAGAAGACGTATTACATAGTGGACATATTTGTTTTGTGGAGTGGCCGGAAAAAGCTCCGGGATTATTACCGGATGATGCCCTGCATATCCGATTGGAAATCCGACCCCTTCAAACTCCGGCAGGCGTCGTAGATAGCCGATATCTATGTACATTTACTAGCATAAGTCATGAGTCAGCATAAACCCTCCATTTCACCTTCATTTAGTTACGAGCCTCTAGAGGAAACGCTTGATTTGCCTCCTCGTGCGGAAAAAATGCTAATCGGTATTCCACGAGAAACCGCTTTCCAGGAAAATCGTATCGCGCTAACACCTGATGCAGTTGGCGTGTTGGTTAGCAACGGACATGAAGTGATGATCGAACAAGGTGCAGGGGATGGTTCTCATTTTAAGGATAAGGATTACAGCGAAGCAGGTGCTCGAATTGTACACGATCGCGCTACCGTATACCAGGCGCCTATCCTTATTAAAAGTGCGCCTGTAATAGAAGAAGATTTAGCACTACTTCAGTTCAATCAAATTATTATTTCGCCCATTCATCTTTCTGTATTGCAATCTTCCATTTTACAAAAGATGATGGAAAAAAGAATCACTGCAATTTCTTTTGAAAATTTAAAGGATGATAGCGGTTCTTATCCGATTGTTCGTAGTATGAGTGAGATTGCGGGTAGTGCGGTCATGCTGATTGCTGGACAGTATTTAAGTTCTGCCAATCATGGTAAAGGCGTGCTACTGGGAGGAATATCCGGAATTGCTCCTGCTAAGGTTATTATTTTGGGTGCTGGGATTGTAGGTGAATATGCAGCCCGTACTGCATTGGCATTGGGGGCATCTGTAAAAGTTTTTGATAATAATATTTACAGACTAAAGCGTCTTCAAAATAATGTGGGGCAGCGTATGTGGACCTCTGTGATTGAACCCCGTTTGTTAGCCAAGCAATTAAAGACCTGCGAGGTTGCTGTGGGCGCACTTTCTTCTGCCTCTGGTCGTACTCCGCTGGTAGTTTCAGAAGATATGGTCAGCAACATGCGACCAGGTTCTGTTATAATTGATGTAAGTATAGACCGAGGTGGTTGTTTCGAAACTTCTACAATCACTTCGCATGAAAAGCCCGTTTATTCAAAATATGGAGTAATTCATTACTGCGTACCCAATATTCCATCGGGATTTGCGCGTACTGCCTCTCAGGCAATCAGTAATGTGCTCATGCCTCTTTTATTGCAAACAGGTGACGAAGGAGGCTTTGAAAAATTAGTTTGGAAAAAAGCGCACTTACGAAGCGGCATCTATCTATTTAACGGGGCGCTTACTAACTATTATCTCAGTCAGCGATTCAATTTGAAGTATACTGATTTGAATTTGCTAATGACGAGTAGTAGCTGATATTTAACTCACGATTACTCTGTTTATATTCATCAGGATCATTACTTGCAATAATTACCACTCTGTCTTTTTTTAGCTGTTCTACCAGTGATTGATACATTTCAATACCTGTGATATCCAAATTGGTGCAGGGCTCATCTAGTAATACAACAGACGTGTCGGAGAATAAGCACTGCCCTAATTTTAGCCGCTGTTTCATTCCAGAAGAATAATAACGAATTTGTTTTTGTGCTGCTTTCTCTAACTGTATTTTTTGTAGGATAGTAGTCGCATCAACACCGGAAATAAATGGTTTGAATCGCTGGTGAAAATTCAAAAATTCCAACCCCGTCATTTCTTCTATTAATTCAAGATAGGGCGCGCAAAAACTGACTTGTTTGAATATCGATTCATCTGCAATTTTAGCACCCTGGGTATCTGTATAATTTACGGTTCCTTCATTATGAAAGAGAGCGCCGCCTATTATTTGAAGCAATGTGCTTTTACCTGACCCATTAGATCCAATAATTGCAACCACTTCGTTGCTTTTGAACTGGTAACTCAGGTGACGGAAAACCCAGTCGTAGTTGAACCGCTTTCCTAAATCAGACAGCGATATCGTCATCAGTTGCGCCTTTAGTAAAACGTTTGATAATACCGCGATTACTCTCGCGAATAAAGGTGACGATTTCGTCGCGCTCGTCAGTGGCCGCCATCTCTTCTTCTAAGTATTCTAATGCTTGAGAAGTATTGAATCCTTTATTATAAAGAACACGATAGATATCTAAAATGTGGTTGATACGCTCAATATTAAATCCACGCCTTTTTAAACCAACCGAGTTTACGCCGGCATAGCTGAGTGGATTTCTTCCTGCCTTGATATAGGGAGGAATGTCTTTGCTTACTAAAGAGCCTCCACTCACAAATGCATGCGATCCGATATTCACAAACTGGTGTACGGCGCACATACCACCTAGTATAGTCCAGTCTCCAATCACCACGTGACCTGCTACTTGTGTATTATTGCTCGTAATAACATGGTCGCCCACAATGCAGTCATGTGCAAAGTGACAGTAAGCCATGATCAGACAGTTCTTACCAATTACTGTTTTTTCACGGTCTTTGGTGCCCCGGTTGATGGTTACAAATTCACGAATTGTTGTTCCATCTCCAATATGCACAGTGGAGTATTCTCCGTCAAACTTTAAATCCTGTGGGGTGGCAGCAATAACGGCCCCGGGAAAAATCTTGCAGTTTTTCCCAATCCGTGCCCCTTCCATGATCGTCACATTAGAACCAATCCAGGTTCCCTCTCCAATCTGTACATCCTGGTGAATAACAGAAAAGGGGTCAATCTTGGCGTTTGGAGCCACTTTTGCGTTAGGGTGTATGTATGTATGCGGGTGGATCATTAACAACTGCAAAGATAACTTTAACTCGGCAATTAGTAATTTTGCACTTCATGCAGTCTACAATAGATCTGGTTGCCCTAGCCTCCCGAGAGGCGTTTACCTTGGAGGCTTATGCCCCTTTGCAAGACCGGGTCCAGGAGATTCCTGGTTCTATCCAGTATAGTATCAAGAGATATCGGAAGCAACCCGACTGGGATTTGGAAGACCTGGGAATGGTGGTGTATCACTACGAAAAAAAGAAGCCCTCTGAAAGGTATCTTGAATTGCGGTTTTGTGTGAGCGGAAATGTTTACTGCCGCGAAAAAGATAAGGAGTGCGACCGCTGTCAATTTGCAGCTTCACCTAATTGTTTAGAAAGGGTTGAATCAGTTGATCTGGTTAGTTTTCGTTTTTCCCCTACACAACTTCGACAGTTTGTAAAAGCAAAAAAAACGGATAGTCTGCATGATAATATTTTACAGTTCAAGCACGGGGCTTCATTTGTAAAAACACACCCCATCTGTCCCAAAACTTCACATGTGCTTGATAGTATTCTCAATAATAATTACAACGATACTCGAGAGAATATTTTCATTAATGCACAAACGCAAATGCTGTTGTTGTATACGATGGATTGTATGATTGGTGAGCAGTCTACAGATATTGTAAACTGTAAATTTTTAGCTAACGAGGCAGATCGTGAAAAGATTACGCAGGCTCGTGAAATATTAATCAAACATATTGGTGAACCCATTACGATTAAGGAATTGAGCAGAAAAGTAGCTATTAATGAGTGCTATCTTAAAAAGGGGTTCAAGGAATTATTCGGCACTACTGTTTTTGAATTTTATCAAAGCCAGCGAATGGAGCATGCTAAGTTTTTATTGTATGAAAAAGGCTTAACGGTAACGGAGGTGTCCCTGCAACTGGGTTATTCTTCTATCTCCCATTTCTCGACTGCTTTTAAAAAACATACGGGTTGTAAGCCTTGTGAGTTATTAAGATAATTGTTAATTTATTTTAAATATTAGTAATAAATTACGGTCACAGCAATACTTAAAAGCCTTAGCCGTTTAATTTGAATTAATCCAAAACTTTTCTTCATTGATGAGAATTTATCTGCCTTCTGTAATCCTAGCGTCGCTTTTCCTCTTTTATGCCTGCACCCATGAGCCTACTTCTCCAAATGGAACGGGTGGCACTCCTACGGTTAGTGCCAATTGTAACCCTGATTCTGTCTATTTTGTCAATGATGTTATGCCTATTATCGCTTCCAATTGTGCCATGAGTGGTTGTCATGATGCGGTTACCAGAGCGGATGGAGTTGATTTGACATCCTATGCAAAAATCATGAACTATGTACGGGCAGGTAATGCTACGCGTAGTGAATTATACGAGGTAATTATTGATACGGATCCAGATAAACGGATGCCTCCGCCACCGCGAAGTCCTTTAACGGCAGCGCAAATTGCTAAAATTCAAAAATGGATCAATCAGGGTGCACGAAATAATTCCTGCACCAGTGGTTGCGATACAACTCGATTTACTTACGCAGCAATCATTAAACCAATGATTGATAACAAGTGTGCTGGTTGCCATAAGGCAGGTAGTTTGGGTGGTAACGTGGATTTATCAACATATGCAGGTACGCGTGTGGTAGCACTCAATGGAAAGTTAGTAGGTTCCATTATGCATCAAACGGGGTTTTCTCCCATGCCAAAAAACACGGCTAAACTATCTGATTGTGAAATCACACAGGTCCGCAAATGGGTTGCTGCGGGTTCATTAAACAACTAATTGAAATATTGAGTATGAAAATTCAATTACGCTACCTGTTGATCATAACTTCATTATTCACGTTGTCTGCTTGTTATTACGATCACGAAGAAGTTTTATATGGTGCTGGAGCTGGTCAACCTTGTACAGATACAGTCGGAACTATTTCCTATGCGCAAAAAGTAGTTCCTCTTTTACAGGCTAATTGCTATGGTTGTCACTCGGGCAGCTTCCCATCTGGCAACCAATTGATGGGCACATACGCTGCAGATAAAGCAATGGCACAAAGTGGAAAATTATATGGAACTATCAACCATGCTGCTGGATATTCGCCCATGCCAAAGGGTGGTGCTAAAATGGGGGCCTGTCAGATTGCTGTGATAAAAAAATGGATTGATAGCGGAATGCTAAATAATTAATGGGTACACTATGATCAAGAAAAATATTCGATTAATAGGCGTTTTAATTCTTTTGGTAGTGAGTCTTGTAGCCTGGTTTGGTTACAGCGAGTACAATCGAAAGCCTGCAAGTATGGCGGATACACGTGCGGATTACACATTTACTACGACAACATTACTAACTGCCTTTGAAAAAGACGAAGCGGGCGCCAATAAACTTTATTTGGATAAAGTGTTAGAAGTAGAAGGGACAATTAAAGAGTCTACAGCTGATGAAAAAGGATTCTATACAATCACAATTGGAGAAGACGCTTCCCTTTCTTCTGTACGTTGTAGTGTGGATAGTTTATTCTCCAGTAAAGCTGCTGCTTTACAGGCTGGCGGATTAATAAAAGTTCGTGGAATTTGTACGGGTTATATGGCTGATGAATTACTCGGGTCCGATGTAACACTGGTACGTTGTGCAATTATTGAAAATTAAAAATCAAACTATGAAAAAAGTTGTATTAGCATTCTTACTGTTCACTGGAACTGTATTGACCGGTAATGCGCAGAAGTTTTTTACCAAAACAGGACGAATTGATTTTAATGCTACGGCTCCCTCTTCACCTGAGAAAATTGAGGCAGTTAATCGTACCGTTACTTGTGTAATGGATGCAGCTTCTGGAAATATTCAATTTGCAGTGCTTATCAAGGGTTTCACTTTTGAACGTGCGTTGATGCAAGAGCATTTCAATGAAAACTATTTAGAAAGCGATAAATTTCCAAAAGCTGAATTCAAAGGTCTTATTGCAAATAATTCTTCTGTTAATTACACAAAGGATGGCACTTACCCCGTGACTGTGAAAGGTAAATTGACTATTCATGGCGAAACAAAAGATGCAGAAGCTACTGGAAAATTACAGGTGCAAGGTGGCAAGATCACAGCTACGGCTGGATTCACTGTACTTCTTTCTGATTATAAAGTGGCCATACCCGGGGTGGTGGCTGACAAGGTAAACAAGAATGCGAAGATTGATGTTACCTGTGCGCTCGAACCATTGAAAGGCTAATAAAAAACTGCTTATGAAATCTTATGTCCTCTCTTTTTTATTGATTGGCACATTGATCGGCAATATTGCTCAAGCACAAGATGATCTACTCAGTTTAGTGGGGGAGGATAAGCCTAAAAAGGAACGCATCAAATATGCGTTCAAATCTCCACGCGTGATTAATGCACATTCAATGGAGTTTCTAAATCCAGGGACAATGGATTTTAGAATTTTGCATCGATTCGGCCAATTAGACCAGGGGTATAAAAACTTTTTTGGACTTGACCAGGCTAGTATGCGAATGAGTTTTGATTTTGGTTTGTTGCATAATTTGATGGCTGGAATTGGAAGAAGTACTTTTAAAAAGGAAGTGGATGCCTTTATAAAATATGCTCCAATTCGTCAATCCAAGGGGCCTTGGAGCTCGCCAGTGACCGTTGCACTTGTATCAGGAATTACAATGGATGGATTGCCCTGGGCAGATCCTACTCGCCAAAACTATTTTACTTCAAGACTTGGTTTTTATAACCAAGTTATTTTAGGACGAAAACTCAGTGAGGGGTTTACATTGCAGGTTATGCCCACTATGGTTCATAAAAATTTGGTACAATTGGCTACCGATGCAAATGATATTTATGCCATTGGAGTAGGAGGTCGTCTGAAAATGTCTAAACGTATTGCATTTACGTGGGACTATACACACG
>JBEDEC010000137.1:0-3069 GCA_041175905.1 Bacteroidota bacterium
AAAACGGTGAACTTTTATGAACAGAGCTTATAAACTTTGAATGGCAATATGAAGGTAAGATTGGATTTCGTAAATTCACTTTCCATTTAGGAATTATGAGCTGGAGTAATTACGAGGTACGATTATTGAAAGACCATTTTGAGGGTCAATTGTTTTTTGACGAGAGTCAATCAGCAAGAATAGCGAAGCGTATCTATGCGACCGATGCCTCGGTATATCAAGTAAAACCAGCCGCAGTGGCCATTCCAGCCTCTTCGAAAGATATCAAACGTCTCATTCAATTCGCCATACAAGCAAAGACAGGCTTAATTCCTAGAGGAGCCGGAACTTCCTTGGCTGGACAAGTCGTGGGTGATGGAATTGTGATGGAAATTTCATCCACTTTAGGCAAAGTCATTTCGCTTAATAAGAAAGAGAAAAGCGTTTGGATAGAACCGGGCATCGTACGGGATGATTTAAACAAGCATTTAGCAAGTGCTGACTTATTTTTTGGTCCAGAAACTTCAACTGCGAACCGCGCCTTATTAGGCGGAATGTTAGGAAATAATAGCTGTGGATTGCATAGTATTGTCTGGGGAAATGTACGGGATCATATTTTAGAAACACGTGCCTTTTTATCAGATGGAACGGAGATTCACACCCAACCATTAACTCGGGAGGAATTTTACCACAAAACCACCTTACAGAATTTAGAAGGCAAAATCTACCGGGAAATTCATCGTATGTTGAACAATCCCGAGATCCAGAATTTAATAAAAGATCGCTTTCCTAAGAAATCCATAAAACGTAGAAATACGGGTTATGCATTGGATGCTTTGTTGGATATGCAACCCTTCTCTCCTGATGGTGAGCCGTTTAACCTATCTAAGTTAATCGCGGGTTCGGAAGGAACTTTGGCCGTCGTTCATTCGATGAAGCTGAATTTATTAGATCTACCTCAGCCGGAGGTAGCGCTAATTTGTATTCATTGCCACACTTTGCAAGAGTCTTTACAGGCGAATATCACAGCCTTACAACATCCCATATTAGCTTCAGAATTAGTGGATGATTACATTTTGTCTTTCACGGAGGGGCACCCTAATTTTGAGAAAGATCGCGGATTTATTGAAGGAAAACCGGCAGCCATCTTGATGGTGGAAATGCGGGCTGATACTCGTGATGAACTCGATAAAAACGTATCTAATTTAATTCAGGAGCTGAATCAGACGAAACAAGGATATGCCTACCCTATTTTATGGGGTACTGATATTGCCAAAGGTTGGGACATCAGAAAAGCCGGATTAGGCTTAATACGTAACCTGGAAGGTGATACGCAACCCGTCAATTTAATTGAAGATTGTGCCGTGGATCCTGCAGATTTACCCGCATACGTGGCAGAAATACAGGAATTACTAGCTCGTCACGACACTAAAGCTGCCTACTACGCGCATGCTGGGGCGGGAGAATTGCACATTGAGCCCTTTATCAATTTGAAAAGTCCAGAAGGAATCAAATTATTCAGAAGTATTTTGGCTGAAACAGTTGAAATACTCAAGAAATACAAAGGATCTTTAAGCGGCGAACACGGAGATGGTCGTTTACGTGGTGAATTTATTCCTGAATTAATGGGGAAAGAAGTCTATGGCTTGTTTAAAGAGATTAAACACGTTTTTGACCCACATCAGGTCTTTAATCCAGGTAAAATAACGGACAGTCCCGCGATGGATACGGCTTTCCGTTTCACGGATCAAAAAGCAACAGAACCTAGCTATTTCTTTGATTATGGTGTTTTGCGAAATCCACTTGGACTAGCTGAAAAATGCTCAGGATCAGGAGATTGCAAAAAAACATCCTTAAGCGGCGGAATGATGTGTCCAAGTTACATGGCCACCTTACAGGAAAAAGATTCCACGAGAGCGAGGGCTAATATGCTCCGACAATTATTGAGTTCTCCGGCAGAAGAAACCTTTTCGAATCCTGATTTACATGAGATTCTAGATTTATGTTTGTCTTGTAAAGGCTGCCAAACAGAATGTCCATCCGGTGTGGATATGGGTAAACTAAAGGCAGAAACGCTGCAGCAGTCTTATTTGAAATCAGGAGTACCCTTGTGCACGCAACTGATTGGCAATTTCCCTACCCTACAACGCTATGCTAGTTATGTAGCTCCACTGTATAATTTTCTAGTCGAATTCCCCTTGACTGCCTCTTTGATTAAAGTCGCCATGGGATTTGCCATAGAGCGAAGTCTGCCAACTGTTCAATTCACCAGTTTAGAAACCTGGTTCAAGCGTTATGCCAAGAAAAATCCACAGCAGGGATTAAAGAACGGACTAGTTTATCTATTTGCTGATGAATTCACGAATCACAATGAAGTTCCTTTAGGCCAAAAAACAATCAAATTATTAAATCGTTTGGGCTATGGAGTGGAAATTCCGACGGGTATCATCTCTGGTCGCAGTTTTATTTCCAAAGGAATGCTAGTCGAAGCCAAAGCTTTGGCAAATTCTAATGTTGAAAAACTTCAAGCACTCATCTCTTCTGATCAGCCTTTAATCGGCATAGAACCGAGTGCCTTATTAACCTTTAGAGATGAAATTCCTGCCTTAGTCGATGCAAATAAACGAGCACAAGCTGAGGCCTTAAAACCTAATTGCTTACTGATTGATGAGTTTATTGCCCGAGAATTTAAAGCAGGTAAAATTAGCATTAATGACTTCCATGGTAAGCAACAGAAGATTCTATTACATGGACATTGCCACCAAAAATCCATCGCCGGATTAACAGCCACACGCATCGCATTAAGTATTCCTTCCCAATATGAGGTAGAGCTTTTACCTACGGGATGTTGCGGAATGGCGGGATCTTTTGGCTATGAAAAGAAGCACTATAAATTATCGCAGCAAATCGCTAATCTCGTTTTGTTCCCACGTTTATTAAATAAACCCATTAAGAGCATCATTGCCAGCAACGGAACCTCTTGTCGTCATCAAATCAAAGACGGTATCGAACAAGAAGGTCTACACACGGCAGAAATTCTATATAACGCCCTAAAATGATCCAATACAACTTATCCTTATTTTTTGAGCC
>JBEDEC010000138.1:0-5310 GCA_041175905.1 Bacteroidota bacterium
CCAACCACATCACCCAATCCCCCTGCCTTTGCCACGGGAAAGCATTCGGCTGCTACATGTAAAATTTCCATTTACCCACGAAAACGTTGTAGCGTAAATTAAGCCAAAATATTTAACGTTGCTCCCAAAAAATAACTATTTTCAAGCCTATCAAAAAAACCAACCCATGAATCAACAAACCAAGTGGTCTCAATTCAGTGTTTTGATCAGTGTTTTCTTTTTCTGGGGCTTTGTAGCCGCTTCAAATGACATTTTAATCCCTGTCTTTAAGGAAAAACTAAATCTTGAACAATGGCAATCGCAAATGGTCTCCTTTGCCTTTTATGTTGCTTACACGGTTGGTTCTATCATATATTTTGTTATTTCTAAAGCAATCGGTGGAGATTTATTAAATCGAATAGGCTACAAAAATGGTATTTCACTAGGCTTAGTAATTTCTGCGCTAGGCTCTTTACTTTTTTATCCAGCGGCGGAGCAAGCTTCTTTTAATCTCATGATCACAGGTCTTTTCATAGTTGGTCTTGGGTTTTCGTTACAACAAACTGCCGCAAATCCTTTGGCCATCGTAATGGGGAACCCCAAAAGTGGAAGTCAGCGCTTAAGTATGGCTGGTGGTATCAACAATTTGGGAACAACAATCGGCCCTGTATTAGTGAGCCTTGCCATATTTGGATCAGTAGTAGCCAGCACTGGTGTAGCAAGTATTGAGAGCGTAAAGACTCCCTATTTAACGCTGGGTGCGGCCTTTTTGGTTGCTGCCTTAATTTTCAAATTTTCATCTGTACCAAATAAAGTTGATTTAACCCCAGAATCTACTAGTGATTCTGTTCAAACAGAAAGAAAAAGTGTCTGGAATTACCCTCAACTTGTTTTAGGTATGGCTGCGATCTTTTTATATGTTGGTGTTGAAGTTACTACGGCATCTAATCTACCAGAGTTCATGCGCATACACACCCAAACAGAAACTAAAGATATCGCTCCATTTGTATCACTTTTTTGGGCAAGCTTAATGATTGGTCGATGGACAGGCTCTGTTGGTGCACTGGATATCAGTAAAGGGCTGAAACAGATTTTACGCTTTATCATGCCTTATATCGCTTTTGGCGTATTTCTTCTAATAAACAGCCTAGCTTCTCATGACATTACACCTTTTTATGTATATGGAATAGTAATCATAGCAATGATTATTGGAGATATTCTTAGCAAGGGTAATCCTGCAAGACAATTGCTAATTTTTTCTTTGATGGGCATTGCTGCCAACTTTGTTGGTATGCTAGCCGACGGTATGGTCAGTGTATATGCTTTTATTAGTGTTGGTCTTTTTTGCTCTACATTATGGCCCTGCATCTTTACCCTGGCTATTGCCGGACTAGGGAAACACACCAATGAAGGATCTGGTTTGCTAATCATGATGATTATGGGAGGTGGATTCATTAGCCTACTACAGGGATTTTTAGCTGGCGATAATTACCTTGGCATACAGTGGTCTTATTTAGTTGGCGTTGGATGTTTTGCATTTTTAGCTTTTTATGCAATAAGAGTAAGTGGCATTTTAAAGGCCCAAGGAATTGACTACGATAAATTAGAGGGCGGAAAGCAAGGCCATTGATTTTTTAAATAGAACACACATGTCAAACTTTGCAGTTGGAATTGATATTGGCGGAACTACCACCAAATTTGGTATTGTTGATCGAGAAGGAAAAATCCTAGAACAAAACCGAATTCCTACTAATGCACATGAAACGGTGCAGGGTTTTATTAGTGATTTATATGAAAAACTGAGCCCCATGATTGAACGTGTTGGAGGTCCTTCCAACTTTGCAGGCATTGGAGTGGGCGCTCCCAATGGAAACTATTATACTGGAAATATTGAGCATTCGGCAAACTTAAAGTGGAAAGGTATCGTACCATTGGCCTCCATGCTGCAAGAAAAGTTTAACATGAAGGTTAAACTTACAAATGATGCAAATGCTGCTGCGGCAGGTGAACAACAATATGGTTGTGCCAAAGGAATGAAAGATTTTATCACGATTACTCTTGGAACCGGAGTAGGCAGTGGCATATTTATTGATGGTAAAATTGTGTTGGGACATGATGGTTTTGCAGGAGAATTGGGACACACGATCATACGACCCGGCGGGCGCTTACACAAAGGAACAGGCATACGAGGAACACTAGAATCCTATGCATCTGCAACTGGAGTTAGAGAAACCGCCCTTGAAATGCTGGAGCAATTTCCCAATGAGGATAGTGCGCTGAGATTGATTCCAGCCGAAGAATTAACAAGTGAGAAAGTATACGATTGTGCAATACAGGGAGATAAAATCGCCTTGGAGATTTTTCAATTTACAGGGCAACTTCTTGGTGAAGCGCTAGCAAATTTTGTGATGTTCTCTTCGCCTGAAGCCATCGTTTTATTTGGAGGACTCACTAAAGCAGGAGATCTTATTTTAAATCCGACACAAGAGGCAATGGAAGCAAACCTTTGCCAAGTATTTAAGAATAAAGTAAAACTCGTTTTCAGTAATTTGAAAGAAGCGGATGCTGCGATTCTCGGGGCAAGTGCACTAATTTGGGAAGACTAATTTTTCAACTTGATCATAAAGACTCCTGGCACCGCCCGCTCTCCCTCTTTATCAGAAGGAGTTATCGTTTGTTTTCCGTTTATTAACAAACTTGAACTTCCGCCACCATCTAAATTAAGTGCCTCAATGCAGCCTAATTCGATTAGAAGTTGAGCCGTTTCTTTCAAGGTAGCTCCCTCTGCAACACCTGGGCGTCGACCTTCAATTGCTAAAATTACTAACTTACCTTCAGCGGTATATCCGATTGCTGAGCGAGGATGCTTGTCATCAATAGCTTTGCCAGCAAATTTCATCTCTAAATCATTGGCAATTGCTATAGTGCCGTCTTGAACTAACACAGGTCCTCCACCCACAGCTGTTTGCATTTTCCAATTTTTTGCTTTTTGCTTACCCTCCTTTACTGTTTTTAAAAACGTTTTTTTTGAAAAAAGCGCAGTGCTGTCTTTTAAAGGCTTTATAGGCTGTTGAATAGCAAGCGGATATTTGGCGAATGAATCAGTATATACCCACGCCACATCTGGCTTACGAAAACGATTAATACCTAAAGCGCTACCAATAGGATGACGCCATGTCAATGTATCTTTTCCCTTTCCAGCAATGGAATGAATCTGGAAGGCAAGTTGTTTCCCGTCTTTTACTACAATATTTAAATTTTGATGCGTGGTAAAAGAAAAGAAACTAGTATTAAGAATCGCTAACGGTTTATCATTTTTTTGATAAAAAGCAGATGGAGTTAATCTTCGTTTAAAAGTTGTATCAACTGTAAAATCTAGTGATAGATCGTTCAACTCAATAATAAGCGCATAGGCTATAAAGGGCTTCTGATTAAGTGGAGAAGTCGTTTTTAAAAGTTTTGTGGATGTCGGGAGAGGTTGATAAAAACTATCCACATTGATCCAATTAGTCTGACCAAAGGAACTGATAGTCAGCAGTGAAAAAAAAATATAGCTAACTATCTTTCTCATATCGTTAAATTGAACGGCTGGCAAGCCATTGATTTTTTCCAAACCCAGGTATCACGTGTTTTTCGCTATGGTAAGATGAACGGACAAGAGGTCCACTCTCCACATAATCCAACCCAAGTTGGTAGCCTATTTCTCGATATTCAGCAAACTCATCAGGATGAACAAATCTAGCAACTGGCAAATGCTTTTTGGTTGGCTGCAAATATTGCCCAATGGTAACTACATCACAACCATTTTCCTTTAGATCTTGCAAGGTTTGAACTACTTCCTCTTTCTCCTCTCCCAATCCTAACATAATTCCACTTTTAGTTCGCATACCTCCTTCTTTCAAAATACGGATCACTTCCATACTTCTCCAGTATTTAGCCTGTACGCGTACCTGCCTTGTCATTCGCTCAACAGTTTCAATATTATGACTCACTACCTCTGGAGCCGCATCAATGACTCGCTGAATGTCATCTTTACGACCTTTAAAATCAGGAATTAAAGTTTCCAAAGTAGTGCCCGGGGAAAGCGTCTTAACCGCTTTGATTGTATTATACCAAATCGTAGAGCCGCCATCAGGTAGTTCATCACGATCCACAGAAGTAATTACAGCATGCTTTACTTTCATCAATAATATAGCCTCTGCTACTCGTTGTGGCTCATCCCAATCCACAGCATCTGGCCTACCGGTAGCAACGGAGCAAAATCCGCAACTACGCGTACAAACATTTCCTAAAATCATGAAAGTGGCAGTACCAGCCCCCCAGCACTCCCCCATGTTTGGGCAATTACCACTCTCACAAATGGTGTGCAATTTATGCTGATCAACCAACTGCCGCACATGTTTATAATTCTCCCCAATGGGTAGTTTTACACGAAGCCAATCCGGCTTTTTACGATGAGGAGAAGTAATAGAATCAACAGATGATGCAGACATGCTACAAAGGTAACATTTCACTACTTTCTTCGGCCAAACACCAGCGCAATATGTGCCTGGAAGAATAAAGACTTATTTTTTTGAAGAGCCATAATAGGAACGTTGCCAGCAAAATATTCTGCGCTGCAACCTATTTCAAGCGCACTGACAACTTCGTTAAATCTTCCGTAATCAAATCGTAAAGAGGACTTGACAAAACCTCCAGGCTTAAGTTTCAACTCATTCCAACCACGCCAAAATCCCCCTGCCCCCAAAATGGCAGGCCCTAGGAATAAAATTGAATCCTGTGAGCTATACTTTATAAATTTAGTATTAGGTCCACTAGGATCCTCCACCTCAACATAATATGGCTTTAGCAAACCAAAGGATAGCCCGCCTTGATAAAGCAGTGAAACGGCTACTCCATTTTTATTCCCTTTTTGCCCCAACAATCGCTGTTGACCTACACTAAAAGAGGCCTGATAAAAATTATTGACTTTTCCATATATGTAGGGATTGCTGATAAATAAGAATGGATTCGACAGATTTTGAAATTTATTTTCCTTTGGATGCTTAATCTCGGTCAAATCGAATCGATAGAGATTATTTTTTAAAG
This sequence comes from Bacteroidota bacterium, assembly GCA_041175905.1. Lineage (GTDB taxonomy): Bacteria > Bacteroidota > Bacteroidia > Chitinophagales > Chitinophagaceae > JJ008. Next base: position 5,068 of record JBEDEC010000138.1, read on the forward strand.
GTGTCTTTGCAGTACCTAATTCATAAAAAAGTCCATATCCGTTAGATCGGGCCTGAAATCCAAACACACTATGTTTAGTATAGACCAGCGTTCCTTCTTCGGCTTGCCGAATTAAGGCGTTAATTTTTTTTCTCTTCTCAGCTTTTCGTTCATCTTTTTGAGAAAACTGACCATAAGAAGCCTTGGTCATTAAGGTTAACGAACAAACAAAAAGTAATATAAATGAGCTACGCACCGCTTTAA
>JBEDEC010000139.1:0-2712 GCA_041175905.1 Bacteroidota bacterium
CCGAGTTTATCCGATTTTTCACAGATAGCCAAGCCGATACATTTGAAATTCCTGAGCAACAGATTCTGAATGGGTATTTTGTTTGTGTTGCCATTTTACATTTGATTTTGATTCATGTTCCTTTATTAGTTGCACTCATTGCAGGTGATATGATTGCGGGCGAAGCGCAAACGGGCACATTACGAATGTTAGCAGCACAGCCCACTTCGCGTACCACTTTGTTGCTTGCTAAATTTTCTGCAAGTACTGTGTATGTACTCTTATTGTTATTATGGATGGCGCTATTTGCTTTGTTCGGTAGCTTGCTTTTATTTGGACAAGAAGATTTGGTAGTTTTTAGAGAAACCGATTTGCATATCATTAGTCAACACGATGTACTTTGGCGGTTTATCGGGGCATTTATTTATGCTGCATTAGCTCTTACGATGATTACATCAATGGCGCTATTTCTTTCGGTTTATGCAGAGAATGCATTGGGTCCTATTGTGGCCACAGTGTGTATAGTGATTGTTTTTACCATCATTCAGCAATTAAAAGTTCCGGTCTTTGAACAAACCATCAACCCCTGGTCTTTCACTACACATATGTTGGGCTGGAAGGGATTTTTTTACGTGGAGAAAAATGCAGAGGGCGTTACCATCAACGGATCGATTGAAAACCCAATGGCGCTATTAAAGAGTGGACTCATACTAGTAGGTTATACCTTATTTTTTGTGAGTCTGTCTGTGATAGGCTATAGAAAAAAAGATATTTTATGCTGAGAGCAATTTTTGCCAGCTTGTTACTGTTCACTGGATTTATCTCTGCACAGGCAGCTATTGATCCAAACACTTTATTAGCTGGTGTAAAAAAGAAATATGATCTGGTAAATAATTACAGTGCAGTTGCTCAATTAAAAACAAATGTACTTTTTATAAAAGCGCCTGTCTCGCTGGTTACTATTTATTACCGTAAGCCAGATCAGCTCAAAATCAAAAATCAAAAAGGAGTTTCTTTTGTTCCTAAGGGGACGGTGAATATTAATTTGAATAATGTTTTGGGCTTGCAAAATTTTGAAGCCATCGACGCCGGTACTACAAGTATTGATGGGATCACTTGTCAGATTGTGAAAGTGTTCCCTATCAATGATGCAGAAGAAATTACACGTGCAACCTTGTATATCGATCCTGCAAAGCTGGTGGTACTTCGTTCCTTAATCAGTACACGTGAAAATGGCACTTATGAAATTCAAATGCGATATGGTGCCTATACAAATTGGGGATTGCCAGATAAAGTCGTAGTCGAATTTAATACGCGTGATTTTAAATTACCCAAAGGCACGACGCTGGATTACGATAATGGGAGTGCAAAAAACAACAGTCCTAAAGGCCCTCAAAAAGGGAAAGTGGAGATTTTGTATAAATCCTATCTGATCAACAAAGGAGTAACTGACGCGCAGTTACAGTAGTTAATCTTCCAGCGCCTCATCTTTTGCATTTGCGAGCATAGCCTTAGAAGCTTTGCGAAGTGGGTTGCTGCGCATTTCTGCAAAACCATTACGTCGGTTGATTATATCTACACATTCAAAGATGGAAGTAATAAAAGACTGGTGGTCGGCAAGATTTTTTCCCGCAATATCAAAAGCTACACCATGATCGGGTGATGTACGAACAGCGGGAAGACCTGCAGTAAAATTCACTCCTTCACCCGCTGCAATGGTCTTGAAGGGGATCAATCCTTGATCATGATACATAGCTAATACGGCATCAAATTGTTCGTAGCTGCCTCTCGCAAAAAATGCATCAGCAGAGTAAGGCCCCACTGCTAGTATATTATTATTTTTTGCATCCTTAATAGCAGGACGAATGATTGTTTCCTCTTCTTTTCCAATTAAACCTTCATCTCCTGCATGCGGGTTGAGTGCTAATACTGCAATACGCGGCTTGTCAATCCCAAAATCTTTTTGCAGACTTTGATTGAGGACTTGTAGCTTGTTTAAAATTCGTTCTTTCGTTAACTGACCCGCCACTTGTGCAACGGAAACATGTTCTGTTACTAATCCAATTCTAAAATCATTTGCCACCATCAGCATCACTACATCTTTCACCCCAAACACTTGTTGCAAATAGGGAGTATGTCCAGGATGTGAAAAATCAAATGACTGAATATTCTTTTTATGGATAGGCGCAGTAACCAGCCCATCAATTTGTTTTTGCTTTATTGCTGCAACAGCTGTCTGTAAAGAGAGAATTCCGTATTTACCTCCATCCGCTGTGAGTTGTCCTGGTTGAATTTCTACATCTTCTTCCCAGCAATTGAATACATTAATCTGTTTATGATTGATACGGTTCAGTTCTTTGCAACTAGCATAGTTGAAGTTGCATTCTGGAATTGTTTTTTTATAAAAATTAATGGCCTTATTGGAGGCAAAAATCACAGGCGTACAGTGATCAAGCATGCGATTGTCCATAAAAGTTTTGATGATCAGCTCTATACCGATCCCATTCAAATCACCACAGGAAATGCCTATAACGGGTTTATTAGTATTCATGGTAAAGGATTACTGTAAAATTACGGATTATTGCTTGGCCAATCCGAGTACATTTGCAGAGATGTACACCCTAAAAAAGTCATTGGGACAGCACTTTTTGCACGATGAGAACATCTGTAAAAAAATTGTAGCTGCATTACAGCAACGCCCCTTTCAACAATTGCTGGAAGTAGGACCGGGTG
>JBEDEC010000140.1:0-4262 GCA_041175905.1 Bacteroidota bacterium
TTTATTGATTTGTAGATTGGTACTTGGATTTGTTGCAACGTTTTTTTTCTTTGATGCACAAGCACAAGCCACAAAAAAATTTGAACTTACGGGTTCGCTTACCGGTTTTTCCGATAGCGCACAGGTGCGATTGTTCAGAAGCGGCGAGAATATGCCCTTTGCTACTACTCTACTTTTTAATAATCAATTTACGTTGCGTGGAGAACTAGCAGAGCCCATGCTTCTCTTTCTTTTTGTGGGAGATCAGCAGCAGCCGGCTGAATTGTTTTTGGAGAATGCGCCGATGCAGTTGAAAGGACAAAAGGGAAACCCTCTCGAGTGGATACTTACCGGAAGCCCCTCTCATATAGTATTCAAAGAATTTGTCACTCAATTTTTACCTTATGTACAACTCCGCAATGCGCAGGCCAATGCAATCAATGAAGCCGCTGCGGGTCCCGCAAGAGATAGCTTAGTGCAAATCTATACTGATGCTAATACGCGTATGCAAGAACAGATTGATGCGTTGGTAGCACGTGCGCCCGGTTCGCCCGTAACACCATTTGTACTAGCAGCCACCTATGGTTTCACCAGTGATCCACTATTGCTGGAAAAAAGATTTGAACTGTTGTCTGCCGAAAACAAAAAAGGGTCGGTGGGGCAACAAATCAACACGATTATTCAAGAGGCAAAAGTAGGTGCAGTGGGATCACTAGCTATCGATTTTACGCAACCTGATACTAGTGGTAAAATGGTCTCTTTATCCTCTTTTCGAGGGAAATATGTGTTAGTTGATTTTTGGGCAAGTTGGTGTGGGCCTTGCAGACAAGAAAATCCAAATGTGGTTTACAACTACAATAAGTTTAAAGCAAAAAATTTTACCGTATTGGGCGTTTCATTAGACAGGGAAGATTTACGCGGCAAGTGGTTAGAGGCTATACGTAAAGATGGGTTAACCTGGACGCATGTCAGTGATCTAAAGTATTGGAGCAATGAAGCAGCCCGTATTTATAAAGTGACCGGAATACCATATAATTTTTTAGTTGATCCTACTGGAAAAATTATTGCAAAAAATCTTCGGGGTCCGGCGCTGGAACAAACTTTGTGTCAGGTATTAGGATGTCAGTGATTAATTAAAGTCCTAACACGTCTTTCATTGTAAAGACTCCCTTTTTATCTACAATGTACTCCGCTGCTCTAACTGCTCCGGCTGCAAATCCTGTTCGATTATGTGCAGTATGAATAATCTCGATATCATCAATAACTGAGGAGTATTTGATACTGTGTGTACCAGGGGTGGGGTCAATCCGCTGACTGATAATTTCAAGATCTTCCGGATTGTCACTAATGTCATTCACCCATTGTTTTTTTCTATCAAGAAGGTCTAAAATTTGTTCTGCTAGTGTAATAGCTGTGCCACTAGGAGCATCTTTTTTCTGTGTGTGATGAATTTCCTCCAGTATCACTTCGTAATTGGGTTGTGCGGCCATCAAGGAAGCCAATTTTTTATTGAGTTCAAAAAATAGATTGACTCCAATGCTGAAATTACTGGCATAAATAAAGGAACCGCTCCGTTGGCGACATAGTGCTGCGGCTGATTCTAACGATGTGGTCCATCCTGTGCTGCCACATACTGTTGGGATTCCTGCTTCGAGGCAACGGGTAACATTTTGAAATGCGCTATGTGGACTGGTAAACTCAATGGCTACATCTGCTGCTTTTAGTGACTCGCTGGTTAATAAATGTTGTGTAGAGCTGTCAATTGCTAAAGCAATTTGGTGCCCTCGATGTTGCGCAATTTCCTGGATTGCTCTTCCCATTTTGCCCGTTCCAATCAATGCGATCTTCATAATTTGAAACTCATTTATTTTCCAATTCTTAATTTGACGCTTAGACCATTCGTATTAGCTAATTCACTGTAGCCAGCTTTTAGTTGTAAACTCAAATCAGGGCCTACATCAAATGTTTTTAAATGAGCATCTACTGCTGCATCCATCACATTAAGCCCCCAGAGTAATAAAAAAAACAAAGCGGAGTAGTCGATATCACGTCTAAACTGATCACGGTAGTAGCGTAAACTTTCTTCAGGTAAGGGCTTTAAATTCGATTTGATTGTATTGAAGAGTAAGGAATCCGTTCCATTTACTCGCATATTGTATTTAACTCGGTAAGCGAATCGTGTATCTTGGTAATTTGTTAAGTTGTAAAAAAAGATTGCACCGCTTGCGCCAATTGCCCCGTAAACAATAGGAAGCTTCCAATATTTTTTATTGTAGATCTGGCCAAGTCCTGGTAATAAGGCAGAGCGAATTGCTGCTTTTTTGGGGCTATGTGCTGCCTGCGCTGCTTCGTATTTGTTTTTTGATGTAGCCGTACTGTCGTTACGCTGTGCATACGCTGAATGTCCCAGCAGTACAATTAAAATTAAAATGACTCCGCCTTGCAAAAAAAGTTTCATTAGTCCAGGGGCGCGTTCAATAATCCAAGTATTTTATTGAACTCTTCTTGTGTGTAGTATTCAATAACCAGCTGACCACTTCCATCTTTATTTGTCTTAATCTTAACACGTGTGCTGAAATGTGAAGCTAATTTATCCTCAATTCTCTTGAAGGGAGATGAGGAGGTGGAATTTGTAGTTTTTTTAACAGCGGGTAAACTCTTTTTTAGTTGCTGCACCAATGCTTCAGTTTGGCGAACAGACAATCCCTTTGCCACTATTTCTTTGAAAGCCACCAATTGTGCGTCTACAACATCAAGCGCGATCAATGCCCGGGCATGTCCCATTGAGAGCTCACCCCGTCTAACTGATAATTGAATATCGGGTGGAAGGCGAAGTAAACGGATAATATTGGCCACTGTACTTCTGTCTTTTCCCATTCGGTCGGCTACTTGCTCTTGTGTATACTCTAGCTCATCCATCATACGCTTATAACTCAATGCAACTTCCATGGCATTGAGGTCTTCACGTTGTAAGTTTTCTAATAAGGCTAATTCAAGTAATTGCTGGTCATTGGCCTGTCGTACAAAGGCAGGAATGTCTTTTAGACCCGCTATCTTGGCAGCTCTCCATCTTCTTTCACCAGAAATCAACCGGTATTTGCCTGTGGTTAATTTTGAGACAGTAATGGGCTGTATGATGTCATGTAATTTGATGGAAGTTGCTAGCTCTTTCAATGCGTTTTCATCAAAATCGTGACGCGGTTGTTTTGGATTGGGTTCAATCTCTTCTACTGCAATCCGAGAGCTAGATGTAACATTTTCAACTACCGAGGGCTTTAATTGTCCACTAGTAGTTTTTAAATCAGTATCAATACTCTGTAGCAACGAACGAATGCCTTTGCCTAATTGATCTTTATTTGATTTTGGAGTACTCATGCGTTAGGGTTGGAGGATCTTTTCTTCATTTTTCATTCTTGTCATGTTATTCTTTTGCAGAATCTCCTTGGCAAGATTCAAATAATTAGCGGCTCCCTTGCTATTGGCATCATAGAGAATAACAGGCTTTCCGGTACTGGGAGCTTCTGCAAGACGCGCATTTCTATGAACAATGGTAGAGAAAACCATATCCTCAAAATGACGACGCACCTCACTCACTACTTGGTTACATAAACGAAGTCTTCCATCGTACATGGTCATTAAAATACCTTCGATGACTAATGAAGTATTAAGGCGACTTTGAACAATTTTGATAGTATTGAGCAGTTTGCCAAGTCCTTCCAGTGCAAAGAATTCCGATTGAACGGGTATGGCTACAGAATCTGCTGCAGTTAATGCGTTTACAGTAATCAAACCTAACGAAGGAGAACAATCAATGATGATGAAATCATATTCGTTCCGTACTTCTTGCAAGAGTGTTTTTAAAACAGTTTCACGGTTAGGATGATTGATCATTTCTATTTCAGCACCCACCAAATCAATATGTGAAGGGATTAAATCAAGATTCGGAATCTCAGTCTTTAAAATAACATCCTTTGCTCTTGCTTGATTAACCATGCAATCGTAAAGGCTTTGTGTGATATTGTGCAAATCAAATCCTACTCCTGTGGTGCTGTTGGCTTGCGGATCTGCATCTACTAATAAAGTTTTGTATTCCAACACTGCAAAACTTGCAGCAAGGTTGATTGCTGTGGTCGTTTTTCCAACCCCCCCTTTTTGATTCGCAACGCCAATTATTCTAGCCATGATTGATGAACTTCCCTGGATTGATTTTGTTAACTATAAAGATGAATGTTCCGGGTAAGACCGCAAAAATAAGTTTTGCCCATTAATTTTGCCTCCCGCAT
>JBEDEC010000141.1:0-3746 GCA_041175905.1 Bacteroidota bacterium
ACAGTTGCACCTAATTGCTGAATTATAGAAAGCGCAATAAGGTCATCTTGCGAATTACCTGGTGTCTCTAAAATTGTTTCGCCACCAGCAAGTAAAGCCGCTGCACAGGCTCGTTGCATCACACTTTTTGATCGTGGAGCGAGAACAGCTCCTTGCAAACTTGAAGATCGAAGAGTAGCAATCAAAGTTCCGCGTTTAAAAGCTTTTCTAATTTCTTAAATGTCATTTCTATTTGCAACGCATGCCCAATTTTATCAACGAGAATATAGTTTAACCGGTCTCCCTTTTTCTTCTTATCCATACGCATGGCAGCAATCAGTTTCTTCCAATTGACTGATGCTTGCGTAGGTAACCCGTATGATTGTAGTAAGCGTTGTAACCGATCTAAATGTTTAAAGGATTGAACTACCGTAGAGATTTTGGCTGCAAATACCATTCCTAAAGAAATTGCCTGTCCATGTGAAAGCTCATATTTCATTTCGAGTGCATGACCAATCGTATGCCCGAAATTCAAAAGCTTTCGTTTTCCGTTTTCTTTTTCATCCAACCTCACAACGTTCATTTTCAATACAATATTTCGCTGAACAAGCACATCGATGGCAGCTGTATTTCTTTGATAATTGTCCAAGGTCTTTTTTTCAAGCTGTTGAAAAAGAGCACGGTCAAAACAAATAGCATGTTTGATAATTTCTGCAAATCCATTTTGCCATTCAGCAAGAGGAAGTGTTCGCAGAAAGGAATAATCAATAAGAAGAAATGCAGGCTGCCGAATTGTACCAACCATGTTTTTAAAGGCGCCGTGGTTGACACCATTTTTTCCCCCAACTGAGGCATCAACCATCGCGAGTAGTGTGGTAGGCACAAAACCAAATGATAACCCTCTCATATAAACAGACGCTACATATCCCGTTAAGTCTGTGATAACTCCTCCTCCCACTCCAATGAGCATTGTACTTCGATCAGCACCCATCTCCAGCAACTTTTCTATAATAGCATCTGCTGTAGCCTGAATCTTAAATTGTTCACCGGCTTTCAATACAATCACATTCCATCCAGCAAATTTTGCTTGGTGAAATTTGTAAACATGCTCATCCGTTAGCAAAACAGCAGAATGCCTGTTTACAAGCTTGGAAAGAAAACGAAATTGCGTATTAAAATAAAAAGTGGTAGCAGACCCACCCACTTTAAATATTCTCTTTTTCACGTTATGGCTTTTTTTGAAGTTGATCCAATACACTTTTTTGGTGTGTGATACTCTCCATATGAATAGCTGCCAAAAACTGTGTCAAAAAAGTTGTAGTAAGCCCCAACTGTTCAGATTTTTCAAGAACCCTTCTTGATAATTCTTGCCAGCGAGCTGTTTGAAGTATTGTTATTTGATGCTCCTTTTTATATTGACCAATTTTTTCAGCCACTCGCATTCTTCTGGATAAAATTTGTAACACTTCCTCATCATATTGATTGATTTCTCTTCGAAGAGCATCTAAAGCCGTATGATATTGGGAGGAGGAACTATCCACTTTTCTCCAAATAACTTTTTCAAAAATCTGTTGTAATTGTAATGGGGTCAATTGTTGTGCCGCATCACTCCATGCTTGATCAGGATCGCGGTGACACTCAATCATTAGTCCATCGCTACCCAAATCAATCGCACGCTGAATGGTTTCTGGAATGATATCTCTTCTTCCGCAAATGTGTGAGGGATCCGTCAAGAACAATAAATCAGGATGGCGTAAATGCATTTCAATTGCTAATTGCCACAACGGATTATTGCGGTATCCGGTTTCTCCAAATGTGCTAAACCCTCTGTGTATAAGACCAATCAATTCAATTCCTGCCCCCGCAATCCGCTCCACTGCACCTGTCCAGAGGTCTAAATCGGGGTTAATTGGATTTTTAATTAACACAGGAATTTTTACTCCGCGAAGAGAATCAGCAAGCTCTTGCACACTAAATGGATTGACCGTTGTGCGAGCCCCAATCCACAACACAGAAACATTATGTTTCAGCGCGTCTTCAACTTGTTTAGCATTGGCAACTTCAACTGTGGTGGGAAGACCTGTATCCTTTGATACCTGCTCAAGCCAAGCTAGCCCTTTTGCGCCAACTCCTTCAAATAAACCAGGCTTTGTTCGAGGCTTCCAAATTCCCGCTCTTAATAAATCAACGCGGTTAGTCCCCTTTAATTGAAAAGCAGTTTCTCTAAGTTGATCTTCTGTTTCAGCACTACAAGGACCGCTGATGATAAAGGGCCGTTTTTGCCATAAAATTTGTAATGATTCAGAAGAGGTTGCACTCATACGTATAGAGTGCAAAGGTAAAATTTAAACCTATCCCTATCGTTTTTTGGGGAAGCTGTTCTGGTCTGCATCATTCATACGAATTCTGCGACCTTTGAAACTTTTCCCATCCAACGATTTGATCATTTTGGAAGCAGAGCGTTGCTCAATTTCAATCCAACTGTTTTTTTCTTTTAAATCTACTTTTCCCAATACAGATTTTGGGAGCTCACTCATGTCCAAGATAAATTGTAGTAGGCTTGCTTTATAAAATCCATCTTTTGTTCCCAAGTTGACAAATAAGCGTTGGTAGCCTCCACTTCCCTGTTGCCTATTTCCACGTCCTTCTCTACTTCCTTTTCCCTCTGCTCGGCCTTGGCCCTGTGCTCCACTTAAATTTAAATCAGAGGCATTTTCATAATACCGCAAAAAACGATCAAATTCCAATGCAGCAACACGCTTTAAAATTTCTTCCTTACTAACATCCTGAAATTTTTCTCGAAGCATTGGCACATAGGTCTCATACTCGCCGTGTGTAATATCTGCTTGGAGTAACTTATCCGTAAAATGAAAAAACTGCTTCCGACAAACGTCTTTTCCCGAAGGAATGTCCATACGGTGAAAACGAGTTCCGACCAATCGTTCTATTTGCTTTAATCGATACATTTCCTTTGGAGTCACGATTGACACACATAACCCGCTACGACCTGCTCTACCTGTACGACCACTTCTGTGCGTATACACCTCTGTGTCATCAGGCAGTTCATAATTAATTACGTGCGTAATGTCTTTTACATCTATCCCACGTGCTGCAACATCTGTGGCTACTAATAACTTCAACACACGCTCACGAAAAGCACCCATCACTTTGTCGCGTTGGGCTTGTGTTAAATCACCATGAATTGCATCTATGTCGTACCCCTCACGTGTTAACTTTTCTGCAATCTCTTGGGCATCTGCTTTGGTTCTAGCAAATACAATTGCAAACATGCCAGGATTAAAATCAATGATACGCTTCAACACTTCATACCGGTTGTGATGTTGCGTTTGATAAAACTGATGATCAATGGCTGCATTTCCCTCGTTCACTTTACCAATCGTCACCTCAACAGGTGATTGCATATATTTTTTACTAACCTTACGAATTTCTGGAGGCATTGTTGCACTAAACAGCCAAGTGCTTTCTCGTTTAGGCGTATTCTGAAGTATAAACTCAATATCCTCCTGAAAACCCATATTCAACATTTCATCGGCTTCGTCTAACACCACATATTCAATATTCTCTAAATTGATGGCACGACGTTCGATCAAATCAATTAATCTACCGGGCGTAGCTACAACCACTTGCGTACCTCTTTTCAGGTCTTTAATTTGGCCGACAATGGAAGCCCCCCCATAAACCGCAGTCACCTGAACGGTTTCGTTTCCTTGTTGAAATTTCTTTAAATCGCCAGTTATTTGTAAACA
>JBEDEC010000142.1:0-3613 GCA_041175905.1 Bacteroidota bacterium
ATTCAGAACACATGCAGCTCGATCGTTAGGGTAAGGACTCTTATACTAATAGCATAAATTATCTGGCACTTATTGCAACAATACCACGTACAAAATGATTTTTGCCGTTTTCTAAGTGTGATAATGAGGTCCTTACCTTTATTATAAACTGTTGAGTTTTTTAAATTGATATTTGCTGTTTTTGCAGCAGAAATCTTTACTAAAATTTTCACGTTTGCTTTCTTGAATTTAAATATAAAGGGAAAACGCAAGCTGAAATCACATCAGGTCATTTAGGCCTACGATTATTATAGATTTAGTATAGTGATAAACGTGAAACACGTCATATATGCCCTCTCACCTAAAGCTGTCAATTATTTGTCTTTTTAAAGGAATTGGTTTGGATAAGCAATGAATGGTGTAGCATCATCCCTAATGTTAGTGCGTGTAACGTGGTCTAATAAATTAGCTTTCGTAGTAAACATATTTAACCAGGTAATTCTAATTATTGTTCTAAATCATCAACACACAATGGGATGTCAGAATGTTACATATTCCATAATTGATGAGCTTCTCATAATCTCATTGACTCGTTTAAAATTTTTGTTTGGTTTATATGTTGTCATTTTTTAGAATAACATCTATTCTCCTGATTCTCCCCTTGGCACCCCATGCAGCTCTAATATATAGTCTATTTAGAGGGTAGGGATCGAGGGGCACCATCACGAAACTAAATTACACTTTACAGTGTCTTCCCATCAACTTTTATTTCTTTCCTTTTTCTCTTCTTTTTCCCCTTCATGGCGCCCCCTCACTGCTCCTCTGCAGATCGCTTGCCTATCTGTTGATATTTACGGCTGAATCAATTAATTGTGTGTTTGCTATTGCCGCCAGAATGGTTGTAGTACCATATAACAGTGCTAGGATTTTTTTTAAATAATGCAATCTGCTTGGGAACGGGTATTATATAGACGCCAAACGGATAGGCCTAGATAAGTACGTGATGCTTTTGCTCGCTGACAGCATGGTATTTGTTGGTAAGGCATTTTGAAAATACTTGGTGAAACATTTTACAAATCGCAAAAACAATTGCTTCACTCGGACTATAGTTGCATCCATAATAATTTCCTCACTCAGGATGAAAGAATGAAAATGAGTGAGGAGATTTAGAGTGCCTATTTTCAAAGTCTGCCAAACAGCTAAATAACTGATGAATGCTTTTTCACAGACACTGGCGTATATGAGCGAGGTGAGGATGAACGATAGTATTCATGAGGCTACGCATCAACTTGCGTAATTAATCGCGGTATTTACAAATAGGCAAAGTGTAGTCGGTATTGATTGATCATTTGTCAAATCGAACGTCAAATCGAAGAGTAAGCGTTATATACTGGTTAGGGTTTTCGTGGTTCAATTAAGCTTTGAACTATACTTGACTTCACATTTCAACATTTGTCATATCTTGCTCTGTTTAATTAACATTGTCCAATGATGAAGGTCTATATTACAACAAAAATATTTTTACCTCTCATACAATAAAATAGTTCGAATAGTTAATTCTGAAACTGCATTACCCACTCCGCAGACGACTTTAACGCGTCCGATAAAAAGAAGTAAGTAAATTTGCTTACCGTAATGTAGAATGCGGTTCCAGGTTGTAGCTTTGAAACTTGAAAGACGTAAGTTAACGGCACAATTTGAATCGAATGATTTCTTTGTTTTGTATTTGCCGATTATTTGTGATTACTCGTGAAGTTATACGGTTTATGATAAAATACGTCTACATATTGTATTTTTAGGCCTACATAACACGTACCGTACGGTGCTAAAATACATTATTTGCCGTTTTATAAAATCATACTCTCTTCTACTACTCGCTTCAATAAATATTTGTGGTTTTTACAATACCTCTATTGTATGTAAAACTTGAAAGGCAGCGCCGTATCGGTGGGCAGTGCGCTTCAAGATTCACTAGCTATTGCCCTCATCGACACAGTCACTTGACACCAACGAATGCATGACGTCAATGCATTCGTCACTATGGATACCCGCTAACGGACTGCCAATTCTAAAAAAACTTGTCGCAATTCAATGAATTTCGCCCTGATTTTAATGCAAATGTGTAATAAAAATATACTCGTATAAAAAATTCGCGCGGATTCCATTTGAATCTGCCGCTTTTTCGGCTTGACCGTAAACCCGATAGTTGCCTGAAAAATTGCTAGGTATTACAGGCCAAAAATATTAAAACTGGGCATATTGGCAGATTGGGAGGTATACTACGTGTTTGCGGAGTTAATTATTATGTCACTCTCCTCGCTCAAACTACACAAGAAAACACGAGTATCTTGTAGCTAAACGCTGTCAAATATTTTGAGCGAATAGGTCCTGTGCAGTCCAGCGCGGTAATTAAGACACACCAATGACGTCAGTGAAGTGATGCGTTGGTTACTATGGAGACCCGGTAACGAACTGCCAAATTTTAAACAATTCTATCACAAATCAATGAATTTCACTCATATTTTATTGCAAATATGTACTATTGAGATTAACATATCCAAAATCTATCCGGAATCTAATTCCAACGAACTTGAAACACAACTATTGTTGGTGAATACGCCGCTTTTTCTGCTTTTTCCGTATACCCGATCCCGGCCTGAAAACCTACAACGGATTACTGGCCAACTATATTAAAACTAGAGCAAATTGACAGATATGAAGGTATAATATGTGTTCAAGGAGTAAACTGTGTCCCTTTCCTTGCTTAAACTACACGTGATAGACTTTAAATAGGCTTTTTGGGCAAATTCTGGCGATAAATCCGCTAGGGTGATGTCAACAAATGTAGATTTCCTCCACCAGATGGCGTTTCGGGGGAAAATAAACTATCGATTCGGAAAGAGCACACCCGATTTCCTACTAGTGATTCATTACAACTAGTGGTGTATTTTGCGTAAATACAAAGTTATTCAGCATTTTCGGACATTTTCGTGTTGGCTGGGATTTCCCTACTGGGGCAGTTTTTTGACATTTTGAACCCCTAAAAGTTGATTTTAAAATTTCGGACCCTCAAAAGGCACATCCTTGGGCCAAACCACGTCTTTTGAGCCATAATACGTCAAAATCCGTTGCGAATTGTGGTCTGTAGGTGAGTTGACGAAACAAGAAGAAGAAGAAGAAGAAGAAAAAAGTTTAAAAAAAAACCGAGAATGTAACTGTAAACTTCACCCACATGGGGAGCCATTTCCATCGAGCCGATTACTACCAAATTTGGCAGTTCTTTTCGTTTTGCCGACGTAATCATTCGTTCAAAATTTGGTAATGATTGGTACAGTAGTTTCGGCTCTGCAGAGGTGTAAAATATGGCCTTTCCCATAGGAAGTGAAACCCGTCCTTACCACATGCAGCCCTGCCGGGCTTGCAGGTGATGGGTAATGAAATATGCTTTGATCAAACCTTGTCTGCTGTCAGAACCAGTATTCGGAACAATTGACGACGTTTTTGTTTTTGCCGGAACCTCAAGAGGAGTCTGGATGCCAGACTGCCCCGATAAATTCGGCGAATTTTTTGTTGTAACCGCAGGCGCCGTAGTTGCAGCCACACTTTGTTTCGGAAGTGTCGTTACTGTTTGGAC
>JBEDEC010000143.1:0-4521 GCA_041175905.1 Bacteroidota bacterium
TACCTTCTCTTGAGTGGCTTTTACAGGAAGAAATAAAGCACCAAAAAGAAAAAGTAATAAAAAAAGTTTAAGCGCCCACGACAGCTTCTTCCCCATAGAGTTGGGATTTATATTTAAGTGATGGAGATGGTATGAAAGGGCCTATCCCTAATGCATTCCACTTTTCGTCTACCTTTTTTATTGTGTCATCATCTGCTACAATGATATTTGGCCAATCTCTTTGAAAATTATCTAATTCTTTCGTTTTACGAGTACCATCTAATCCCAAGCAAGCTACATAAGGGTAAGAGTCTGATTGAAATAAATGAGAATCTCTTTTGGGATCAAGATTATTACAGAAACGCCAGAGACTTGTTGGTAAATCTGAAGGTTCAACGGTATGCTCCACATACAAGATCATTTTAATTGCTTGCATATTGGTGCCTGCAGCAATTGAATGATGAAGTTGTCGGATATGGCCTGACTTATCTTTCTTAACGGAGAGAATTATACAAGAAATACCTTTATCCAATAACCCTGCAAATACTGCTTTGATCTCTGTATACTGCTGTAATAGCTGTTCTTCAATTTCTTTTGATGCAGGAAGAGTTTGAGGGTTTCTATAATTTTCATCTACTTCCTCTTCTAATTTCTTTGTACCGTCAATACACATTTTTCCGCCAAATCCTAACTTAGAACAGCTGTGATCCAACACATCCATTGGCCCTGTTGAAAAACTAATATCAGTGGCAGGATTTAGATTGGAAAATACATACTGAGCAAGCGATAAATAATCTTGAATCTTTACACCTTGGTCTGCAAGCACCAGAATCTTATTGAACATCATTTGCCCAGCTCCCCACATGGCATTCATCACTTTTTGACCTTGTCCTGGATATTCTTTATCGATTTGCGTAATAACTAGGTTATGAAAGACTCCTTCAACAGGCATGTCCATGTCCTTGATTTCTGGAACCATCGTCATTTTGATTGGAGCCAGAAAAATACGTTCAGTGGCTTTTCCTAACCAAGCATCCTCCTGAGGAGGAATACCAACAATTGTTGCTGGGTATATAGCATTTTTTTTATGTGTGATGGCTGTTACATGAAAACGAGGATACCAGTCGGGCAAGGAGTAATATCCTGTATGATCGCCAAATGGTCCTTCCCAAATTAAGTCTTCGGAAGGATCCACATATCCCTCAATAATAATATCGGCATCAGCTGGCACTTCAATTTCAGGTTGCGTAATACATTTTACCAATTCCACTTTCTTTTTTCGTAAAAATCCTGCCAACATGTACTCGTCTACATTTTCTGGCAATGGGGCTGTTGCACTGTAGGCGTATACTGGATCTCCTCCTAATGCTACAGCAACGGGCATCAGTTTACCACTTTTTTTGTAGGCGGAAAAATGCTTCGCACTTACTTTATGTTTGTGCCAGTGCATTCCTGTTAGCGTCGGGCCAAATACTTGCATTCGATACATGCCCACATTTCTGCTTTGCGTTTCTGGATCTTTTGTATGTATTACAGGGAGGGTGATAAAGGGTCCTCCATCTTTTGGCCAGCAGGTCAAAACAGGAATCTTGGAAAGATCGGGGTTCTCCATTATACACTCCTGACAATCACCTCTGCCTTTAATCACTTTTGGCATCCAACTTGCAAATTGTCCGAGCTTGGGTAATAATTTGAGTTTATCGATGATATTCTCCTTTGGAGATGCCAATAGTTTAAATAAATCTTCAATTTCTTTTGCTACAGCATCTAGATGGTCTACTTTAAGCGCCATACACATACGTCGCTCACTGCCGTATGCGTTGATCAAAATTGGAAAATCAGTACCCGTATTCTCAAACAAAAGTGCCTTTCCCCCACCTCCAGACTTACTTATCCTGTCAGTGATTTCTGCTATTTCTAACTTTGGATCAACAAACTCTTTGATACGAATTAATTCACCACCCTCTTCCAATGCCTTAATAAATTCAAGCTGATTTTTCCAAGCCATTTTAATTTCTTTACAACTTTATAAACACATTTTTGCTCCTAATGTTCACTATTTAAAATTCCGGTATAGTGCACGCCCAGTCCAGGTAGTTTGGAAGGAATTACAAAACCGTTGTCATAATGAAGTCCTGTCGCTACATCTTGTTCTAATAACAAGGGGCCATCCATGTCTAAGGCATCTGCCAATGGATGAAGCTGCGCTAATGCTGCGGAACCTATTGTTGACTCATTCATACTCCCAAGCATTATTTGCAAACCTAAACTGCGTGCTTCTGTAATCATTCGTTTGGCTGGAGTTATACCACCGCACTTTGTCAATTTAATATTGATCCCATTAAAGTAGAGAGCACATTTAGCTACGTCTTTCTCTGTAACACAACTTTCATCTGCAAAAAGGGGAATCAGATTCATTTCTTTTAAAATGCGCATCCCTTCCCAATTATCTTTAGCAAGTGGCTGCTCAATTAATTCAACGCCCAGCTCCTTTAATTTTGGAATTAATAATAAGGCTTCATCAAGCGTCCATCCAGCATTTGCATCCACCCGGAATGGTTTATCTGATTTTGATCGCAAGAATGAGAGTATGTTAAGATCACTAGGCGTTCCCACTTTGATTTTATAGATGGGCCAGTCTCGTTCTTGCATTTTAGTTGCCATCATTGCTACAGAGTCAATCCCAATCGTGTAGTCTGTTTTTGGCCCCGCTTGATTACTTATCCCCCAAATGGATTGAAGTGATCTATTTTTCATTTTTCCAAACAAATCCCATCCCGCAATATCTAGTGCAGCAATTAGAAAATTGGAGCCAGGTATCAAGTGATGTAAATAATGCCAATAACGCTCAGGATCAGTGAACGCGAATTTTTCTATACCCAATTTTTTACTCTCCAAAAGAGCAGTCATCTTTTCTAGCGAACTTTCTGGATAATACGAAATGGAGGGGGCCTCCCCATATCCTTTCCAATTACCTAATGATAATTCAACAATTAGCGTGGGCTGATGAGTTTTAGTTCCCTTTGAAATGGTGAAAGGATAACGAAATTTAAGTTGGTGCGTCCAGTAGCGAACCTGCATAAAATGATTTATGCAAAGATAATTCGAGGAATCTTGTTATACACGGCCTGCATTTACAATAGCATCCCTAATTAATGTTGTAAAAGCTTTATTGTCTATTAGTTCCTCCACTTTGATATGCATCCGATACTGCCAATAATTCTTCGGATTAGCTGGGTCATTAATTCTTTCATCACCCGGGTGATTTCTTCGGATCAACTCGCTCATTCCCATGAGATCTTGTATTTGAAAAATGCTCCACATAGCAGGCGAATTTAAATGTTGCTCCACAATGGCGCGATTGATCCATGCTTCACAAAACTGGGGAGCGTCACCCCATTGATGCATTTCATGATTATAGAAATATTGCGTGCGCTGGCTGTTCTCTTCCCACCACCCTCTAATTGTACTCATATCATGCGTAGAAGGTGTTACTACAGCTAGATAGGGAGAGTCGGCAGGATTAAAAAATGACTTGTTTGGATCTTTTGGCATTCGTTGTATCTCCAAGCTAAGAATCCCTGTTTGTTGCATTACATCTGGCACACAGTGAGGAACCATACCCAGGTCTTCACCACAGATTAGCATATTGGTAGACTCTTTTAAAAAAGGCAACTTTTGCATGGCTTCCTGGTACCAAAAATGATCTTGTCTTCTATAAAAATAGTCGTGATATAACTCCATCAATTTCTCTCGTACATATGGAGCACATTGCTTAAACGACCAGGTTTTATCTATACTAATTCTGAAATGAAATTGCTTTTGATATGAACCTGGTTCTTCAAATAAAAGAACATTTGCAATTAGCTCGAACATCCCCTCTTTGACTTTAGGCGATATCCCTTGTGCTGAATTATGTTCAAAATATTCTTCAACTTTTAGTTGGGTATCAAAAGAAGGTGCAATTATCCACGCACCATTTTGGTCTTTCAACAAAAATTGTTCCTTGACTACAAACTGCTGTTCACCAAAAATTTCCCAAAGTACTTCATCTGTAATGTAGGGCTTGCAAAAACGAGCATAATCAAATTGAATTCCTCTCGACGTAAACTCATCTATTCCTACAGGTAAACATGGCACAAATCTTCCTAAAATACCTTGCACTGCATGTGTAGGGATGCTCCAAATTCTAAAGAAACCAAGTATATGATCAATTCGAAAAGTATCAAAATAACGGCTCATTTGTTCAAACCGTTGTTTCCACCAAGAAAAACTATCCTCTTGCATCTTTTTCCAATTGTAAGTAGGAAAGCCCCAGTTTTGGCCTATCGCTGTAAAATCATCTGGTGGAGCGCCTGCTTGCCAATCCATATTATAAAGTGAGGGGTCTACCCATGCATCTACTCCGTATCTGTAAATACCAATTGGAATGTCCCCTTTCAAGACCAGCCCTTTTTGGTGGGCATAAGTAACTGCAGCAATAAGCTGCTGATGAAGATGAAATTGAACAAAGCAGTAGAAATTTATTTTTCGCCTTGACTT
>JBEDEC010000144.1:0-2974 GCA_041175905.1 Bacteroidota bacterium
GCTGTATGCAAAATAGAAAATACGGTTATTCATTTTTACAACTTGATTAATTGGGTAAAGTATTATCTAATTGATATATTGACGAAACGACTTCATTTTTTTGTAGTTTCAGTAAAACTAAAAACCCCATGTCAAGAAAATTTTACTACCAATCATACTTAGGGTTACTATTCTGCCTACTTACTTTTACCGCTGCTCTTCAAATCTCTGCTCAAGACCGTGATATCAGTAAACTTTCATCTGGAGGAAAGCTACACCCCCTGCAGGCAAATATGGATATTAGACATTATACACTTTCGCTTTCTGTTGATATAACAACCCATTTAATAAAGGGGTATACTGAAGTCGAGATGATACTAGCCAAAAAAACTGATACAATTCTTCTTGATTTAATCAATCATTACAGCGTATCAGCAATTACCATAAATGGGGAAAAAGCAGCCTTTGAACATATGAACCATAAATTATTTATTACATCTAGTAGTGAGTCATTATTGGGAAAGGTTGTAGTTCGCATAAATTATAGTGGTGAGCCTCCTGTTGCTGCGCGCCCGCCATGGCTAGGAGGTTTTACCTGGACACAAGACCGTAGCGGCAATCCTTGGGTTGCTATAAATTGTCAAAAAGAAGGTGGCCGAATATTTTTCCCTTGTAAAGACCACCCTAGTGACGAACCAAATGAAGGTGTTGATATGTTTATCACCGTTCCGCAAAACTTAGTAGTAGCAGGACCTGGACTACTACAAAATGTAAATACTAGAAAAGGAACTTCTACCTATCACTGGAAAACCAGATATACAATAAGTAACTATTGCATACTATTTAATATTGGAAAGTATAAAGTAGTACAAAAAGATTTTACAACTATCAATAATCACACTGTACCAATTGTTTTTTATGTTCTGGAAGAAGATACAGCTCAAGCGGCTAAATTGATTGAACTAAAAGCCAGAGATACACATATTCTTGAAAAGTATTTTGGTGAGTACCCTTGGTATAAAGAAAAAATAGGGATTAGCGAAGTCCCAAATTCGGGAATGGAGCATCAGACCAACATTACATTTCAAAATAAGTTTACCTACACCCGAATTGGAGATAGCGAATACTCTGATAACCTTTTTCACGAATACGCACACGAGTGGTGGGCGAATAAGGTAACGAATAAAGACTGGGCCCATATGTGGATACAAGAAGGCATTGGAACATATGCAGAGGCGCTCGCTCATTATGAACTAGGGGGCCAACCAGCATACGATCGAATCATCAGTGCGCATCGCCGTGGAATTAAATATAAAAAGCCAATGGTGGGTGGCGAAGAACTTTCAGAAGATGAAACCTATGCGATGACAGATATCTATACCAAAGGATCATTCTTTATGCATAGTCTTCGTTTTCTTTTAGGCGATGAAATCTTTTTTCCTACACTGAAAAAACTGGCAACTGATTCTGCGTATACGTATGACAACTTTGTTACATCAAAAGATGTAGAGCAGCTGTTTAGTAAATCTGCAAATAATGACTTAAAGCCATTTTTTGATTTTTACCTACGAACAACAGATGTTATAGAATTTACCATTAAAGAAGTAGGATACCAGCAGTACCAAATTCGAATTAACAACTTTTTTATGCCCTTACCAGTAGAAATTAGTACGTCAAAGGGGAAAGAAAAAATGGTAGTAGGAAAAGAAGGCATAAAAATCCAAAGTAGTTCCCCGCCACTAGTTGACCCCAATGGATATTATTTGAAAAAAGTTACCCTATTACCATGAAATACGCCCGCATAGCGTTTATCGCTACCTTACTCTTTATATCTCAGCTATGTTTTGCAGACAATTACCCGAGAAACTATGCGATTGATATTCAGCATTATTCGTTTGCGCTGACCCTTTCAGATAATTCAGATGAAATAATTGGAGAAACAACCATACAAGTCTTATTTAAAACTGGGGATAGCAAGCGTTTAAGATTGGACTTCATCAACCGAACCCCAGACCGAGGTGGAAAGGGAATGATAGTTGAAGCTGTTATTTATGAAAACAATCCGATAACGTTTGAACATCAAAAAGATGTTCTGTATATAGACCTTCCCAAAAAATTTGAGCAAAATTCTCTAGCGTCATTTACCATTAAATACAGAGGTATTCCAGCCGATGGGTTAAGAATTGGACCTAACAAATATGGAGAGCGTTGCTTTTTTAATGAAAACTGGCCAAATCGAACTAGACATTGGCTTCCCACTGTTGATCACCCTTACGATAAAGCAACAAATGAATTTATAGTTAAAGCCCCCACCCACTATCAAACTGTATCAAATGGCCTGTTGATTGAGGAGTCAATAATTAATAAAGACCAAAAACTAACCCATTGGAAACAATCGGTACCCATCTCCTCTTGGTTATTTGTTTTAGGGGTTGCAAGATTTGCTGTACAGCATGTGGACTATTTTAATGGAAAGCAAATACAAACTTGGGTATACCCACAAGACCGGCAGAATGGATTTTATGATTTTGCATACCCAAGTAAAGAGGTTTTAGAATTTTACTCAAGTTATATAGGACCTTTTGCCTATGAAAAGTTGGCAAACATTCAGTCGCCCAGTGTTAGTGGAGGTATGGAGACCGCATCTGCTATTTTCTACGCAGAAAATTTAGTCAACGGAAAACGTGATAACCGAACAAAAAATGTGGTTATTCACGAAATCGCTCACCAATGGTTCGGCAATGCAGTCACTGAAACAACTTGGGATGATGCCTGGTTAAGTGAAGGCTTTGCAACTTATTTCACTATGCTATTCCAAGAAAATGCATATGGCGAAAGTGTTTACATAGATGAACTAAAAAAAGCACGTACACGCATTTTTAATTTTTACAACAAAGACACAACTTATAAAATAATTGATAATCGTACCGCAGAAGAAGGACCTGTGACAAATGATATGACGTATCAAAAGGGAGCATGGTTCTTACACATGTTA
>JBEDEC010000145.1:0-16552 GCA_041175905.1 Bacteroidota bacterium
GCGCTTGATGCAACCGCATGGCGTTCGGCAGAGTGGGCGCACCAAAAAGGACTATTTGCAGAATTATACGAAGACACACAAGGACTAGACGAGGGTATTAACCGAATTGTTTCAAGATTACTTGCAAGCAGCGAAGCAGCGTTACAGGAACTCAAAACAATTTTTTGGAAAGACACTACTCATTGGGAAACATTACTTCTAGAGCGTGCCGCAATCAGTGGAAGACTGATACTGAGTGAAGAAAGTAGAAAAGCCATCGCCGCATTTAAAAACAAATGAGTTTTTTACAGTTCAACCCCGACAACTTTAATTCCTTTTGTGATATTCTCGCAAAACGAGATAAAGACTTAAAGCAAATTATCCAAACGCATGGCTACCCTACTCCATGGATTCGTCCGAATAGTTTTCAAACACTTGTGCTGACTATTTTAGAGCAGCAGGTATCGCTGGCCGCTGCTTACGCAGCATTTAACCGATTAAAAAATAAAATCGGAACTGTTACACCTGGAAAAATTCTTTCCCTCACCGATGAAGAATTACGCGCCTGCTATTTTACCAGACAAAAAATTGTGTATGCAAAGGGGTTAGCAGAAGCCGTTCAATCGCGCACGATTCAACTTAAAAAAATGGAGAACCTGCCTGATGAAGAAGTACGAGCAAGATTAATACAATTGAAAGGGATTGGTAATTGGACTGTAGATGTTTATTTGATGCACGCCCTTTGTAGAACAGATTTATTTCCACTAGGAGACGTTGCACTCGTCAACAGCCTGAAAAAGGTAAAAAAGTTAAAGCCAGAAACCAGCAAGGAAAAAATGTTAGCTATAGCGGAGCCTTGGAGACCCTACCGGACTATTGCCTCAATGATTTTATGGCACGATTACCTGAAAAGAAAAGGAACTAAAATTCAGGGTTAGATATTCAACCCGCCACAAACACTCAACGTCTGTCCCGTTACATAAGCAGACAGATCACTGGCTAAAAACAAGGTGGCATTTGCAATATCTTTTGCACCCGCAAATCGTCCCAACGGAATACCTGCTTTATATTTTTCAGCAGCCTCGCCTTCTTGCAAATACTGGGTCATATCAGTTTCAACAAAACCGGGTGCAATAGCGTTACAACGAATATTTCTACTTCCTAATTCCTTTGCAATTGATTTAGTAAACCCGATTACACCTGCTTTACTTGCTGCATAACTACTTTGTCCGGCATTCCCCATTTCTCCAATTACAGAACTCATATTGATTATAGACCCACTACGCGCCTTCATCATAGGTCTAATCACCTGCTTGGTCATATAGAAAACACTATTCAGATTAACCTGTATTACTTCATTCCATTGCTCGGTTGTCATTCGCATGAGCAGATTGTCTTTGGAAATACCCGCATTATTGACACATACATCAATGGTGCCAAATTCTTTCAACACATCTGCTACAAATTGTTCGCACTGCGCTGCATCGCCTGCATTACTTTTCCACGCTTTTGCCTTTACTCCCATTCCCAGCAAACGATTTTCTAATTGAGCAGCTCTTTCAGCACTACTATCACTTACATAGGTAAATGCAACATGTGCACCGTGCTCGGCAAATAACAATGCAATTCCTTCTCCGATTCCACGTGCTGCGCCCGTAACAATAGCAACTTTATTTTCTAATAACTTCATAGTGTTTGATTTAAGCCGTCACAAAAGTAGGATTATTCAACTGTAAGATCTCCTCCAAAAGCTGTCTGTCATTACTCAAACGAGGTACTTTATGTTGTCCCCCTAATTTTCCTTTATTCCGTAACCAAGTTGCAAATGTTCCCCTCATTACTTTATGTATGATGGGTTCACGCAACGCAATATTGCGATGTCGTTTTGCCTCATAGTCACTATTGATTGTTTGCAAGGACCGATCTAAAATAGAAGAGAACTGCTGTAAAGAAGAAGGCTCCAGTTCAAATTCAATCAACCATTCATGTGCACCATTTGCCGTGTCACTAAAATAGACCGGCGCTGCAGTATAATCAGTAACCGTAGCACCGGTTTCTTGACATGCAATTGCTATTGCCTTATCTGTATTGTCAACAATTAATTCTTCCCCAAACGCATTGATAAAATGTTTCAACCGCCCCGATACATTGATTCTAAAAGGATTTAGGGAAACAAACTCAACAGTATCTCCAATTAAATAACGCCATAGTCCTGAATTAGTACTAATAACTAGTGCATATTGTTGGCCTACTTCTACATCCTGTAATCCAATGGTACGAGGACTAGCCGCACCCACTTCGCTCAATGGCATAAACTCCATAAAAATGCCATGATCGGTGAATAAAAGCATACCCTCTTGAGTGGGATCGTCCTGTGCTGCAAAAAATCCCTCACTTGCATTATACATATTCATGAAAGTGACTTCCTTCCCCAACAATTTGGAGAATTGCTGACGATAGGGTGCAAAAGCGACTCCTCCATGCAAATAAAGTTCAAGCGAGGGCCATACCTCAGCAATAGATTGCTTTCCGGTTAATTCTAAAATTCGTTTGAATAAAACCAGCGTCCACGTAGGAACTCCGGAAATCGAAGTAACATTTTCCTGAATAGTACTTTGTGCAAGCTTTTCAATTTTGGACTCCCACTCCTCCATTAAAGCAATATTGAGATCGGGCGTCCGCAACCAGTGACCCCAAAAGGGAGTATTCTGCAGTAACACTGCGCTAAGATCACCTACCTGAGCTTCGGGATTTATTGGACTCAGCGTATGACTTCCTCCAATGATTAATCCCTTACCCGTAAGTAGTGCGGAATCAGGACGATTACAATAATAAAGTGTCAATACATCTTTAGAAGCGCGGTAATGACCCTCTTGTAAACACTCCTCACTCACCGGAATAAACTTACTGCGATCACTGGTCGTGCCACTGCTTTTGGCAAACCAATTGATGGGTGTATTCCAAAGAATATTCTGCTCTCCCTCCATGATGCGTTCGATATAAGGCTTCAACTGATCATAGTCGTGGATGGGAACTGCTTCTTTAAAGGACTTAACATTAAATAGACTTGAAAAATTATACTGTCGACCAAACTCAGTGTACTGTGCAGATGCCACCAAATTTTGCAATACTTCACGCTGGGCATTCATAGGATTATCTCGCCATGCCTGAATACGCCACGATCTTAACCGGGCCAATGAGGATATTGCCGGAGACAAAAGATTCATCGGTAAGGAAAATTAACCAAAAATTATTAGCTATATGAGTTTAGCAGTTGCGTACGAAGCTGCTCCTTAATGGCAGCAGGGGCAAAGCAGTGATCCACAGCCTGCAAATTACAGGCTAAAAAATCCGCCAGCGTCCATCCAAACGTTGCAGCAATAGAGGCATATTCACTACTTAATGTTACAGGCGTTACCGTTCTTGCATCGGTGTTCACACTAACCGAAACACCTTGTTTATATAACTTATCAATCACATGTGCAGCATAGGATGAATAAACATTAGTTCGAAGATTACTGCTTGGACATACCTCCAGGTGAATATTTTTTTCTCGAAGATGTGTTAGTAGCCGCGGATCTTCGGTACTACGTACTCCATGTCCGATTCGACTTGGATGAAAATGATGTAACACCTCCCAAACACTAGAGGCTCCACAGGCTTCGCCAGCATGCGCGGTACAAGGAATACCTTTTTGTTGCGCATACTCAAATGCCTTTTGGTGGGCAGTAACCGGATAGCCCGCTTCATCGCCCGCAATATCAAATCCAACTATCCATCCATCACTCTTAAACTGCTCCACTAATTGAACCGTCATCATACTCTCTTCTTCACTGTAGTGACGCAAGGTGCAAAGAATAAGACGCGGAATTACTTTGTATAATTTTGAACCTTCTTGTAATGCGTCTTGTATATGAGTGATTACTTCAACAGGTGTTAATCCTTTTAATGTGTGTAGCAAGGGGGCAAAACGAATTTCAACATATACTACCCCATCCTCATCCATTTGTCGAAGTAGATCTAGCGTAACTAGTCGCAACTGCTCAGGCGTCTGCATAAGCAGGTATCCTCTTGCAGATCGTTTGATATATTCTAATAAATCAGTAGAACAAACTGGAGCAATAAACTCTGACTCAAATTGTTCACGCGTTACGGAGGGGTCGATTGTATGAACAACCTCATAGCTTAAACTACAATCCAAATGTAGATGTAATTCAATTTTAGGAAGCTGTTTGTAATCCATGCGTCAATTTAAAATAAATCAATGAGTAGAAGATTGATTTTGCATGGCTTCTTCGTAGATCCAATCTTTACGTTTGAGTTCAAAATTGCGACCCAGATATAATTTTCTTACTTGCTCGTCAGCTGCTAACTCCTCTGCACTTCCGTGTTTAAAAATACGCCCTTCTATTAACAAATAAGCACGGTCGCAAATAGATAGCGTTTCCGTTACGTTATGATCAGTGATTAAAATACCAATATTCTTAAACTTGAGTTTGGCTACAATTGCCTGAATATCCTCTACAGCTATGGGATCAATACCGGCAAAGGGTTCGTCTAACAATATAAACTTAGGATCCACTGCCAATGCACGAGCAATCTCCGTTCTTCTTCTTTCACCTCCGCTCAATACGTCTCCATTACTTTTACGAACATGACCCAATCTAAATTCTTCCAGGAGTGATTCCAATTTATTGCGTTGTTCTTGCTTGGAAAGAGTGGTCATTTCTAACACAGCCGATATATTATCCTCCACACTCAACTTTCTAAATACAGAAGCCTCCTGTGGCAAATAGCCAATACCCATTTGAGCTCTTTTGTACATAGGTAATGCCGTGATATCCTGATCATTCAAATAAACAGTCCCCGAATCGGGCTTGATAAGACCTACCACCTGATAAAAGGAAGTTGTTTTACCGGCACCATTTGGCCCCAATAAACCAACAATCTCACCTTGTTTAACCTCAAATGAAACCTGGTTAACAACTGTTCGTGTACCATAGCGTTTAACCAGGTTTTCGGTACGGATCTCCAACTGCATAGAACAAAAGTATGTAAGTTTGCACATTAGATACCTATGAAAGTCATCGACCACATTAACCAGGCCAAAGGCACCCTTGTATCATTTGAAGTACTACCCCCCCTAAAAGGAAAGGGTATTGATGCATTATACAGACACCTGGATCCATTAATGGCTTTCAACCCCTCTTTTATCAATGTGACTTACCACCGAAGTGAGCATGTCTTTAAAAAAAGAGCAGACGGTAGTTTTGAAAAAGTAGTTGTTCGCAAAAGGCCCGGAACAGAAAGTATATGTGCAGCGATTATGAACCGTTACAATGTGGATACAGTTCCCCATTTAATTTGCGGCGGTTTTAGTGTGAATGATACAGAAGATGCTCTCATCAATCTGAATTATTTAGGTATCGATAATGTGTTGGTATTACGTGGAGATGCAGCTAAAAATGAAAGCGCATTTGAACCTGAACCTGGAGGACATAAATATGCGGTGGATTTATTGCGCCAGGTAGTATCTCTTAATGATGGAATTTATTTGGAGGAAGAACTTCGTGATACGCAAAAAACTAAGTTTTGTATTGGCGTAGCGGGCTATCCCGAAAAACATTTTGAAGCACCCAATCGCGATACAGATCTCCAACATTTAAAAAAGAAAGTAGATGCCGGAGCAGATTATATCATCACGCAAATGTTTTTTGATAATGCTAAGTTTCATGCATTTGTACAAGACTGCCGCGACATAGGTATTACTGTTCCCATTATACCCGGATTGAAACCGATCTACACTAAAAAACAGTTAACTATTCTTCCCAAAACATTCCACATTGATCTACCCACAGAGCTATCTAATGAGGTGCTTCGTTGCAAAACAGATTTGGATGTTGAGAAAGTAGGACGTGAGTGGCTACTAGCACAATCAAAAGAGCTGAAAGCAGCAGGTGTGCCTGTATTACACTATTATACTTTAGGCCGTCCTCAATTAGTAGCTGATGTTGTAAAAGACATTTAATTATTTCGCCTTCTCTTTTAACTTCAATTGTAAGATTTCATCAATTTGCTCAAAAGAAAGTTTTTTGGCTACAATTCGCTTGTCTTTATCTAAGAGATATAGTGTAGGGAAAGATTGTACATCATACAACTGGGAATATCCGGGAACATTGTTATTTACTCTTTCCTTTTCAGCTTCTTTAGAATAGTATACATGATTCCAATAACCAATATTTTTTTCACGAATAAACTTAAGCCAATCATTCTTAGTACCGTCATTTTCCTTTGCCACTGCATATATTCCCAAACCCTGGGCCTTCCAACGAGTTGTATAAACAGAATCGATTTTAGGTAACGTTTCTTTACAATGCCCGCATAGCGGATCCCAAAACACCACTAGTGTATACTCTTTTTTGACACCATATAGCGACATTGTTTTACCAGCAGTATCAGGCAGCTGGATTTCTGAAGCAGGAGATCCAAAAATATTAGCCATTAAACTATAGGCTCTGTCTGTAATTGTCTTTTTACCCTGCTCACTCAACCAAGAAGGAGGATTTGTAGCAAAGTACTTTTCATATAAATGCACAAATACAGCATCCTCCCACATATATTTTTGCGAATAATAGCGATTGACAAAACGAAGTAATAAAAAGCGTTCCATCTCTGCATTAGCCTTGGCAAAGCTGAGCATGTAATCCATTTCTTTATTAACCGAGTCTGGATGAGGCGATACTAACTGATTAAAATAACGATCGACTTTGTCCTCAAAAAAAGTAGTATAAGCTAAACGTCCATCCCAAAAATCTACTCCGTCCCAGTAGTGCTCCTTATAATAACGAAAAGCAGCTACAGAATCCTCACGCGTAGTTGGCTTTTGCAATGCAGCAGGTAGTACCGGCTCCTTCATTGCATTTAACAACACAGTTAAAATTGTTTTTGGATTGTCTGCCATTATTTTTTCACGATATTCTCGAAGATCAACATCCAATCTAATTAACTCTTTATTGATCCGAGCAGAATCCATAGCAGTAGTAGCAGCTTTCAATTGCTCTTTCGCCGCGTTAATTTGTCCGCCTTTTTCTCCCATGGTGCGTTGATACGTAGCAAACAATTCATTATCTGGAGAATTTTCAAAACGAACCACAGCTGGAACGGTTGCAGAATCTGCAAGCACAGAAAAACGTTGCTGTTTATCGACCAACACTTCAAAAAATCCAGATCGGTTTGGATAACCAATCAAATAGATTCCGCCCTGTAGCGGTTTATTTCCCTTAAATACTCCCGTGCTTTTTGCATCCAGCTTTACAGAGTCAATAATTGGATAGGTTTTGCCAAAATAATGACCCAGATAGATGTATTGATTACGATAAGGAGTAAATGTCACCTTTATCTCATACCCCTCTTGTGCATGGCTAACCAGTGAGAGGAGCAAACAAAAAAATAGAATTCTGTTTTTCATATGCATACTAGAAGTAAAGTTATTAAAAACTAGGTACCCTTCAGGGGGTTATCTTTGCGGGGTGCGTGGTAAAAACAAAAACAGAATCCTATCCAACCTGCTTGTAGAGGACTATGCGGCAGAGGGGAAATGTCTCGCCCGAGTAGATGGCAAAGTGATTTTTATAGACGGGGTCGTACCGGGCGATAAAGTTGATGTACGTCTGCTTAAAAGTAAAAAAGATTGGGCCGAAGGAACCCCCGTACATTTTCATGCCTACTCCTCGAACCGCACCGAGATACGCTGTATTCATATGGGTGCATGCGGAGGTTGTCAATGGCAAATGCTCCCCTATGAGTGGCAACTAAAATACAAACAACAGCAAGTAGAGCAGACCTTAAAAAGAATCGGCAAGGTAGAGCTGCCTCTTATCGATAACATTGTGGGATGTACCACACAGTATTACTACCGAAATAAAATTGAGTACACATTTAGCAATAAAAGATTCCTTTTACCAACAGAACTTAATGATCCTAGTATTTCTGCACAGCAAAACGTAGCAGGATTTCATGCGAGAGGATTTTTTGATAAAGTAGTTGACATACAAACCTGTCATTTGCAAGCGGAGCCTACCAACGCAATTCGGTTATTTATAAAAGAGTATGCCAGCAAACTTGACCTTTCTTTTTATGATTATCGAACGCATGAAGGCTATTTGCGTAATCTTCAAATCAGACTTTGCAAAACGGGAGAGATCATGATCAATCTGATTGTGGGAGAAGACAATTCTTCAAAAACACTTCCGCTTTTAAAAGAATTACAGTCCAACTTTCCAGCCATAACAACTCTTTTATTTACGGTCAATTTAAAATGGAATGATAGCATTCATGACTTAACACCTGTTGTTTATCATGGCAAAGGCTTTGTACTAGAAGAACTTCGAAACGAAGAAGCTAACCAAACCTTTCGATTTAAAATCGGGCCTCGATCATTTTTTCAAACCAATACAGAACAAGCAGAAAAATTATATCAACTCACTAACTCCTTTGCCGAACTAAATGGAACAGAAACACTGTATGATTTATACTGCGGAACGGGAAGTATTGGTATTTTTTTAAGTCCAAAAGCCAAAAAAATTATTGGAGTAGAACAAATACCTGCAGCCATTGAGGATGCAAAGGAAAATGCAGCTCTAAATGGAATTGAAAAAACTCAATTTTTTGCCGGAGATGTAATTGATATCTGCACCGATGATTTTTTTGCACTACATGGCAGACCCGATGTCATTATAACAGACCCCCCGCGCGCAGGTATGCACGGCAAATTAGTAGAAAAGCTATTGGAAATTGCCGCACCTACTATTGTATATGTAAGCTGTAACCCCTCAACACAAGCACGTGACCTGCAAGCGCTGGATAGTCTTTATCAAGTAACAAAAGTTCAACCCGTGGATATGTTTCCACATACCCATCATATCGAAAATATCGTACAACTTAAACGTCGTTAATACAGGCGTATTCCGTTTCATTGGTGTAATTTTGTGGCATGAGTGACTTTCGATTCACGAGGCCTGATAATTTTCCTCCCATAGTTAAGAACCTAATTATCATCAATGTATTGGTGTATGTAGCGCAATTGACGCTAGCCAATCGTTTTCCTGTTACGGAGTGGCTTTTGTTATGGCCTGTAATGCCCGATAAACTAATCAATTATTTAGTTGAATCAGGTGCACTGGAATCGAGTCAACATTTCAAACCTTATCAGCTTGCAACACACCTATTCGCACACTCCCCCTCAAGCATTTTTCATATTTTCTTTAACATGTTTACACTTTGGATGTTTGGAAAAATATTAGAGAATGTATGGGGCGGACAGCGCTTTTTATTTTTTTATCTGGCTTGCGGATTAGGAGCTGCTGCCCTTCACTTAGGAATTCAATATGTACGATGCGAAGAGCTATTGCAAGCTTTCGAAGCAAACAATATGAGAGCCGTACAAGAAAATATTGGATCCGTTTCACCTGCACTGGGCGCCAGTGGAGCGGTAATGGGCGTAATGGTTGCTTTTGCTTATCTATTTCCTAATACCGAGTTGTATATCATGTTTATTCCAGTTCCCGTAAAAGCAAAATGGGCTATGCTTGGACTGGCAGCTATTGACTTATTTGGAGGTGTCACCTCAGTAACCGGTGATAATATTGCCCATTTCGCCCATCTGGGAGGTGCCCTCACTGGATTTTTAATTGTGTTGTATTGGAACAAAACGAACCGTCAATCGTTGTATTGATTTGGCATGAACAACGAATCGCTCAACATGAATCGTAGAATAAGTTTGGGAGACAGTAACAATGCTCTCACAAAACTGATTGCAGTCAATCTGATTCTTTTTATTACACTCTCCCTTTGCAAGGCCTATTTTTATTTCTTTTACCAAGACCTCTCAGTATTAGAATCCACCTATCGGGAATCAATTTTGAAATGGTTCTTATTGCCTGCAACTCCTTCCGCTTTATTGACTAGACCTTGGACCCTTCTTACCTTTCCATTTGCCAATCTGGGTATTTGGATGATCATTGGAAATATGCTCTGGCTCTGGGCATTTGGATTTATTTTTCAGGACCTGAGTGGAAATAGAAAAATTGTTCCGCTCTATTTATATGGGGCTTGGGCAGGTGGACTCGCATTTATTTTAACGGCCCATTTTTTCCCCTCCTCGCTAGCCACCGCTGGTTACATGGGCTCCTCTGCAGCCGTGATGGCCATTGCCATTGCCACCACCGTTCTTACTCCCAATTACCGGTTAATGCCGGATCTGATGGGAGGTATTCCCCTCTGGATTTTGACCGGTTTTTATGTACTGGTGTCCATCGCAACTAAGCCCTTGTACCAACCAATCAGTTATTTACCATTACTAGCAGGAGGATTAACAGGATTTATTTTTATGACACTGATCAGAAGAGGAATCGACACCAGTGAGTGGATGAATAATGTGGTGGATTGGGTCAATAATTTATTCAATCCCGCAGGCACAAAACAAACGCGCATTCCTTTACGCGAACAATTATTTTATAAAGCAACCAGACGTCCGTACAAAAAAACACCACATCTAACTGAAAGTCGAGTGGACGAAATATTAGATAAAATCAGTGCGAAAGGCCTAGGCTCGCTCACAGAAGAGGAACGAGAAATTTTAAACAGAGCCAGTAAGTCGTAAGACTAATTAAATAGCTGGATCAATTTTGGAACAAAGCGATTGAAAAATCTCATCGACAGTTCCTTCTCCTGGAATGGCTTGAAATTTACCTGCTTTTTGATAATGTGCTGCAACAGGACTTGTCTCTGCTAAATAAACAGCAAATCGCTTTCTGATTACTGCTTCATCAGAATCATCCGTTCTTCCGGATGTTTTACCTCTGTTCAATAATCGCTTGACTAATTCTTCTTCCGTTACTTCCAACGCAATCACAGCGCTAATAGAAGTATGCTTGCTCGCTAGTAGTTGATCTAATGCAACAGCCTGTGCTTCGGTGCGCGGAAAACCATCAAATAAAAAACCTTTGGCTTGTTTATGTTGCTCAAAGAAAGAATCTACCATCCCAATCACCACTTCGTCGGGTACCAGTTTCCCAGCGTCAATATAGCTTTTTGCAGAAAGACCTAGCGAGGTTTTATCAGCGATTTCCTGACGAAGCAAATTTCCAGTTGAAAGATGCTTCAACCCGTATTTTTCGACCAGTTTATCAGACTGTGTACCCTTTCCGCTGCCCGGAGGACCAAATAAGATAAGATTAAACATAAACAGTGGTTTTGCAGGGCTACAAAGGTAAGCTCGTACACATTAACTTCACGCTAACAAGTGTATGTATCAAACAACATTCACGTCGCTATCTTGTTATAGTGTTATGAAAATTCGACTCGCTTGTGGACTTCTGTTTAGCTACAGCCTACTTCTGTACAGTTGCAGTGCACAACAAAAAAATTCACCCACAAAAATTGGCCCCACTATGGAAATGCCTGGAAAAAATAACCCTGTTTACTCCCGCACTGATTCCAGCCGGGTAAACTTGAGTGAGGAAGAATGGAAGAAAATCTTACCAGCTGACGTCTACTATATCGCCCGAGAAAAAGGAACTGAGCGCCCTTGGTCCAGCCCTATTGAACATTCTACGGAGGTTGGTACCTACCATTGTAAGGCTTGTGGAAATCCCCTTTTTAAAAGCGATACCAAGTTTGAAAGCGGCTGTGGTTGGCCTAGTTTTTTTGACCCCATCAAAAAAGGGAGCCTACTCTATTTAAGAGATCGGAGTCACGGGATGGACCGAACCGAGGTACAATGTGGACGCTGCAAAGCACACCTGGGACATGTATTTGAAGACGGTCCCCCGCCAACTAGATTACGTTATTGTATCAATGGGGTAATTCTGGATTTTGAAAAGTCTTCGCCAAAGAAATAATTTACTTTCGCAGCAAATTACAGTGGCATGCCTTTATCGCAATTAGCCGAAACATTAATCGGTTCAGAAATTGTTAGACTGGGAGGAGAAATCAAAGAGAAGATCAGACAGGGTGCGCATATTTACAACTTTACTGTTGGTGATTTTGATCCCGCTATTTTTCCAATTCCAAAGGAATTAGAACAAGGCATTATTGAAGCCTATCAAAAGCATTATACCAATTACCCCGCTGCAGAAGGAAATCTGGATTTACGCGAAACCCTTTCTTCTTTTATACAAGGGAGACAAAAGCTTAATTACTCTATCAATGAGATTGTTGTAGCTGCAGGTGGTCGCCCTTTGATCTACACAATCTTCAGAACTGTTTGCGACAAGGGAGATAAAGTTATCTACGCAGTGCCCTCCTGGAACAACAATCACTACACTCACTTTATAGAGGGAGAACATGTAGTGATAGAAACAACAGAGCAAACTCATTTTATGCCAACGGCCGAGGCTATTCGTCCGCATATCAAAAATGCAAGCTTGCTTTCCTTATGTTCACCTCAAAATCCAACAGGTACAACATTTCGAAAAGAAGAACTAGAGGCAATTTGCGATTTGGTTCTAGAAGAAAATAATCGAAGAGGCCCCAATGAGAAAAAGTTATATGTGATGTATGATCAAATGTACTGGCATTTAACCTATGGATCCATTCAACATCACGATCCTGTTTCCTTGCGTCCTGCTATGAAAGAATACACCATTTTTATTGATGCAATCAGTAAAGTTTTTGCAGCTACCGGTGTACGAGTAGGATGGTCAATGGCCCCTGTTGCGTTGATCCAAAAAATGAAATTGATTCTTACGCATATGGGTGCTTGGGCCCCGATGGCAGAACAAAAAGCGCTAGCTGGTTTTCTATCCAATCGAGTGGCGATAGACAATTATCTGCAGCAATTTAAAAACGGGCTTGAGACAAGATTAAAAACCATTTACGAAGGATTTATGCAACTAAAGGCGGCTGGTATGCCAATCGATTGTATCACACCAGAAGCCGCCATCTACCTAACAGTAAAAATCGATTTGCAAGGCAAAAAAAGAGACAACGGATCGGTGCTCGAAACACAAGCGGCCGTTACTAGTTATTTATTGGATGAAGCAAGCTTAGCACTTGTCCCCTTTTTTGCATTTGGTGCTCCTGCTGATTCGCCTTGGTATCGGTTGAGCGTTGGAACATGTAAAATGGAAGAAATCCCAGTCTTTTTACAAAAACTGGAAAAGGCCATTCAAAAGCTGCATTAATTTTTATTGATAAAAAATCGAAAAGAGCGAGGCGTGGTTTGACGTAGCTCATTTACTATACGCGTACGCTTTGTTGTGATATAGTTGCGGTCCACTAATTCGGTAACTTTTAAAAACTGTTCCTGCATTTGTGGCGTAGCCAATAGCTGGGATACTTTTTTTCGTAATTGATCGCTTTCCCTTCTGGAAACTCCAGCGGTGCAAACAAGAGTTAAGGATTTAGCAGATCGAGGCATTGACTAACTATTTATCTCACATTTTGTCCGGGGCAACCACAGTTACGTGATGATTTACTGGAATAATAATTTCGATTACAAGATACCAGTATGCCCACTAAACACACTGCAAAGATAACCGGGTAAAATCGCTTCATAGTCTAAAAATCATGAATAAAAACTATTTTACAAGCCATTTTGTTGTTGAACCCCAAAAATAATTATTGAACACGCCCCCTACTCGAGTACTAGTGGCCCCATTAAACTGGGGGCTTGGCCATGCCACCCGTTGCATTCCCCTTATAAAAAGTCTGCAAAAGAACTCCTGTGAAGTGATTATAGCTGCCAACGGCGCAGCCGCTGTGCTTCTAAAACAAGCGCTTCCTACATTACCCATTTTAACTCCCCCAGCAACTGAAATCAAGTATAGCCGTTCGGGAGCACTCTTTGTTTGGCGTTTATTCGTACAGATTCCGCAATTACTTAAACAACTTCGTGAAGAAAAAAGTTGGCTCCAAAAACAGATCAGCGCACTTCATATTCAGGTTGTCATTAGTGATAACAGATATGGGCTTCATCACCCCTCCGCCCGATGCATTTTAGTTACGCACCAATTAGGAATCAAATCAGGGTTAGGCAATTGGATAGATGCAGTCGTCAACAGATTTGCTTTCCGTTATATCAATCAATTTGACGAAATATGGATTCCAGATTATCAAGGATTCTACGCACTGGCTGGAGAATTATCTAACCCCCAAAATTTACCCAAGCCACCCCTTCGCTATCTTGGTCTACTCAACCGATTTGCAAATGAGCAACTCAAAAAAAATAGTACAAGTCCTTCTCGTCTTTTATTAATGCTTTCCGGACCCGAACCTCAACGAAGTATACTTGAAGAAAAATTTCGCAATGAATTAAAGCCGTATTCAAAAGCATTCACCTTAGTATGCGGCAAGCCACAACAAAGCAATACTACTTTATCAAATGCAGCTCCAACCCTACCATTAGTATATGGCACCCAGGAATCAGCTATTTATGACCATCTAGAAGCTGCAGATCTACTGCGTGAAATTGAGAATGCAGAAGTTATTATTTGCAGAAGCGGTTATACTTCCTTGATGGAATTATTACCACTTGGAAAAAAACTAATCCTCATCCCCACACCCGGACAAGCCGAACAAGAATATTTAGCAACCTATTGCATGCAAAAGGGATTCGCCTATAGCATTTCGCAAGAAAACTTTTCATTAGAAGAGGCACTCCACAAAGCAGCTACCTTTGCCTACGTTCCTTATCATCCACCGGCCTCCGATCTTGATCAACTTATCAGAAGCGGGTTAAACTTATAACGAACACGTGAACGCAACACAAAAAGCACATATCGCTGTATTGCTAACTAACTTATTCTTTGCAACTAATCTAAGTTTAGTAAAACTTATTTCCCCGTCGCTAGTCGGACCATTTGGAGTAAACTTTTTTAGAGTTGGCATAACCTTGGTATTATTTTGGTTACTCTGGGCATTTTCGGGTCGCTCGGCACGAATTGAAAAAAAAGATATCCCTCGTTTTGCAGGTTGTGCACTCACAGGTGTAGCCATCAATCAAATGCTATTTATAAAAGGGCTTACGATTACGTCTACGATTCATGCTGCGTTATTGATGCTCAGCACTCCCATGCTAATCACCTTATTTGCACTAATCTGGTTAAATGAAAAATTTACTGTGCTAAAAGGACTGGGCTTATTAATGGGAATTGGTGGTGCTGGTTTACTCATCTTTTCAAAAGACACCAGCGGAATTTCTTCTATTTCCGGAGACGTGTTGATTCTTATCAATGCCATCTCCTATGCGATCTACTTTATTTTAGCAAAGCCACTAATGTCATCCTACCCTCCACTTCATGTAATTCGATGGGTCTTCACCTTTGGATTTTTTATGATTCTTCCCTTCAGCTGGAGCGATGTGCAACAAATTGATTGGCCTCAAGCCACCACATCGCAACTAGTAGCACTAGGATCGCTGGTCTTATTCGGCACATTTTTTACCTACTCGTTTAACACCTATGGACTAAAACATTTAGGTGCCGGTATAACAGGCAGTTATATTTATACACAACCTGTTTTTGCAGCAATTATTGCGGCGCTTTTTTTACACGAAGACTTTAGTTTAGAAAAAGGAGTAGCCGCCGTATTAATTTTTGCAGGCGTATTTCTAGTGAGTAAAAAAACGAGCTGATAATTTTTTAGTACCCCCGTACATTTTTGCCTTCCATATAATTCATAAAGGCTTTGTTCACCACGCGGTTCCCTCCAGGCGTTGGATAGTTACCGGTAAAATACCAATCACCCAAGTTATTAGGA
This sequence comes from Bacteroidota bacterium, assembly GCA_041175905.1. GTDB lineage: Bacteria > Bacteroidota > Bacteroidia > Chitinophagales > Chitinophagaceae > JJ008. The sequence goes on from JBEDEC010000145.1 coordinate 15,739, forward strand.
CAAGAAAAATGTAGATCTTCTATTGTTTGAAAAATCACTTGTACAGGAATGGAAAGATCGGTTGGCGTAATGAGACGGGCAATCTGATTAGTAATCTGTTCCGTAGTAAATTGCTTATATAAATTTCGAACTACATTTTCCTCGTGCAATTGACCAGCAGCTTCTAATTGTTTACAACGTTGTAAAAGCTCTTGCAAATAATCAGCACGCCCCTGCTCTTTTAATAAAGAAACAGCCGCATTAAATGCAATAAAATCACCCATTTTGCTCATGTCAATTCCGTAACAATCGGGGTATCGTATTTGGGGAGAAGAAGAAACAACGATAATTTTTTTCGGTTTCAATCGTCCTAACATTCGAATGATACTTTCTTTTAAAGTAGTACCCCGTACAATAGAATCGTCAATTACTACTAGCGTATCCTCGCCAGCACGAACGGTTCCATAAGTAATATCATAAACGTGTTGAACCATTTCATTACGACTTACATCTTCGGTAATGAAAGTGCGCATCTTTACATCTTTAATTGCAATCTTTTCAATACGAATGGTTCGGTTGATCATTTCACTCAACTGCTCCGCACTAAAATCTTTACCCCAACTTAAAATCCGCTCAATTTTAATTTTATTCAGATACTGCTCCATCCCTTTGAGTAATCCATAAAAAGCAGTTTCAGCAGTATTGGGAATAAAAGAGAATATGGTATTCTTCAAATCATAATCAATCGCCTCTAACACAGGTTCACTGAGTCGGAAACCCAATTGATTTCGCTCGCGGTATATTTTTTCATCGCTCCCTCTGGAAAAATAAATTC
>JBEDEC010000146.1:0-2754 GCA_041175905.1 Bacteroidota bacterium
CATTAGCTCCTCTGGGTGTTAGCTACGATGGGAAAGGTTTGGATTATTTTGTGCCTTCTGAGGTCATTCAGCCGGTCTTTTTCCCGGAAGGCTACGTCGCTTTAGTGATAGGTGCCTCTTATGCGACGAAGAAATTGCCTTTGGAGTCATTGAAGGTTTTATGTTCCCAAATTCCTCATCCCATCGTCTTAGTGGGTGGTAAAGAAGAGGTGGCGGATGGCGAGGCTTTGGCCTTACAGGACCCTAAGCGAATCGTGAATACCTGTGGCGCTTATTCATTGCATGAATCGGCGTTGATCGTTTCTAAAGCGCGTTTAGTGATTTCACATGACACCGGTATGTTGTACATCGCTTGTGCCTTTGAAAAGAATGTCATTGCCATCTGGGGGGCGACTTCACCCGCTTTACAGGTGGAACCATTTATGCCTGTTGATTCTAAAGCGCAGGTTTTTCAATCCATCGTTCCCGATTTAACTTGCCAGCCTTGTTCGAATTTCGGTACGAAGACCTGTCCTAAAGGCCATTTTGCTTGTATGAAACAGCAGGATTTGCCGGAGATTGCTAGGCAAGTGGAGCAGATGTGGTAATCCTAAAGGTATTTGAATCGCTTCAGTCTTCCTTGGTAACTTTGTAGGTAGTTTTTTTGTGCACTTTCTTCTAAGAAAGAGCGTCTGATTAATTTTTCCACTTCTTCTGAATTGGCTAGCATTTGCTCCAAAATTCGTTCCACCAGCACCGTAGGAATGCCAGCCATCTTGCCTAAATGTTGGAATTGGGTAATTAATTTCCCTTGGTATTGTGCTTTTGGATATAGTCCACCTAGGAGAGCAAAGTCGCTGTCGGCAATATGCAATTGAGAATTAAGTAAGTCGTAAGCGGGACTTAAAACGAAGTCACCATCGCTTGTTTCCAGTAGGGAGAAGTTCTTTAGGTGCGCATCTCCATTCGAAAATAGGTAGTTGAACAGGATAATTTTAAATAGTTTAGGAGCTTCAATGGCATAGGCAGGGACATATTTTTGCATTATTTGGAATAGCTCTAGGTAATTCCCCTCGTACTTGTAGTTTGCCCCATGTGTTTGTGGAGTTCGTTCTGCCAAAACCGCAAAGTCCTCCTTCGCCCGTTTCAAACTACGCTCATCTCGATCAAAGCGTTTAGTTAAATAGGCCATTTCTCCGTTTTGGAAGAAAATCAACCCATTCTCAGCTGTCTCAATCTGAAATACTTGTTTCGCGATTTGCATCGTCAAATGCTCATTCGCTGGCATCAAATGTCGATTCTTTCCTAGAGCAGGAACCGGCTTCAGTATATAATGTCCACTTTCGCCTGGGTTCGCTAAGCGCAACTTGTTCTTCTCAAGGACCAGGGAAAACTTCTCTTGCACCCCTGAAATGGACATAATGGTCCTATTTTCAAAGAAAATGCCCGCAACATCCTCTGAGCTAGCAGGGGAATTATAGGGAAGCACATGATGCACTTTATGCTGGTAAAACAGCCTTAATTGCGCAGAACGGCTATAAGTCTGATGACCTTCCATTAACGTACTGGGGCAAACCTGTAGCTGATCCATTTAAGTGTTGATTTGTTCAATCGTAATTGCCCCGATCGTATCGAATCGAGCCGTATTAAGTAGTATGCCAAAATGATCGGAGGGATCGATCTTCTTAAATTTACAAACAGCCTGTTTATTAGCCCCCTCCGGTAATAGATGGAAGAACAGAGGGAATAGGTGAGGGGACTTAAATTCCTTTTTAACCTTAGGCATTGTCAAGCTAATGGCCGGTTTCTTCTTGTCCTCTAGCCATACATCCAAATACCGAAAATGAAAACTCCCATTATCTAATTGGCGGAGAACTCCAGCCGGTTCAGACTTATAGTAGATCGTTGCCGCTCTCATCTTCTTTCGTTAAATTTTTGATTTCTAATTTCAATTCCAATCCCAAGACATCGGCTAGTTTTTGCAAGGTCTCCAAGGTAGGATTTCCTTTTCCACTTTCAAATTGTTTGACCGTTCTAAGGCTTACACCAGATAGCAACGAAAGCGTTTCTTGGTTCGTTTGGAGCAGTATTCGACGCTTTTTAAGCGTTTCTATGATAGCTAGATGGTGCATTATAGTGCTCTTTTACGTGTAATTTATATCAAAATATGCTAATTTAGGCTTGTTTTGTGCAATATAGTGCACTTTTTAATGTAATTGGTACAATAGGGGAAAATTATCAGTATTGATTGGAGATTATCAGTTTTTTGGCAACAAAAAAGCCCGACAATACTGTCGAGCTTTAGTAATTGGTTGATGGTATTAATCTATAATCCCAATAAACCGTTTGCAATATTGATGATTTCTTTTTTTAATGGTACTATACTTTCGAGACCTTTTACTTCGTATTTTTCACCATTTAATTCTATTGAATATTTACCTCGAGTACTTACTATTTTACAAAGAATTTTATTTTTATTATCGTCAACCAAAATATTAAAACTGTTTTTTTGGTCTCTATAATTAATTCTACTTGCATCTAATTTTTTAATTGAATGAAGAAGTAATGTTTTGATGGAATGGTAAATTTTAAGTTCCTCGGCTGTGGTAATTACAATACTTCCATTTTTTGATTCTTCCTCAATAACTTTTGGTAATGCATTTTGAATAGCGTTTGAGTTAATCAAATTTTTGATTTTCGTTTTTGTCGAATCCATCAATTTTTTGCCATGCATTCTATTGAAGATAGCCTTAATGAAATCTTCTGATGGATCAG
>JBEDEC010000147.1:0-2826 GCA_041175905.1 Bacteroidota bacterium
CGGAGAGAAAATTTACCATTCACCATTTACCATTCACCATTATCTCTACTCTATACTCTCTTATCTCTAATCTATTCTTTGTGCTTTATGCTTTATTCTTTAAAATAAAATGAAAAAACTACTACTACTTTTAACGCTTATTTCGCTGAATGCCAAAGCTCAAAACATCCAAGGACTCCTCAACAAAGCCACCAAAATCATTTCAACTGGTAGCACCTCATTGAGTTCAGATGATATTGCGAATGGATTAAAAGAGGCATTAACGACTGGGGCAGAAAAAGGTTGCGCTAATCTTGCTAAACCGGATGGATTCTTTAAAAATGCCGCTTTGAAAATCCTGATGCCACCAGAAGCCGCCAAAGTCGAAAGCACCCTCAGAAGCGTTGGATTGAACCAATTTGCAGATGATTTCATCCTAAGCATGAACCGCGCAGCAGAAGATGCATCGGCTACAGCAGCACCGATTTTCGTGAATGCCATCAAGCAAATGACGATATCAGACGGCATCAATATCCTTCGCGGAGATGAAACAGCTGCTACGACTTACCTTCGCTCAAAAACAAGTACAGAATTAAAGTACAGCTTTAATCCCATCATTAAAAACTCCCTCGAAAAAGTCAATGCCACCAAATACTGGGAAAAGGCCATCACAGCTTATAATGCCATCCCATTTAGCAATAAAAAGATCAACCCAGATTTAAGTGCCTACGTCACCGAAAAGGCGATGGAAGGCATTTACAGCGAAATTGCAAAACAAGAAAAGGAAATTCGAGTTAATCCATTAGCCAGAACGAGCGATTTGTTGAAACGCGTTTTTCAGAAGTAATATGAACATTAAAAAAACATTACTCAATAGCTATATTGTTTCTTTGGTTACAACTATCATCTTAGCTCTTCTTGATTCTGACCCAATGATAAGCTACAGCAGCTTCCTTATTGATATCTTTTTTATGTCAATTCTAATTTGGTTGGTGATTTTACCTATAACTTATAGTGTCATCAAAATTAAGTTACGATTTTCCACTTATTTTAAATTAAAGAACTCATGAATAGTTTGAGTTAATAAGATGGAAAAAAAAGAACATAGCTATAACGATTACACGCAATACAATCTATCAGAGCTTGAGCAAGACTGCTGGGACCGCTTAGTAAGCGGTGCTTTAAAAAGCAGAACTCCTTTTCACACACCCAGTATTGCGACGCTTCACCAGGGCGACGTGAGTTTACGTACGGTAGTATTGCGTAAAACATTACCTACGGAACGAGAATTACGCTTCCATACCGATGTTCGAAGCCCGAAGTGGCAAGAATTATCCCAAAACCCCTCCATTTCAGCCTTATTTTATGATGGCTTAGAAAGGATTCAGATACGAGTTAAGGGGAAAGCTTTTCTTCATCATTCGAATGAAATTACTGACGAAGCTTGGCAAAAAACTTCAATATCGAGTAGAAAATGTTATTTAACTCGCTTCAGCCCATCTAGCTTTACAGAAGAATCTTCAAGTGGTCTATCGGAAAATATCGAAAATGAAAACTTTACTTTAGCCGAAAGTGAAAGCGGATATTCAAACTTTGGCATTGTCTCCATCCACGTTCAATCCATCGATTGGTTATGGCTGAATCATGCGGGGCATCGTAGGGCTTTCTTTGATTATGAGAAGGGGATGAATTCTTGGATGATACCGTGAGGAAATGAAAAACACTTAAATTTCTTTGAGGATTTTTACAATAGTAGGTAGATATAATCACAGAAATAATTAGATAAATTTGTGCTTTACTTGTTAGTAATCAGATATGTTGAAACACTTTGTATTAATTGTTGGGTTATTATTCGTGATTCAGTTAAAGGCCCAAACAGGTATTGGTACTACAGCGCCCAATGCCTCTGCGAAGTTAGATGTATATTCGACGAACAAAGGATTTTTACCTCCAAGAATTAGTTTGACAGGGGTTTTGGATGTTTCAACAATTGCAAATCCGGCAACAGGTTTGGTCATTTATAATACTGCTACAGCTGGAACAACTCCAAATAATGTTATCCCTGGGTATTATTATTACGATGGAACCAAGTGGAATCAATTAGTCGATCAAAGTTCCTTAAACGCATTCAGTGGATATGTGCCCAATTATGCTCAATCGAATGCCAGTTCTGTAACTAAAAGTACTGTTGGCGACATTGTTGTCAGTCAAAGTATTACGAGTGCAGGAAGACCTATTCAGATAATCGCCACAGGAGATGCAAATCCCCAAGCAGCAGGAAGTTGGTGTCAATTGCAACTTTATCGCGATGGTACGGCCATTGGGAAAAAAGTACAAGTTGAATCTAGCGCTTCAAATGAAAACGTACCCTATTGCTTGAATTTCATCGACAATCCGACTACCGGGACCTATACCTACAGCGTTAAAATAACAGCGATATATAACAGCTTTCAATTCGGGGAAGCCGATGGAAACCAATTGACACTTTTGGAATTAGGTGCATGGAGTGCAGGTACGATGCCTGTAAGTAAAGGTGGGACTGGAAACTCAAGTTTTACAGCTGGTTCAGTGATGTTTAGCGATGGAACAAATATTACGCAAGACAATGCTAATCTTTTTTGGGATGACACAAATAATAGATTGGGGATTGGGACCAGTTCACCAAATGCTTCTGCGATTTTAGATGTGAGTTCAACAACAAAAGGTGTAGCATTTCCTAGAATGACAATCGCACAAAGAAATGCAATTGTTTCTCCAACAATAGGTTTATTAATCTATCAAACTGATGCTTCTACTGGTTTTTATTATTATAATGGAAATTCTTGGATAAATATAAGTGAGCCTAAC
>JBEDEC010000148.1:0-2533 GCA_041175905.1 Bacteroidota bacterium
AGAATTCCGTCCACGTTTCAATATTTTATTAAAAGATGACAAGACTTATCCTTTTATTGTCATTCGCAAAGAGCATTTTCCCCGGGTGTTTTTAACCCGACAAAAAATAAATGACGGCTCTTCCTATCTAGGACCATTTACGTCGGTGTATCATGTGCGTGAACTTTTGAATTTTATCAAACAAACAATCCCGCTACGCACTTGCACACTCGATCTTTCTCCAAAAAAAATTGAACAAAAAAAGTATAAGGTTTGCCTGGAATATCATCTAGGTAATTGCAAAGGCCCCTGCGAAGGATTGCAGTCTGCCACCGCTTACCAAGAAGAATTAGAAAAAGTCCGAGATCTATTAAGCGGCAATCTGGGACCGGTGATTCGGTCGATGGAAACAGAAATGAAAAAGCTGGCTGGTGAATTAGCTTTTGAAAAAGCCGCACAGCAAAAAAAGAAAATTGAGTTTTTACGACAATACCAAGCCCGCTCTGTGGTAGCAAATGCAAAAGCGGCTACCCTTGACATATTCTCCATTAGTCAGGGTGATCAGGTCTATGTCAACTACCTCATGGTTCGCAATGGATCCATTAATCAAACACATACAGTAGAGTTACAGCCCAAGCTCAATGAATCGTCAGAAGAAATATTAGCCTTTGCTATTTCGCAGTTACGAGAGCAGTTTGGCAGTCAAGCACCCGAAATAGTCACTCCCTTTTCAATTGAGTACCCGGATCCTTCGCTTAAAATCACAGTCCCTAAATCGGGGGATAAGAAAAAACTACTGGACCTCTCTCAAAAAAATGCAGCCTATTTTATTTCAGATATCAAACGAAAACAGCGCTTGCAGTTGACTCAAAAATTGGAGGACACAGAAAAGCTACTATCAGATTTGCAGCAGGATCTACAACTAAGCTCACTCCCAGTGCATATTGAGTGTTTTGATAACTCTAATTTTCAAGGGAGCTTCCCGGTGTCGGCTGTGGTCTGTTTTAAAGACGGACAACCCAGCAAAAAAGATTACCGAAAATTCAATATCAAAACTGTAAAGGGCATTAACGACTTTGCTTCTATGAAAGAATCCGTAGGTCGACACTACAAACGCATGCAAGAAGAAAAGCAACCCTTTCCCCAACTGGTGATCATAGACGGAGGAAAAGGACAATTAAGTGCCGCGCAAGAAGCGATTACTGAATTAGGATTACAGGGCCGTATGACCTTGGTAGGGCTCGCTAAAAATGAAGAGGAACTTTTCTTTGCCGGTGATTCAGAGTCGCTCAAACTACCTTACAATGGACCTAGTTTACTTTTTATTCGCCGCATTCGAGATGAAGTCCACCGTTTTGGACTCACCTTTCATAGGCAACAACGCAGTAAAGGAACGTTTAAAAATGACTTACAGGAGATCCCAGGCATTGGTGCACAAACAGCAACTCTTTTACTAAAGCACTTTAGATCCAGTAAAAATATTGCTGCAGCATCACCGCAAGAAATAATCAAGGTAGTAGGCGCCACAAAAGCAAAAAAGATTGAAGATTACTTTAAGAAAGAATAAATCGCAGTACGCTTATCGCCCTTTCGCTTGACAATTCTTTTTTGAACTGCTAATTGTAAATCACGACTCGCGGTTGCAGTGGACAACATTCTGAAATAACCCATGTATTGCTTTCGAGTAAAAGCAGGTTGAATAGAAACAGTTTTATAAACTATGATCCTTTCCTCTGCAGAAAGCGGCGGTTGTTTTTGCTCCAGTAATTTCTCCAGTGCCTCGTCTATAGCGGCCAGCATAAATTCAATAAATGGAGTTGAGTGACCTGCTTGATCAGCTTTGCGCAGTGCTTTATAATAGTCTGGCTGGCGATTCTTTACTACTTGCTCGACAGGCAAGTATGCAAACACTTGATTGTAATGACTGAGAATTACAGTTTGCCATAGCCTCCCCATCCGTCCGTTGCCATCGGCAAATGGATGAATAAATTCCATTTCATAATGAAAAACACAGCTTTTAATCAGAAGGGAATCAGGATCATTTTTTAGATAGGAGAAAAGGTCCTTCATCAACGGTTTGACGCGCGCAGCAGGAGGAGGAAGATGTTCTAATTTTGTTCCCTTGACAATACCCACTCCACCCGACCTGAATGCACCCGCCGATTTGACTAATCCTTGCAACATTTGTTTGTGGGCCTTCAAAAAAGAGCTTAACCTAAAAGGATCCAACTGGCCTAATTGTTCATAGACGGCTATCGCATTTTTGACTTCCAGAATATCTTTTAATGGAGCCAGCACGCGCTTATTTTCCAAAAGGGCGGTAACCTGTTTTAAATTCAGTGAATTGCCCTCTATCGCTAAAGTAGATTGAATGGTCTTGATTTGATTATCCTTGCGAAGCGCTGCCTTGGGGTATTGAAGCGAACTGGATTTAATAACTCCTAGCTTTTCCGCAATGGAGGTGGCCAGTGAAAAAATAACAGGAGATAATTGATAGGGCGGTTTCACGATAATATCATATGATACTATCAAATTTAATGATTCAATCGCGCGT
>JBEDEC010000149.1:0-4267 GCA_041175905.1 Bacteroidota bacterium
TTAAAGCTTTTTACCGATCGCAGCACCGGTTTTTAAAAAAGCTTAAATGAATAAGTACTATGGCACGTTACAATGGTCCTAAGACCAAGATCTCCCGTATTTTCGGGGAGCCCATTTTGGGCAATGGAAAATGGCTCGGGAAAAACAGCAATCCTCCCGGTCAGCATGGTGATAAGCGTAAGCGTAAAACCCTTGGGGAATATGCTTTACAGCTTCGTGAAAAGCAAAAAGCCAAATACACATACGGTGTATTAGAGAAACAATTCCGTAAAACATTTGAAGAGGCTGCTCGTCGCAAGGGAGTAACCGGTGAAAACCTAATCAAATTGCTTGAAGCAAGATTAGATAATACCGTATTCCGCATGGGTATTGCTCCTTCTCGTCCTGCTGCTCGTCAGTTAGTGAGCCATAAGCATATTGAAGTGAATGGTCATGTAGTAAACATTCCATCTTGCTCATTGAAGCCAGGTGATGTGATTACAATTAAAGATAGCAGCCGCGGTCGTACTTCTGTCACTTCTGCTATTCGTGGAAAGAATCCTAAGTTCAGCTGGATTGATTTTAATGAGACTGAAATGAAAGGAACTTTCATCACTTACCCAGAGCGTGAAAGTGTTCCTGAGAATATCAAGGAGCAGCTAATCGTCGAATTGTATTCTAAGTAATAAAATAATCCATCCCATGGCAATCTTAAATTTTCAAAAACCAGATAAAATTGTTCTTCAGAAATCTAGCGATTTCAATGCATTGTTCGAGTTCCGTCCTTTGGAGCCTGGATACGGTGTAACAATCGGTAATGCTCTGCGTCGCGTGCTTCTCAATTCATTAGAAGGGTACGCTATTGTGGGAATTAAGATTGAAGGAGTAGAGCACGAATTTGCTACACTGAAAGGTGTTAGTGAAGACGTTGTTGAAATGCTTCTCAATTTGAAGCAGGTGCGTTTCAAAAAAATCGGTGATCAGGAAATTACTACAGAAAAAATTAGTCTCTCTATCAAAAATAAAACCGAGTTCACAGCTGGTTTTATCGGAGAGAACACACAGCTTTTCCAAGTGATGAATCCTGAGTTGTTGATTTGCACCTTGGACAGCACAGCCCGCCTTGAAATGGAATTAACCATTGGTAAAGGTCGTGGATATGTTCCTGCAGAAGACAACAAACCTAAAGAAGCTCCATTAGGATATATTCCTACTGACTCAATTTTCACTCCTATCAAAAATGTGAAATATAGTATTGAGAATACCCGTGTGGAGCAGCGTACTGACTTCGAAAAACTCATCATGGAAGTTTCTACGGATGGTACCATTCATCCAGAAGAAGCAGTGAAGCAGGCTTCTAGAATCTTGATTCAACACTTGATGATCATTACAGATGAAAACATCACGTTTGATAATAAAGAGGAGAAGAAAGAAGACCTTGTTGATGAGCAAACACTTCAGTTGCGTAAAGTATTGAAGACTCCTTTGGAAGATTTAGATCTTTCCGTACGTGCCTTCAACTGCTTGAAAGCTGCAAAGATCAATTCACTCAGCGAACTAGTACAGTATGAGCAAGAGGATCTTATGAAGTTCCGCAACTTTGGTCAGAAGTCACTTTCTGAAATTGAGCAGGTGCTTTCAGAGCGCGGCTTACATTTCGGAATGGATCTTGCTAAAATGGGTATCGACGTTAGCGAATTCTAATTTTCATTAACCGTAGTTCATTAATGGGCTACAAACGTTGCAATTCCTGACACGGTGCAACGTCTAAAAAACAATAGTCATGCGTCACGGAGACAAAGTAAACAACCTGGGTCGTACCAAAGCACACCGCGAGGCCCTTTTAAGTAATCTAGCTTGCCAGCTGATCCAGCACAAGCGTATTGTAACTACTACTGCGAAAGCAAAAGCGCTTCGTGTGTATGTAGAGCCCCTAATCACAAAAGGAAAGGATAATACCACGCATCAGCGTCGTATTGTTTTCGGATACCTTCAGGATAAAGAGGCAGTTAAAGAATTATTTGGTGCCGTTGCTGAAAAGGTAGCGGGTCGTCCTGGTGGATATACTCGTATTCTCAAATTGAGAAATCGTGTTGGAGACAATGCTGATATATCCATGATTGAATTGGTAGATTTTAATGATATCTACAAAAAGGGCGGTGAAGAGAAAGCAGCTGCTAAGAAAACACGCCGTTCCGGAAGCCGTAAAAAAGCTGCAGAAGCTGCTCCTGCCGAAGCTCCAGCAACGGAAGCTACTGAAGGAACTAGCAACGAGTAAAAACCAACCAAAACTAACTCGAGATAAATGCTCTCCCTTGCGGAGAGCATTTTTTTGCCCCTCCAATCAGTTATTTTTGCGACTCAATCACTTGCTATGAGAAAAGTATCCGTTGGCATTGTTCAAATGCGTTGTGTGGCTGACAAAGCCACTAACCTGCAAAAAGCAATTGCCGGAATTGAACAAGCTGCTGCCAAAGGCGCACAAATTGTTTGCCTGCAAGAGTTGTTCACTTCACTTTATTTCTGCGATGTAGAAGCCTATGAAAATTTTCAACTGGCTGAATCTATTCCGGGCCCTTCCACTGAAAAAATTCAAGCGGTAGCCAAGGCAAAAGGTGTGGTTGTAATAGCCTCCTTGTTTGAAAAAAGAGCGGAAGGGTTATATCATAACACCACTGCAGTGATTGATGCAGATGGAACATATCTGGGAAAATATCGAAAGATGCATATCCCTGATGATCCGGCTTATTATGAAAAGTTTTATTTCACTCCTGGCGATTTAGGGTACAAGGTTTTTCAAACCAAGTTTGCGAAGATCGGAGTGTTGATTTGTTGGGATCAATGGTACCCGGAAGCGGCCCGAATCACTTCGCTGATGGGAGCCGAAATTCTTTTTTATCCTACTGCAATTGGATGGGCTACTTCACAGGATCCAGCTACCAATACAGAGCAGTACGGCGCTTGGCAAACGATTCAGCGTAGTCATGCGGTGGCAAATGGAGTACACGTAGTAAGTGTTAACAGAGTTGGAATGGAACAAAATGGAGCGATGCAGTTTTGGGGAGGTTCCTTTGTGTCTAATCCCTTTGGTAGCATCCTTTATCAGGGCACACACGACCAAGAAGAAATAAAAGTTATCGATATCGATCTTTCTAAAACTGATCATTACAGAACGCATTGGCCATTTTTACGCGATCGTCGTATCGATTCTTATGATCCTATTACCAAGCGTTATGTTGATGAATCTTGATCGTCCCACCCCGCGTGAGCAGGGATATTATTTTCCTGCAGAATTTGCTCCACATGTCGCCACTTGGTTGAGTTGGCCACATAAGGAGGCTTCGTGGCCAGGAAAAATTCATTCTATTTTTCCTTCTTATGCGCAATTCATAAAAGAGTTAGTAAAAGGAGAAGAGGTCAAGATCAATGTGGTCAATTCAGCCATGCAACAATTTGCCACGCAGACGCTCGAAAAGGCTGGAGTGGATCTTTCTCGTGTTCAGTTTTTTCTTCACCCGACTAATGATGCTTGGTGCAGAGACCATGGTCCTGCATTTTTGATTAATCCCTCTGCAGTACAGTCTAAAGTAATTGTAGATTGGGGGTATAATGCATGGGGTGATAAATATCCTCCCTATGATTTGGATGATGTTATTCCAACCTTGATTGCTCGTCATTATAATTATCCTGTGTACAACCCTGGAATTGTAATGGAAGGAGGCTCAGTGGAGTTTAATGGTAAGGGAACGGTTCTTACTTCCACGGCCTGCTTATTGAATCCTAATCGTAATCCACATTTGAATCAAGCACAAATAGAAGAATATCTCCGCGCTTATTACGGAGTAGAGCAGGTGTTATGGGTCGATGAAGGAATTGTCGGCGATGATACTGATGGACATATTGATGATACCGTTCGATTTGTGAATGAAGACACTGTGCTTACTGTAGTAGAGACAAATCGTTCTGATGAAAACTATTCTTTGTTGCAACACAATCTCAAGCAATTAAAAGCGATGCGTCTTGTAAATGGGAAGCAGCTCAATATTGTTGAAATTCCTATGCCGGAGCCGCTTTCATATGAAGGGCAACGATTACCCTGCTCTTATGCCAATTTCTATATTGCCAATCAATCTATCATTGTCCCTGTTTTCAATTCAAAAAATGACAACAAGGCCTTGCAATTGATCGAGGAGTGTTTCCCCGGTCGCAGGGTTATTGGAATTGACTCGACCGATATCATCTGGGGATTAGGCAGTTTTCATTGCCTGAGCCAACAGGAACCGGCTGT
>JBEDEC010000150.1:0-5308 GCA_041175905.1 Bacteroidota bacterium
AATGCTTCGAGAAAATCACTTTTAAATAACCGGGCCTGTCCTTTATTGTGTATTTTTTCGAATTCCATGCCGCAAAGATATAGTGGTTTTCATTGGTAACGATGACGATTGTCATGCCAACATGCCTAACTTCGTTTTGCGAAAGTGTAAACTATGAAACTGCTGAGTTATTTAAAAGAAGAACGGGAACAATTAGGTGTGCTGATTAACGGAAAGGTGTACGATATGGAAGTTTTACACCCTGATCTACCCAATAGCATGAATCTTTTTCTAAACTACTGGGATGATTATTTTCCCATTGCCCAGGCGGGTGAATTACTGATCAAAGAAGGAAAAAGGAGTGTAAGTGAGGCAAAGGCGTACAACGAAGTTTCCTTGTTAGCTCCGGTACCTTTTCCTGCTTCTTGCAGGGACGGGTATGCATTTCGTCAGCACGTAGCAGCGGCACGACGTAACCGAAAAGTGGAGATGATTCCGCAGTTTGATGAGTACCCCATTTTTTATTTTACCAATCACCATAGCATTCAGGGCCCGGGACCTATTCGTTGCATGCCTGATCATTTTGAAAAATTGGATTTTGAGTTAGAAGCTGCCATCGTCATTTGCAAACATGGACGTAATATTCGAGCCAAGGATGCAGATAATCATATTGGCGGTCTACTAATCATGAACGACATGAGTGCACGAACCTTGCAGATGGAAGAGATGTTGTTGAATTTAGGTCCAGCAAAAGGAAAAGATTTTTCAACTGTAATCGGTCCCTGGTTAATTACACTGGACGAGCTTGCTCCCAAACAAGTTGCTGCAAAACCAAACCACACAGGTGCAAACTGGAATCTCAAAATGACTTGTAAAGTAAATGGTATACAAGTGAGTGAAGGGAATTTGGGCGATATGGATTGGACTTTTGCTGAAATTATTGAAAGAGCATCCTATGGTGTGGACCTTTATCCTGGCGATGTAATAGGAAGTGGCACCGTAGGCACAGGTTGTTTTCTGGAACTGAATGGAACTGGAAAATTAAACAACCCATCGTATCAGGAACAATGGCTTCAACCCGGTGATGAAATAGAAATGGAAATTGAAGAGTTAGGAATTTTACGTAATACAATTGTGAAAGAAGAAGATGACTGGAGCATATTAAAACAGAAAAAACAAGCTTAGTTTTTCATGATTTTAGATTTTTCGACACTTAGCCCAGGAGAGCGCCAGTATTATCTGCAAAATGCAGTGGCGCCCAGACCAATTTGTTTTGCCTCTACCATTGACAAAACAGGTGCCGTGAATCTAAGTCCCTTTAGTTTTTTCAATGTTTTTTCTGCCAATCCTCCCATCGTTATTTTTTCGCCCGCTCGACGCGTTCGTGACAATAGCACAAAGCATACGCTGGAAAATGTATTAGAAGTACCAGAGGTTGCAATCAATATCGTTACACTAGACATGGTGCAACAACAATCGTTGGCGAGTTGTGAATTTCCTAAACAAGTCAATGAATTTGAGAAAGCAGGATTTACGCCCGTAAAAGCCTCTCGTATAAAACCCCCGCTTGTAAAAGAGAGCAAAATTCAATTGGAGTGTAAGGTCAACGAAGTAAAACCACTTGGTACCGGAGGCGGAGCAGGTAATTTGGTGATTTGCGAAGTGCTTTGCATGCATATCGACGACTCCCTACTCGATAAGGATCACAAAATGGATCCGCACAAACTTCCACTTGTGGCCCGACTAGGTGGCGATTGGTACACCGTTGTGAATGAACATAGCTTATTTCAGGTTCCAAAACCCAATACTGAATTGGGGATGGGGATTGATGCGCTTCCGTCCTCTATCCGTCATAGTAAAATTCTTTCGGGTAATGACCTGGGGCAATTAGCTAATATCACCGCCATCCCTATGGTAGACCCCACCTATCAGGATGATCATTTGAAACAGATCATTCAGTACTTTTCTTTAAATCCTGAAGAAATGGAAAAGGAACTGCACCGGCATGCAAGCAACCTTTTGGCCAATGGAGACACCCAGGCAGCCTGGCAAGTACTGCTATCCTCAATAGTATCCTGATTTACAGCCAGTTAGTTATTATTGACCTAGAAATTTTATCCGGGCCTTCCTGCGGAAGTTTAGGAAAACTAAAATATCTTTGCGCGCAACAGCCTAAGTAGTAAATGCTTAACTTAGGTTGCCGTATTCTGCTGAACCAAATAAACTGATATGAAAAAACTGTTTTTCCTTTTGGCTCTCGCTGTTGCCAGCACGCCCGTTCAACTTTTTGCACAAAAATCAAGTGTAGGTGTAACTGGTGGAATTACTATGGCAAATCAATATGGAACCAAAGGTGGTGCCTTGATGAAGGATGATCAAAAAGTAGGTTTTACGCTAGGACTACTCATGGAAACACCTATTGCTAAAAGTAATTTCAGTTTCCAACCTGGATTATTTTACGCACAAAAAGGTAGAATCCAGAATGTAAGTTTCAAAGAAAAAAACTATTGGAGCCTTCGTTATGCAGAATTGCAAACAAATGTTTTATACAACTTAAAAAAAGATAAAGGCTGTGTTTTCTATGCAGGTGGCGGTCCTACCTTTTCTGTAGACTTACCCTCTTTTGTTGAAAACAGTCTATTAGATACAGATCCTGTATCTGGAACAACAAATGATTTTGTAAAGAGCGGAAAGCGTTCTGTCAATTTTGGCACACAGGCTGCATCCGATTTTAAAGGACCCGATTGGGGTGTTAATATGATGATCGGTTTCCGTAACAAAGCCGGTTGGTCAATTGGTTACAATTACACGGTTGGTCTTCGTAACATTATCCCTGTTGCAAACGGGAATGATGCAATCCGCAACCACTTTATGGGTCTGCGTGTAAGCTATTGGGTTAAGAATAAATAATTTTTCCCGCAATGCGGGAACAAAGAAAGCCTCCTATCCGGGAGGCTTTCTTATTGTAAACAAGGTTGAAACAAATTAATTTGCGCGCTGAAAAATTTTAAAAATGAGTGCGATTCAATTATCAGAACAAGAACAGTTACGACGTGAGAAATTGGCTGAGTTGATCATGATGGGAATTGAGCCTTACCCGGCTCCCCTTTTTCCTGTCAACGCGTACTCTACCGATATCAAAGAAAACTTTACTGATGAAAATGCTGCGGCTTTCAGCGAATGTTGCTTAGCCGGCCGGATCATGAGTGTGCGAGATATGGGTAAAGCAAACTTTGCTGTTATTCAGGATTCAAAAGGAAGATTTCAATTATACATCAAGAGAGATGACATCTGCCCCGGCGAAGACAAAGCACTGTATGATATTGTTTGGAAAAAGTTAATCGACATTGGAGATTTAATTGGTGTGAGAGGATATGTGTTTCGCACAAAGACGGGAGAATTGACACTACATGTTAAAGAGTTCACCTTACTAAGTAAATCACTTCGTCCCCTTCCAATTGTGAAAGAGGCCGAAGGACAAACGTTTGATGCAGTTACTGATCCTGAATTTAAATATCGTCAGCGCTATGCTGATTTGATTATAAATCCTGCTGTAAAAGATACTTTTATCAAGCGCACCAAGCTAATCAATTCAATTCGTCAATTCCTGAATGAACACGGTGCGCTAGAAGTAGATACTCCGGTTTTACAAAGTATTCCTGGTGGTGCTGCAGCGCGTCCTTTCATTACGCATCATAATGCACTTGACATCCCGCTTTACTTGCGCATTGCCAATGAACTTTACTTGAAGAGACTAATTGTGGGTGGATTTGATTGGGTGTATGAATTCAGCCGCAACTTTAGAAATGAAGGAATGGATAGAACACATAATCCAGAGTTTACCATTCTTGAATTCTATACAGCCTACAAAGATTATTTCTGGATGATGGAAACTACAGAGCAGTTATTAGAAAAGGCTGCCCTAGATGTTTGTAACACAACAGAAGTAACAGTTGGAGATAAAACCATTTCGTTCAAAGCGCCATTCAAACGAATTAGCATCTATGATGCAATTCACGAGCACACTGGTTTTGACGTAAGTCGCATGAACGAAGAACAACTTAGATCAGTGTGCAAACAACTGCATATCCAGGTAGACAATACAATGGGAAAAGGTAAACTGATCGATGCCATTTTTGGAGAGAAGTGTGAAAAACATTACATCCAACCTACATTCATCATTGACTATCCTGTTGAAATGAGTCCTCTCACCAAAAAGCATCGTGATAAACAAGGGCTGGTTGAACGATTTGAGCTCATGATCAATGGAAAAGAAATTGCCAATGCGTACAGCGAATTGAATGATCCCATTGACCAGCGCGAACGTTTTGAAGAGCAGGTTAAATTAGCTGAACGTGGAGATGACGAGGCAATGTTTATTGATCAGGACTTTTTGCGTGCATTAGAATATGGGATGCCCCCAACTGCAGGTATCGGATTTGGCATTGATCGTCTCTGCATGCTGTTAACCAATAATCCATCTATTCAGGATGTGTTGCTCTTCCCTCAAATGCGTCCGGAAAAAACATTTACAGAAGAAGAGACTTCAGAGCAGAAATAATCACTCTACAAAAAGATCAGTGTATAATTCGGCACCAGGTACTACCGCATAATGAGAAAGATCGGTAATGCCTTCCGCAGCGAGTACTTGTTCGTCGATAAACAGGTTACCAGAACAAGAAGTAGCAGATTTGCTGAGAATGTAATAAGCAGCATCGGCCAAAATTTCTGGCTTGCGACTCATATTGGCCAGCATCTGTCCTCCTAATAAATTTCTTACGGCAGCCGTATCAATAGTGGTACGAGGCCATAACGAATTAGCAGCAATCCCTTGGTCTTTGAACTCACGGGCCCATCCGATGGTAAGCATACTCATATCATACTTGCTTATTGTGTAAGCAACATGATTCGCAAACCATTTGGGATGTAGATTCAAAGGAGGAGAAAGAGTTAGTATGTGAGAATTTTTCCCTTTCGCTAAATAGGGAATGCATGCTTTAGTCATTAAAAAGGTTCCGCGCACATTTATATCATGCATGAGATCAAAACGCTTAGCTTCCGTTTGCGCTGTAGCAGTCAGTGAAATGGCTGATGCATTATTGATCAAAACATCAATTCCACCAAATGTGGCAACTGCTTTATCAACAACCTGTTGAATTTGTTCTTCAAAGCGAATGTCGCAGGGTATAGCCAACGCTTTTCCGCCTGCTGCTTCCATTTCTGTAGCGGCCGTATAAATAGTTCCGCCCAATTTCGGATTCTCTTCAATGCTTTTGGCAGCAATGACAATGTTAGCACCTTCGCGGGCTAAGCGAAGTCCAATAGCTTT
>JBEDEC010000151.1:0-4709 GCA_041175905.1 Bacteroidota bacterium
AGACTGGTTCTTCAGTTGCTGCTGACTTAGGTTATTATCATGATGGTAAAAAGAATGGTACAGGCCTTGCTTGGGGAGCTGTTCTTTCTAACCTCGGTGCTAAAATTGCCTACACTAATAACGCTGATGCTAAAGACTTCATCCCTGCTAACTTAGGTTTGGGATTGAACTACACTAAAAAATATAATAACACAAACAGCCTTTCTTTCGGTGCTGAATTGAACAAATTGTTAGTTCCAACGCCTCCAGGTGCTGGTGCAACAGCTGCTGATTTAGCTGCTTACAGAAGCAAGAGCGTTGTAGGAAGCTGGTTCAGCTCTCTAGGAGATGCTCCTGGTGGATTTGGTGAAGAAATGAAAGAAGTTTCTGTAGGTGCTGGTGCTGAGTGGGCTTACAATAGCCAATTCTACTTCCGCGCTGGTTACTTCTATGAGAACAAAACAAAAGGAGATCGTCGTTATTTCACAACAGGTTTGGGTGTGAAATACAATGTATTCCACTTCAACTTCGCTTACCTGATTCCTTCTGGAAGCGGCGTGAATCGTAACCCTCTTTCAAATACTCTTCGTTTCCAGGTTTCATTTGACTTGGGTGGTAAATAATTATAGCGTTTTCAATTTCAAAAAGGCCCTGGATTACCGGGGCCTTTTTGTTTATTTGCACTAAATCGATTTTATGTCTTTACGAATAGGTTCTGGTATTGACTTTCATCAGCTGGCTGAGGGGCGTGCGTTATGGATAGGAGGTATACAAATTCCGCACCATAAAGGTGCCGTAGGTCATAGTGATGCAGATGTGTTATTACATGCTATTTGTGACGCATTATTGGGTGCATTGGCTCTAGGAGATATTGGTCAGCATTTTCCAAACACTGATGACGCTTTTAAAAATATTGATAGTAAAATTTTACTTGAGAAATGCGTTGAGCTGGTTCAGTCTAAGGGGTACTCGGTGGTGAATGTGGATGCAACATTATGTTTAGAGACGCCAAAGATCAGACCTTATGTTACAAAGATGCAGGAGACCATTGCTCCTTTACTTGGTGTAGCAATTGATGCCGTATCTATCAAAGCAACAACGACCGAAAAAATGGGCTTTGCGGGAAGAGAAGAAGGCTTAATGGCGCAAGCCACCGTATTGCTTCAACAATCATAGTATTACACCGCTATCTTTGCGCGATGACGTCCCTGTCTGTAAAAATTGTTAATCGGTCAACCAATCCATTACCTACTTACGCAACAGCGTTTTCTTCGGGGATGGATTTACGTGCTAATTTGTTGGAGAAGCTTGTTCTTTCAGTAGGGGAGAGAAAATTGATTCCTACCGGACTTTATATTGAGCTGCCACAAGGATATGAAGCACAGGTGCGCCCTCGCAGTGGTCTTGCCTTGAAGCAGGGTATAACCTGTCTCAATTCTCCTGGCACCATTGATGCAGACTATCGAGGAGAAATTGGTGTATTGCTGATTAATCTTTCGGGTCAGGAACAAGTAATTCAACATGGCGACAGAATTGCGCAATTAGTGATTCAGCCGGTTGTTCAATGTACATGGGAGACGGCTATTGAATTGTCGGATACGCAAAGAGGGGATGGCGGTTTTGGTCACACCGGGGTCAAATAAATTAATTCATGAGAGTCCTATTATCTGTATTTCTATTTGCTGTGCTGCTAACGTCTTGCAGAAGTACCCGAAAAATTCAAACAGCTATTGTAAAAAAAGATAGCACACAGGCAAACATACTCTCAGACCTCGAAAGAGCACGATTAGATTCAATTGCTTTTATTAAGGAAAACTATACGCAACTACAGGCCCATCGTATCAATTACACCACATTCAACGCAAAATTGGATGTTGATTATGATGATGCGGTTGGCACTAAATTGAATCTAAACGCACAAATCCGTT
The DNA here is from genome assembly GCA_041175905.1 of Bacteroidota bacterium. Classification (GTDB taxonomy): domain Bacteria; phylum Bacteroidota; class Bacteroidia; order Chitinophagales; family Chitinophagaceae; genus JJ008. Next base: position 1,908 of record JBEDEC010000151.1, read on the forward strand.
TGTATAAAGACAGTGTAATCTGGGCTTCTATTACGGCTATATTGGGTATAGAGGGTCTTCGTGTTTACATTACGAAGGACTCAGTCAAAATTCTGGATAAACAAAACAAAGTGTATGTAGCTCGAAGTGTTGCATACTTGACCGAAATCACAGCGCTCCCCCTTACGCTCTCTTCCCTACAAGATTTATTGGTTGGGAATCCCGTTTTTCTGGATTCTACCCTTCATGCCTATAGCAAGGGGCCCTCTACTATTTCACTGCATGGGGTGACTACTTTTTTTAAAATCCTCTTCACCATTAGTGAGCAGGAAAAGCAATTGCTTAGTACCAAACTGGATGATTTGGATGAGACTCGAAACCGCACTAGTTTTTTGGGGTACGCTGAGTACGATTCCAAGTTGGGCATTCCATTTTCTCAACGCCGTACTATTTCTGTTTCTGAAAAGAAAAAATTGAATGTAGAGCTTCGATTTAAGCAGTATACATTTAATGAAACGTTAAGTTTCCCCTTTGCCATTCCAAAAAATTATCGTCGCGGTTGAGTAATAAAATTTATTTTGCAACCAATCGTTATAATCGTTTCATGCGCTTTAAACTGATCTTACTTCTTTTGTTGTGTTGGGCAGGTGTGACTGCTAGCTATGCTCAACCCGGTAACGATAAGTCGCAACTAGAAAAAGAACGACAAGAAATACAAAAAGAGCTAAAAGAGATACAGAGTCTTTATGAGTCGGTAAAAGGTCAGACCAAGCAGACGCTTAGTCAACTCAATGTGCTCAATAAAAAGATTTCTATTCAAGAGCGTTACATCAATAGCATCAGCCGCGAAATACGTTCAATTGATGATGATATCTATTTAAGCGAGTTAGAAATTTATCGTTTAAACAGGCAATTGGATACACTTAAAGTACAATATGCTCGTTCCGTTGCGTATGCCTATAAGAATCGAAGTAATTACGATTACGTAAACTTTATATTTTCAGCAAGTAGCTTTAATGACGCAGTAAAGCGAATTTCTTATTTGAAGAGTTATCGTGATTATCGCGAAAAGCAAGTAGGTACAATCTATAAAACGCAGGAGTTGATACTAGAGCGACGTAAGCAACAACTGGTTCGTAAAGAGCAGAAGAATAGTGCGCTGGAAACGCAGACGAAGCAAGTGCAGGAACTGGCCGCTCAAAAGAAAGAAAAGAATGCTGTGGTGGCGAAATTGAAGAGTAGAGAGAAAGAACTGTCTCGGCAAATTGCTGAAAAGAAAAAGAAGGACCGCGATCTACAAAATGCAGTATTGGCAATTGTTCGAAGAGAGATTGAATTAGCTAAGAAAGAGGCGGAGGAGCGCAGACGAAAAGAGGAGGAAGAGCGAAAAAGAAATACAGCTGTTTCTACTTCTGAGGCTCCCGCTAAACCGGGCGCAACTACAACTGATAAGCCTTCTGCTTCTTCAACAACTCCCGTGTCTACCGACGCAACAGCTTCCTCTACACGTAGAAATGAATTAGCAAAGCGACCTGAAAGTTATCTGGATCTAAATGCAAAAGATATAGCGCTTAACAGCAGTTTTGAGGCAAATCGTTACAAATTGCCTTGGCCGGTTGATAATGGAATTGTGGTGCTAAAATTTGGCGACAATAAAATTGAAAATACATTTTTGACCATTGATAATCCTGGCCTCACGATTGCAACTCCTAATGCTGGCACTAATGTAAAAGCCGTTTTTGAAGGAGAGGTGCGTGGAGTGTATAATCTTGGAGACGGGATGGCTGTAACTATCCGACATGGAAAATATTTTACGACCTATAGTAATTTGTCCTCAGTTACTATTGCAAAAGGAGCAATGGTTAAGACTGGCCAAATAATTGGTAAAACAGGAAAGGACGATGAAGGAAATGGTGGTCAGATTGATTTTATCATGACCATGGAGACTAAAAAAATTGATCCTCAAGGGTGGCTTCGACGCTAATCACTCTTTTATAAACCGAGCGTATAATTTTTCATACTGTGGTACGATATGATGAATATCGAATTTACACGCTTGCTTGTACGCATTATTTCTAAATGTTTGCAAGGTTTGTTCATCTTGTAATAATGAAAGTACTTGTTTGCTCATTGTGTCTGTATCTCCTACTTTGCTGAGCATACCTGTTACTCCATCAATATTGATTTCTCCTAATCCACCGGCATCTGTGGATACAACGGGAACTCTAGCGGCCATAGCTTCGAGTGCAGCTAATCCAAAACTCTCATATTCGGAAGTCAATAGAAATACATCTGCAATTGCAAGTATATCTTCCATTTGCTCTTGCTTTCCTACAAAAAGTACATCTTCGCTCACCCCTAATTCACGGCTTAAATCTTCTGCAGTACTACGCTCCGGTCCATCACCAACAAATAAAAGTTTAGTAGGTATTTTATGATGCACTGCCGCAAATATTTTTACTACATCGGGGATGCGCTTTATTTTTCTAAAGTTAGAGGCATGTAATAGAATACGTTCACCCGCAGGGGCAATTGCTTTTCGAAATGCATCGATAGGTTTACGGTTAAAACGTGCGACATCCACAAAATTCATGATCACCTCAATCTCTTTTTCTATTTTGAAATGACGATACGTTTCCTCACGTAAGTTATGCGACACAGCTGTGATGGCGTCACTTTCGTTAATTGAAAAAGTAACAACCGGAGCATAGGTTTTATCGCGGCCTACCAGCGTAATATCGGTGCCATGTAGCGTTGTGATAAAGGGAATCTGAATTCCTTCTTTCGCTAAAATTTGTTTTGCTAAATAGGCGGCCGATGCAT
>JBEDEC010000152.1:0-4269 GCA_041175905.1 Bacteroidota bacterium
AAATTCGGGTTTACGTGTAGTTATTTCCCCTGTTTCTGAATCCGTTTGTGTGTAATGTTGTTTTGAATTATGTCCTGTTACCTTCTTCATAATATATCTTGCAACGTATGCAGCTGATTCGAAGTTAACGTCTCCAATGCTGGAATAACCAAGTGGCCACAGTAATTCAAGGTCTTGGGATCTATAAAGCATAGAACCAGAGGTAGACCTTCGCCATAATTTTTTATCATGAAAATCGTGTCCGAAGATACATGCATGGAAGTGAGGTCGACCGAAGTTTTCGCCATACTCTCCAGCCATGTAATAGCGGATTCTATAGATTCCGAATTTTTTGCGAAGTCGCTTAATGAACAATTGAAAGTCTTTGTAATGTAAGCTGCCATCGCTTGGGAGATGTGTATTGTCATATGTGAGTGTTATAAAACAGTTGTTTTCGTGTAATTGGGCTTCATGCATACAACGCATAGCCCATTGGCGTGATCTTTCTAACCTGCAGCCAATACATTGGCCGCAAGGTAAAGATAGGTTTTTGACAGTATTGTGCCAACGTCTTTCATGAAAAACGATTGAACCGTCTGCGCATTGAAATGCGGTTAATGGATGATAGCAAGGCATGTGAGGTGCCTGGGGGTTTTATTAGAACCTCCAGCCTCCACGCTGGGGGCTTGATCGCATATTTGGCGATTTAGTTTTTTGACTTTGATTGCGAAATGACCTTGCGGATTTCTTTTTGTTTACTGATGATCTGCGCATATACATATTTATCTCCCTTTTTGGTTGGTGTCACCTAGCACAGTTACATCTAGTAAGGTAACTGTGCTTGCGGTCTATTCGACCGCTTTTTCTTGTGGAACTTCAACGACTTGAGGCAGTTCCACGCTGGTTACGAGGCCAAGTTTAATTGCCTCGTCTTTATTTTCCGAATTATCGAGAAAATCTATAAGTTTTGCAGGATCGTTTTCGAACCTGCTTCGAATTTGGGCTGGCAATGCCATAAATTCGTGTTCTGCCGCTATAACTTGGTTAAGGGCAGAGTGATAGTCACTAATACCAGTGAAATCGCCGTAACGAGGCGATAGCGGAGCTTCTGGTAATAATCCAGTGACATTAAATTGACGAAGGATATTGTTAATATCACATTCGTCTTTGAAATGCTGCTGAGTCAGAGTTGCATCCTCACAATGCAACCCCGACTCATTTGACGCAGCATCTAAATCGTAGTTGTATGGTGTTCGTAAAAATGGAGCTTTTTTCATTTTTTACCTTTGTATTTGTAGTACTGGTTTTTAATAAAATTCTCAACCCTAGATGGGGTTGGAACGTACTTTTTAATATCCCGATACCAGTAAGGGTCTACTGACGGGGCTATATTTTCTTTAATATTTTTTGTTTCAGCGCCTACTTTACCAGTAGCTGCTGAAGTATATCTTTCGGTTGCCCGAAGATTAATAATTTCTTGTTGTAATTTGTTCAGTTGTACTTCCAAATTACGTTGTGTTTGTGTATTTAGTTTTGTATTTTCCAATACATAACCTATATCAGCAGCTGTTTTTATTGTATCCGCTTCTGTTTTTAAGGTTGATGCAGTAGTGCCTACTGTTGTTGCTTTTTTTAAATCTATGTCAGCTTCGTTCATAGACATTTGTTGATATCCTGTTACGCCTGCTCCGAGAGCGTTTTTCATGGTTGCAGTGGATACTGATCCCATTGCTCCAGTAGGAGTACCTGCACCACCTTGTGAGTATGCAAGCATTGGATTTAAACCAGACTTTTTCATGTCTTCTACAGCAGTCTGGTATTGAGTTTCACGCATACGCTCTTGAAACTTCATTTGATTTGCGGCTTGTTGTGCACTAGCAGCATTTGCTGCTTGTGCAATATCCCAGTTTTTTTGGTTAGTTTGCTGTTGGCCTATAAAGCCAAGAGCGCCACCGATTAGTCCGCCTAACATTAGAAGTGATCTATTAAGCCAGGTACGCTGTACATTGGCATTGGTCTTGCTTTCTTTACATCAAAGAAAGAATCAAAGATAAATTGCTGTCCGTCGGCAGCTGCACCTACCGCCAATGTTCTGGCTACTGGTGGTGTATCTTGAATAAACGTTGTATTCAAGGTTGGAACGGATGTAAATTTTTGGGCTAAATGCCATCCGTCAATTGTGCCTGCGGCTGTAGATCTAAATAGACTACTAATACGAGATGGATAATAACGATATTCTGCCCACCGTTCTTGATATCCAAATACTCCTGTATCGGTTGTGTCGCCAGTTACATATATTTCCTGATTTAATACTGCTTGCTCGCCTAATGTAGCGAACGCAGGGAAATAAAAATCGTAACGTGTAGATCTGCTCCACATTTTTTGCAGACCTTGTTGATACGTCAAGTCTGCTCTTACGGCTACTATACCAAGTATAACGCCATGTTCAACGAATGATTGAGTAAACCCATGATTATGAGCGAGACCAGTACCCATAGAAGCAAGTGTACCCAAAGGTGTTGTTGTACCACTTGCATTAGTACCTGAAGTCTGCGCAATAGGGTTGATGTTGATAGAAGTCGTACCACCGCCCAGATACTCAGGGCGCTGTAGCCTAGCATCAGGGCTAACGACACCAAAGTGACTGCGAATAATTTCAGTATATCGAGTGCCTCCACGAGCGTCCCTCTCTAATAACTTTTGAATTTGAAATGATTGGCGTAATTGGTTAATTGTTGCTGCCGTTGCTTGTGAAAGGTCAGCATATAGTGGGCCAGATGTTTCACCAGAAGAGGTAGTTGTGTAATAAACAGGTGTGTTAACACTATTTGTTCTGAAATAAGTTGTATCACTGGTTGCAGCATTTACTACTGTTGGTGCACTTCCTGTTCCAGAAAATGCTATAGGTGCAGTTGAACCTAAAGGTAATGTTACGGCAGTACCTTTTTGTGGCCATGGTAAAGCTGATGTGAAATAATCTTTACGTTTGCCACGACGTAATAATGTGTAATCTGTTACTGTATCAGGGCCATCGCCCTTGTCTACTACTACAGAGTTTTGAAGGTTTTCGTCTCGAAACCATTCATTGTATATAAGGTTGTAAGCACGTGGCCAGAAGGCACAATGACTTACTGTTTTTGTTGCAGTTACTTGCCCTACCGTTGGTAATCCCATATAGTCCTGCAATGAGCCAATAGCATAGCCATTGGCGGGTGACACCTGCTGTGGGATTACGTATGATATCGAATCTGCTGGATTCTCTTGTTGCCCCATGAATTTTTGCCAGTTGTTCCAAATAAGTCTATTTGGTACAAAGAAGAAGAATGATTCAAGGTGCATATTGTCCATTATTGGATATAATGGTGTTGATAGACGGGCAAATGCCGTCATGTTAAGGTTAAATGTGTCCCCCGGTAGAACTTCGTCTACATATACGGGGACTAAGTAGCCCGCATCAAACGTTGTTTTATGTGTACTTTGACAGTCAAATTTTGATCGCGGAATATCCGCTTTTGGAATCATTGTGAACTGATGTACGTTTACTGATTGATTGCGGTGCATTTTTTTTCCTTTGTGTTCCGTCAGAAAAGGTTACCCTTTTCTAGACGGTTTATTTTACTCGGTAATTTTTACCTGTTTTCCCAGACTAAGTAATTTTGGTAATTCGTGTAGCGTAAATATACCAGTATTGTCATCGAACTCGCCAAACTCGTACAGATCGAAATCGTCTGGGTGATTATGTAATTGGTTGTCTGCATCAGGGCGATTTACTTCATCGCTAAATGATCTAATTGCTACACCAATTGAAGGTACAAACATTGGTCGACCGTAAGCATCTGCTGCCCGGTCTTTTACTGAACATAGTACTAGTTTCATGAGGTTTCCTAAGTGAGGGTTCGTTTAAGTTTTTGAAGCTTCGCTTGTTGGACTATTTCTTTGACCTTTAGTCTTTCAAACGTATTGTCTTCGCTATTTAGTTTACCGTTTATTTCACGTTTGTAAAGTATTTCGTCAAATTCATATGGATTGTCCGTTTTATATTTTTTATCGTAAAACTTAGGTGGTTTTACTTTTTTTCCTTTAATTATAATGTAATCATGAGGATATACATCATTTTTGTATGTTTTGTACCAGTCATAGCCTATTCCAGGCTTTAATGACATTTTGTTAAATTCGGGTTTACGTGTAGTTATTTCCCCTGTTTCTGAATCCGTTTGTGTGTAATGTTGTTTTGAATTATGTCCTGTTACCTTCTTCATAATATATCTTGCAACGTATGCAGCTGATTCG
>JBEDEC010000153.1:0-18161 GCA_041175905.1 Bacteroidota bacterium
CTGCTATTGGTTTCAATGTCATGCATGATGCTTGCCATGGAAGTTTTTCGACTCGCAACTGGGTCAATTATTTATTTGGCCTAACTAATAATTTTTTAGGTGGTAACGCCTTTTTATGGAAACTCAAGCATAATATTATACATCACACCTACACCAATATTGATGGTGTTGATGATGACATTAATAATATGCCTTTTATTCGGCAGTGTACTACACAGCAGTGGAAGCCTATGCATCGTTTTCAAACGGCCTATATGTTTTTGCTATATGGATTCACTTCTTTATTCATGTTCTTCATGGATTATGTAAAATATTTTTCAAAAAAGATACATACTACACCGCTGAAGAAAATGGATAAATGGGAACATCTTGTTTTTTGGGCGGGAAAGCTCTTTTTTATCCTATTTTATATTCTTCTACCTATTTATCTATTAGGGTGGAGTCAAGGTCTAATGGGTCTTTTTATCAGCCAGTTTACAATGGGATTAACGCTTGCTATTGTATTTCAATTGGCACACGTTGTGGAGCATGCTGAATTTGAAGCCGCAGGTGTTGATCCTGTGAAAATTGAAAATGAATGGGCTATTCACCAAGTAAAAACTACAGCTAATTTTGCTTTTACTAATAAAATAGCGACCTGGTTTTTAGGCGGTCTTAATTATCAGATTGAACATCATCTTTTCCCACGTATTAGTCATATTCACTATCCAGCGATCAGTCGAATTGTACAGGAGACTTGTGCGCAATTCGGTTTAAACTATCTCTACTTCCCTACTACACGCGCTGCTGTTGTTTCGCATGTGCGCTTTATGAATCAAATGGGGAAAAAGCCTTATTAATTTTGGCTCAACGGACTTATCGAAATTGCGCAATCAAAAATTAAATTTCTATTAATATTGATTGTATTATTGTTTATTATTCTGTTTATATTTTATTTAGTAAAGCATAACTCAGTATATGTGGCGTAGATTACTTGCTTTACATTTTATTATTGTTAGTTTATTTACAAAGCAAGCTTTTGCCCAAAAAGACAGTGTCCAGAAATTAGAGGAAGTAATAGTAACAGCTACACGAATGCCCGTGTCAACACAGCAAGTGCCCTTTACTTTCACAGTAAAGGACTCAAAAAAAAATAGTATTCTATTTGATCGAACAGTTCCAGAATCACTATCTAGTTTACCGGGTGTATTTATACAAAAAACAAATCATGGAGGAGGTTCTCCCTTTGTAAGAGGGATGACAGGCAATCAAAATTTAATTTTAATTGATGGATTTCGTTTAAATAATTCCATTTTCCGATATGGGCCTAATCAATATTTAACACTTTTAGATGCTCAATCGGTAGATAGAGTTGAAGTGGTTAAAGGAACAGGGTCAGTGCAATTTGGAAGTGATGCACTTGGGGGTGTCATTAATGTTTTAACATATACCCCTCAGTTTACTGCAACACCTACATGGGCACCTATATTAAATATACGAGGCACATCAGCTGGAATGGAAAAAACAATACGACCATCTATTGGATATAGTAATAGGAAAGTGGCAATTGTTGTAGCCAGCTGCTATAGTGATTTTGGAGATCTCAAAGGGGGAGATACCACCGGATTTCAACGACCTTCAGGTTATAGTCAATTTTCATTGAATGCAAAACTTAATGCACAATTAAATAAAACATTGAGTCTTCAATTTGCAGTTTCTGCTGTTACACAAAAAAAAGTTCCACTTTATCATCGATATCAGCTAGATAAGTTTAAAATAGCTTTATCGGACCCCCTACAACGTCAACAAACATTTATTCGCGTACAAAAAAAATTAAACTCTACATTATTGCGAGAAATTAGTATCGGCGCGTCTTTACAAAATTTATTTGAAAAAAGAGTAAGTCAATCTCGTACAGCATTAGCAAAAACCTTTGAGAAAGATAAAATAAACGGTTTTTCTTTTAATGCTGAAACATTTTGGACATTGAAAAAAAATTGGACAAATTCTTTATCTGTAGAGCTTAATCGTGACCATGTTATAAGTACTCGCGAATTACTATATTTAAATGGTTCCATTGAGTCAAAACGAGGCTTATATCCTACTAACTCATCTTATGTTCATGGCGCTATTTTTAATTTACATCAGATTACGCTTAATCAATTACGATTAGATTTTGGTTGGCGTTATCACCAATACCGCATTAATCTTTTTGATTCTACTCTTGGTCCTATCAAAGTAAAGCCAAATGCACTTGTTTATTTGGCAGGTGCATCTTTTTTATTATCAGCTGCAATAACATTTTATGGAAATATAAGCAGTGGCTATAGGGCTCCCAATATTGATGATATGGGAACTGTAGGCGTTATTGATTTTAGATACGAAGTTCCTGCTTATGATTTGAAGCCTGAGGAATCTTTAAATAAGGAGTTGGGAATACGTTGGCGTAAACAAAAAATCTTTGCAACAACGTCCTTATTTCACACCTCGTTTCATAACTTAATTACTAGAATTAAAACAGAGCGAATAATCAATAATTACTCGGTATATATTAAACAAAATATTGAAAGAGCATTTATTTGGGGAACAGAATGGACCCTGGATGGCCAAGTAGGAAAAAATTGGAAGGGTGCAGTAAATTTCACTTATTTGTTTGGACAAAACGTTACACGTAATGAGCCTATGCGTCGAATACCACCGATGACTTGTAACTTCAACATTCAATATGCAATGGGTAATCAGCAGGTAGGACTTTTTCTTGAAAGCGCAGGATTACAAGACCGATTAGCACAGGGCGATAAAGATGATACTCGTATCCCAGTTGGAGGAACTCCCGGATTTTCAATTTGGAATTTATCTATTTCTGGAAAATTAAATTTTGTAAAGTATCGAGTACTTTTTTACAACCTTTTTAATAAAGACTTTCGTACACATGGTTCAGGTATCAATGGTATGGGACGAGCTATCACCATTTCTACCTCCATTGCATTAAATAACAAAAAATAATCTTATGAAAAATAAATTAGTTGTGTTGATGTTTGCTCTTTTTGCTATTCAAGTAAGTGCACAACAACAATTACCCGACCCCGTTTTATTGCCTAATGGTTGGAAATTAACCCCTGCCGGTGTGTCAATTCCATTAGGAGATCTTCCCTTAAATATGATTTCAAATAACAGTGGTACATATGTTGCAGTTACAAATAATGGACAGAGCACACAAACACTTCAGTTATTTGATATAAGCCAAAAAAAATTACTAGATGAAGTTGTTATTCCAAAATCGTGGTACGGGCTTGCTTTTTCATCTGATGATCAGTATTTGTTTGCCTCAGGTGGGCATGATAATCAAATATTAAAATATTCTACTAAGGAAGGAAAATTACATTTGGTCGATAGCATTGTTTTAGGTAAGCCTTGGCCTACTAAAATTGGACCTGCAGGAATTACTATTGACGATAAAAAGCAAATTCTCTACGTCGTTACTCGAGAGGATAAAAAACTGTACATTATAGATCTCTTAACAAATAAAATTACTAATACATATGGCCTTGGTGCTGAAGCGTATGATTGTAAGTTAAGTCTTAATAAAACCGAATTATATATTTCACTGTGGGGAGGAGATAAAATTTTAGTGTTAAATACAGATACTAAACGATGGATAAATACCATTCCTGTTGGCGATAACCCCAATGAAATACTTCTTTCGCCCAGTGGAGATAGATTATTTGTTTCCAATGCAAATGATAACTCTGTTTCAGTTATAGATCTTAGATCTAAAAAAGTCACTGAAACATTGGATGCTGCACTTTATCCAAATTCACCAGCTGGTTCAACTTCTAATAGTATTGCATTAGATCCCAAAACGAGCTATTTGTATATAGCTAATGCTGATAATAATTGTATTGCTGTTTTTGATACAAAGGCTCCTAATCAAAGTACACCTATAGGATTTATTCCCGTGGGTTGGTATCCCACCTCAGTGCGTGTTATAAATGGTCAACTTTGGGTTGCAAATGGTAAAGGGATGGCTTCAAAAGCAAATCCTTTTGGCCCTTCTCCAATAAGAAAAAGGGAAGAAGTTATTCACCATGGGTTTTCTACAAAGCCAGGAAATGAAGTAGAATATATTGGAGGACTTTTTAAGGGAACACTTTCAATTATACCAATACCCTCAAAATCGATATTATCGTATTATACAAAAGCAGTTTATAAAAACTCCCCTTATCATCCTTCCAAATTTAATAATGCGGACTCCTTGGCTTCAGGATATCCAATTCCCATGTCGGACGGGGTTACTTCGCCTATTAAGTATGTCTTTTATGTAATTAAAGAAAATCGCACCTATGATCAAGTATTAGCAGATTTACCGCAGGGAAGAGGTGACACATCCTTACTATTATTTGGAAGAAAAGTTACTCCTAACCAACATCATCTTGCCGAGCAGTTTGTACTTCTTGATAATTTTTATGTAAATTCAGAAGTAAGCGCGGATGGGCACAATTGGACAATGGGCGGGTATGCAAATGATTATTTGGAGAAAACGTGGCCCTCTAGTTATGGAGGCAGAGGAGGAACGTATGGTGGCGAGGGGGAGCGTGTAATTGCTAATAACAAGGATGGATTTTTTTGGGATAATTGTTCCCGATATGGCATAAGTTTTCGATCTTATGGAGAATTTGTTAGTGGCGATAAGCCTACTATTCCTGTTTTAGAAAAAAATATTTGTACATATTTTCCTGATTATAATTTGTCTATTCGGGATACCACCCGATTTAGAATGTGGGAAAGAGATTTTGATTCACTATTGGCATTAAATAAGGTTCCACAATTTAATACAGTTCGATTTGGGAATGACCATACAGAGGGTTTAAAACTAAATAGGCCTACACCATTTGCACATGTCGCTGATAATGACTTGGCAGTGGGGATGTTTATCGAAAAGTTGGCAGCGTCTTCAATTTGGAACCAGACCGCAATTTTCATTGTTGAAGACGATGCCCAAAATGGAGCAGATCATATTGACGCTCATAGAAGTACAGCTTATGTAGCAGGTGGGTTTGTTAAACGAGGATATGTCGATCACACATTATACACAACAGCCTCTATGCTTCGTACGATGGAATTAATTCTTGGATTACCACCTCTTACACAGTATGATGCCTCTGCGACTCCCATGTGGAGATGTTTTGATAAAGAATCAAAAGCCTTTCCGTTCAAAGCTTTAATACCTTCTGTTAATTTGAATGAAATTAACTCTGCTACAACTGAGTGGCAAAAAAGAAGTGAAAAATTTGATTTTACAAAAGAAGATAGCAATGATGACGTGGAGTTTAATCGAGTTTTATGGCATGGTATAAAAGGAGCTCGTCCGTATCCTGGCCCACGCCGTTCTGCTTTTGTAATGCCTTTAAGTGAATAATTTAATAACGTCTTATTTATATTTTCTTAATAGGACTTTCACACTTTCCTAACAATTGGCTTTGACTTTTGCTCACTAATATCAAAGCCAAAATTATGAGAGTTTTTTTCCATTCACTTCAAAAGCGATTCAGCTTTTTGCTACTTAGTTTACTCCTCGCTAATTTTCTAAGTGCACAAAATCGCATAACAGGAAAGATTTTAGCAGAGGAAGGACGTCAGCCCATTATAGGAGCCACTATCGTATTAAAAGGACAAAGCCGCACTACTCTTAGCGACAAGAATGGAATTTTTTCGCTTGAAGGAAAGGCTGGAGATATTCTTACAATTTCTAGTCAGGGATTTATGAACCAAGAGGTATCTGCCTTGAATGAACCCATGACTATCATTCTAAAAAGTGAGATCAAAGATCTCAGTGAGGTAATTGTTACCGCATTAGGTATTAGGAAGGAAAAAAAGAAGTTAGGCTACGCAATTCAAGAGTTGAAAGGTGATGAATTGACTGTTGCTCGTGAAACGAACGTTGTAAATCAATTAGCAGGAAAAGTTGCGGGTGTTACAGTTGTGGGAAGTCCCTCTGGAATAGGCGGATCTGCTCGTGTGACCATTCGTGGTGAGCGTTCAGTTGATTTAAATAAGAACCAGCCACTTTATGTAGTGGATGGAGTTCCCATCAGCAATTCAATTACCGGTGGATCTGGTCGTGGAAATCTGGAAGTTGACTTTGGAAATGGTGCAAGTTTTGTAAACCCTGATGATATTGAATCAATGACCGTGTTGAAAGGCCCTGCTGCTTCGGCCTTATATGGGTCCAGAGCTGCGAATGGTGTAATATTAATTAAAACAAAATCAGGTAAAAAGCAAAAGGGAATTGGTGTTGAAGCAAGCACAAATCTGACAGTTGAAACCCCGCTTAAGTTGCCTGAATACCAAACCGTTTACGGTCAAGGAAATGGAAGCGGTGGAAATTTTGCGTTTGTAAATGGTGCGGGAAGTGGTCTTGCTGATGGAACGGATGAAGGTTGGGGTCCTGCTTTTAATGGTCAAAGTTTTCCGCAGTTTAATTCTCCTCGTACTCTAAACGGTCAATTAATTAACTACACTGGAGGTGATTTGAATGCCCCAGTAGGAAGTGTAATTACTCCAAGTCCCTGGCTTGCTGATAAGAATAACCTACGTGATTTTCTTCAAACAGGTACCACTTACACTAATAACGTTTCATTAGTGGGCAGCAATAAAGAATCTGATTTTAGGTTGAGCTATACAAATGTTAATCAAAAGGGAATTGTTCCTAATACTGATCTAAATCGTAATACGATTTCATTTTCTGGTGGATACAATTTAACTCCAAAATTTTCAGCTAGAACTTTTGTGAGCTATATCAAAAGCGAAAGTGATAACAGACCTTCAATCAGTTACGGAACTGAAAGTATTATGTATTTATTTAACTGTTGGTTGCCAGCATCGGTAAACGTAGATGATATGAAACGTTTATGGCAGCCAGGTTTAGAAAATTTGAAGCAATACAGCTGGAATTATAATTATCATGATAATCCTTATTTAACAGTTTTAAAGAACACAAACGGGCAGTATTATGACCGTTTAATTGGAAATATAATTCTTAAATACGAGTTTACTAATTGGTTGAACTTACAAGTAAGAACAGCTACTGACTGGAGTAATGAGCGCAGGGAGTATCGCCGTGCGTTTAGTACACAGCGTTTTCCCTTTGGGCAGTATCGTGAAACAGCAATTGTAAATGAAGAGAGAAATACGGATTTTTTGTTTTCTGCTAACAAGAACATAAACAGTGATTTCACTTTCTCAGGGACATTTGGAGGCAATCAGATGAAGCAAATTTCTAGGTTTGACGAATCTGTAGCCGGACAGCTTAATATTCCTGAAATTTATAGTTTGAATAACTCCAGAATTGCGCTTGTTACGGAGCAAAACAATGTTGGTAAGCGAATCAATAGTTTATATGGAAGTGCTGGTATTGCTTTCAAGAATAAAATATTTTTAGATATCACAGGACGTAATGATTGGAGCTCAGCTCTTACGCTTCCTGAAGATCTATTAGCGTTTGGAAAAGAAGACAATTCTTATTTTTATTCTTCATTTGCGCTGAGCGCTATTGTTAGTGATTTAGTGAAATTGCCCAAGGCCATCAACTTTATGAAAGCAAGAGCTAGCTTTGCGCAAGTAGGTAATGATACTGATCCATTTACATTTACACAAACGTATAGCCGTAGTGAACCCTTTGGTGCGTCTCAAATATATGGAGAGACAAGCCGTTTGGCTAACCTAAATCTGAAGCCTGAAATTAGCTCTGCAGTTGAATTTGGTACCGACATTCGCTTTTTAGGTGGAAGAATTGGTTTAGATGCTACGTACTATCATAGTAACACTAAAAATCAAATTTTAAATATTCCATTAACTGGAACAAGTGGATATAATTCTCGTGTGATTAATGCTGGGTTAATTCAAAATTATGGTGTTGAAGTTATGTTGACTGCAACACCTATTAAGAAAGCCCATTTTACTTGGGATGCGTTTGTAAATTTTTCTGCCAACAGAAGTAAAGTTGTTGAGTTAAGCGATGGTTTAACTAATTATGTTATGGCAACAAGACGTGTTACTGTGGAGGCGCGTGTAGGTGAGCGTATGGGAAATCTGTATGGCATTGGCTTTGCCCGCGTACAAAGTACTGATCCCTCTGCTCCTTATTATGATGCAACAGGTAAGTACACAGGCCAAATGGTATTTGCAGCAAATGGAAGACCTATTAGAACCACCAATAGAATTTATCTCGGTAATTATAACCCAGATTGGTTAATGGGCCTGGGAAATAATTTTTCTTATAAAGGAATCAAATTGAGTTTCTTATTTGATATACGCCAAGGTGGACGATTATACTCTGAAACACAAACAGTTGGGCGTGAAGGAGGTATTATTACTGAAACCTTAGAGGGTAGAGCTAATGGATATGATCTTACGATAAATGGTAACGGAGTAATTGGTCAAGGTGTTGTAGTAAACTCATCAGGTGGTTTTAGTCCTAACACAACAAAAGTAACTGCAAGAGAGTGGCACACTGCTTGGACTGGTGGAAGAGGTATTGCTGAGGGTGTTATGTATGACGCATCTTTCATTAAGCTTCGTGAATTACAAATTGGTTATACTCTACCTGACAAATGGTTTGGCAAATCACCCTTCCGTTCTGTTAGTGTAAATCTAGTTGGCCGTAATTTATTACTATGGGATCGTGTACCACATGTTGACCCAGAGGTTATGTCATATACTGGTGGGACTGCGTTACCAGGTATTGAAAACATGAGTATTCCAACTACACGTAGCTATGGAGTTAATTTGAGTTTTAAATTCTAAATACCATTCAACAGTACTATTTTATGAAATATCTAGTAATCTTAACATTTGTTGCATCGCTGGTGATTATGCCGGGTTGTACAAAGGATTTTCGTGAAACCAACACCAACAGAAATAATCCAACTTCGGTTACGCCCGACTTGTTACTTAGTGGTATTATTAAAAGCACATTGGACCAGCAGGTTAGTGAAGCCTGGGGCATTGGAAATATAGTAACACAGTACCATGCTAAAATTCAATTTGTGAATGAAGATCGATACGGTTGGAATGAGCAAAATGGTATTTGGAATAACGTTTACGGAAATTACCGAAATCTTCAAAACATTTTCACTCAGGTTGGGACTAATACATCTAGTCCCTATTATGGAGTTGCATTAATTTTAAAGTCATGGATGTTCTCACTTGCAACAGATGCTTATGGAGATGTTCCCTACAGCGAAGCTGGAAAAGCAAAATCAGATGGGCTTTATCAGCCAAAGTATGATAAGCAAGAGGATATTTATACTGGAATATTAGCTGACTTAAAAAAGGCTAATGAGGTGTTAGCTACTGCAAATGGACCCTTTTCTGGCGATTTAATTTTTGGAGGTGGTGCCTCTTCCTTGATCAAGTGGCGTCGATTAGCCAACTCATTACGCTTGCGCTATCTACTTCGTTTATCAAAGCAAAAAAGTGTAACCACAGAAATGCAAGCTATACTCTCTGATCCAACAAATAACCCGATTTTCACTGGAAATTCAGATAATGCGGAGTTACGTTACTTATCAGCAGCTCCTAACCAGTGGCCATTATATGGCTCCAGAGTAGGTTCCTTTGATGAGTTTAGAGTTAGTAAAACTTTGACCGATCGCTTATCGACATTAAATGACCCTCGTGTTCGTGTATTTGGACGACCTACCCAAGCATCTGTCGCCGCTGGATCTCCCGTTATTCTGGGTATTCCTAATGGATTGAGTGATGTTGCTGCACTTGCCTATAATGGCGGAGTACAAGGTGTTTCCAGAGTTGGTTACACATTTGCTTGTTTGGTTTGCAATGATGCAGGACAGACTCCTCCTGTAGCAGATGCACCGCGTGCAATATTGATGAATTATGCAGAATTGCAATTTATTTTAGCAGAAGCAAGGAAAAAAGGAATTATTACAACTGGTGACGCTACCACATATTATAATAATGGAATTACAGCCAATTTTGCATATTGGCAATCGGTAGTACCCGCTGCCTATAACATTAATGTAGCAATTCCAACTGGTTATTTGACGCAGCCTGCTGTTCAGTTAATAGGAACAGATAGTGAGATTCTTCAAAAAATTGCTCTACAAAAATGGATTGCTCTTTACTTTAACGGTTTAGAGGCTTGGTTTGATTGGAAAAGAACAGGGCTACCCGAAATTATCCCCGGACCTGCTAATTTAAATAGTAATAAAGTTCCAGTGCGATATATATATCCTTTAACGGAGCAAGCCTTGAACGGCGCCAATAGAACTGCAGCAGTTCAACGCCAAGGAGCAGATGATTTAAACACACGTAGCTGGATTTTCAAATGAGAAGCATAACTTTCTTTTTGAAGCACATCCTTTTGGGTGTGCTTCTTTTTATATCTATTGTCCATTTAAAAGGACAAACTATAATAACATTACAGGCCCCTGGAAGAGATTCTCTTACTATTATTCGAGATAATGGCTTTGCTGTTTTACCTAGCGGTAGGCTTGTTAAGCCAGTTGGACTTGTAAAAAAAATAACAAACGATCCTTTTGGATTAACTGTTTCTCCAGATGGAAAATTTGCGGCAACACTTCATAATGGGGTATTATCCTTATATGATGTTCAAAAGGATTCTGTTACACGAATTCCTGATTATTCAAAAAAAATTGCCTCTCCTTTTCCCAAAGGATCTCTCATTGGTGTTTCATTTGCGAATGATGGTAAAACAATTTTTTTAAGTGCGGGAGATGAGGGTTCCGTAATTGTTTTTGACTATCTCAATTTAAAAGTGATTCAAGTAATTTCCTTAAACGGAGAATTTAATGGAAAAAAATACCAAGATAGTTTTACTTCGGATTTAGTTTTTCTGCCTGAAAAAAATGAATTATTGGTTTTAGATTTAGCTAATTACCGACTAGTACGAATTAATGCCTACACAAAAAAAATTATCGCTTCTATTTCCACTGGCAGATTACCATTCGGATTAGCGATAAGTCCTGATAAAAAAACGGCACTAGTTGCTAATGTCGGTATGTATGCATACTCTCTTATTGCGGGTGCAACCAAAGAAAATTATGATTCAATTTTAATCAGTAACCATCCCTATGGTCACAATACCTCAGAGTCTCGAAATGGTACTATAATTAATGGAAATCAAATTCCGGGGGTTGGAGATCCGAATGCCGAGGAGGCAATGAGCGTTTTTATTATTGATCTTGATTCTAATCAAGTTCGTAGTAAAGTAAAAACGGGTTTATTAGTTGGAGAAATTATTGATGATAAAGAAGTAATTGGTGGTTCAAGTCCAAATAGTATTGCGATTGGTAATCAATATGCATTTGTAAGTAATGCGACCAATGATAATATTTCTGTAATTGATTACCGAACCGGAAAAATAGTCAAGCACATTCAACTTCAAATTACTCCCGTTTTAGATTCAGTTAGAGGGTACCTACCCTTTGGAATAACATTATCCCCTGATCAAAAAAAGTTGTATGTAGCCTTACTTGGCTTAAACGCAGTGGCCGTTGTGGATATTGAAAATTCTAGGGTTGAGGGCTTGATTCCAACTGGTTGGGGGCCCACCCGAGTTCAACAAGATGCCAAGGGTGAGCATCTGTTTATTGTTAGCTGTCGTGGTTTTGGGGCAGGGCCAAATGGAGGAGCAAATTTTAAAGCGCCCATTCAAGGGACCTATGTTGGGGATATTCAGCTTGCGACTTTGCAATATCTTGATACACCCTCTGCTGCCGAGCTAAAAGAGTATACAAATAATGTACTCTCTTATACCTTTAAAAATTATAGAAGCGGTAATGACAACTTAATACTTCCAGTTTATCCTGGACAATATATATCTCCTGTTAAACACATCGTTTATATAACAAAGGAAAATAGAACCTACGATGAAGTATTTGGTCAGTTGAAATTCGCAAATGGTGACTCCACATTAGCTCGATTTGGTTTGGGTGTAACTCTGAAGGATAAAAATGGATCTAATCTTTATAATGTTAACGTTACACCTAACCACCATAAACTTGCAAAACAATTTTCTTTTAGTGATAATTTCTACTGTGATAGTGATGCTTCTATACACGGACATCACTGGATGATGGGGGTTATACCTAACGAATGGGTAGAGACTAATTCAAATACTTCAAAAACGGCAAAATTATTTTCAGAAGCACCTGGCAGAAGATTTCCAGGGTCAACTGGAAGTATGGATCCTGAGGATTTTGCTGAAACGGGAGGGCTATGGGAAGCATTAGAAAGATCCGGAATTGAGTTTTATAATTTTGGTGAAGCCAATGAAACTGCGCACGTCAGAGAAAATTGGTACGATACCTCAACAGGGGCTGCACATGGTGTAATGGTTCCCATGCAAAGAGCTTTACATAAACGCACCAGCCAAAATTACGCTGGGTATAATATGAATATTCCTGATCAATTTAGAGCCTATCAATTTGAAAAGGAATTCACTGCAAAGTGGCTTGCAGGAAAAGATGCCTTACCTCCACTTATCACCATTCAGTTACCTAATGACCACACAACCTCTCCTCGTCCCGCCGATGGATATCCCTACACACACAGTTATGTAGCAGACAATGATTTGGCACTAGGTCGGATGCTTCATTTTTTGTCAAGAACTCCTTACTGGAAAAATATGTTAGTGATTATTACAGAGGATGACCCCCAGGGTGGAGTAGATCATGTAGATGCCCATCGTAGTTTATTAATGATGGCTGGGCCCTATGTCAAAAAAGGGTATGTTTCGCACACCCATGCAAACTTTTCATCTATATTAAAAGTTATTTATAATATTCTTGGTATTTCATATGTAAATCAATATGACATAACGGCCTCGCTTTTATCTGATTATTTTACAAACTATCCCGATTTTACTCCTTATACACTCGAATCTTCCGATTTAAGAATCTTTGATCCCAATAAAGCTTTAAAAAAATATAATTACGAGCTAGATTGGAAGAAAATAATCCAGGGTCCAGCCATGGATGATGTCAATGACATTAAAAAACAGCATTACCAACTAAACAAGTAGAAATGCCAACGCCTTTACCTTTTACCCCAGAACAAGTTGCTGAGGAAATCGTTTCATTATTCAATGAGCATGGTGACAGTGATTACATCGGAGAGGAAGTATCTCAAATACAACATATGACGCAGTGTGCAACGTTAGCACAAAGAGATGGGCGATCTGAAGAAGTAATCTTGGCAGCTCTATTGCATGACATTGGTCACCTATGTGAGTACGTAATGGCGGTAGATCGTATGGATAAATTTGGCGTTGTCGATCATGAATTTTTAGGGCAAACATTTTTGCGGGAGCGTGGATTTTCTGATTCAGTTTGTAAAATGGTAGCCTCACATGTGAATGCCAAGCGGTATTTGACTTACCGCGACCCCCTTTACTATGATTTGTTATCAGAGGCTAGTAAAGAGACTTTAGAAGTTCAAGGAGGTCGTATGACTTCAGATGAAGCTTTAACTTTTGAGATGGATCCGCTTCATTTGCATTATGTACAATTACGTAAATGGGATGATCAAGCTAAAAATCCATCCATTTCTCCCTTACCTATTGAGACATTTAAGGACTTGATTGTTCGTCATCTACAGTTACAACAGGCATAATAGTGTATTCCCTTAGCAAAATTAATGTCACTAATTTTTATTCTAAAAGCTTATTGATTTTACATGCATCGCTAAGTGCTTTTATTGTTTACACATGCATGTATGCTGTTCGGAAGCCATATACTGCTTCTTCTTTCGAGGGACTTCAACAATTTGGTATCTCCTATAAAGTTGTATTAGTTACTTCTCAGGTTATTGGCTATATGCTAAGTAAGTTTATTGGCATCAAGGTTATTTCTGAAGTGCAGCCCAATAGTCGTCCTAAATATATAATTGGATTAATATTAATAGGTTGGCTTGCCCTTTTGTTTTTTGCAATTGTCCCTTTTCAATTCAAATTTATTTTTCTTTTTTTAAACGGTCTGCCGCTTGGAATGATATGGGGATTAGTATTTAGCTATTTGGAAGGAAGAAAGTTCACAGACTTAATGGGATCACTTTTGGCAACAAGTTTTATAATCTCATCGGGTATAGCAAAAACTGTTGGACGTCATATTTTGAGCACCACAGTATTTGATCAATGGTGGATGCCGTTTATAACTGCTTCGCTTTTTTTATTGCCACTGCTTTTTTTTACTTATTTACTAAGTAAGGTGCCTGCACCCTCAATTGAGGATCAAAAAGAGCGATCTCCTCGTTTTCCGATGAATAATAAGCAACGGGGAGCTTTTATAAGAAAGTACGGAGTATTAATGATTGCCCCTGTTATGACTTATATGTTATTAACCGCCCTTAGAGATTTTTGCGAAGATTTTTCACTTGAATTATGGATAGAAACAAATCAGGCCTCAACTATATTTCTCTTTACGCAAACTAGTACGATTGCTGGATTTATTGTCATGGGCTTTGTGGGGTTATTATTTTTAATTCGAAATAATTTTAAAGCATTTCAAACTATACACATCTTTGTTGTTTTGGGTTTTATTTTATGTGTTGTGAGTACTTATTTATTTCAACTAAACTTGTTGAGCCCAGTTAGCTGGATGATTTGTGCTACTACAGGTTTGTATATGGGTTATGTTTCTTGTAACAGTATTTATTATGAGCGCATGATAGCTAGTTTTCAAATACAAGGAAATGTTGGTTTCGTTATGTATATCGCAGACGCATTTGGTTACTTGGGAACGGTTCTGGTTTTATTATTAAAAGAATATTTAGACTGGAAAGTGAATTGGGTTTCTTTTTTTACAATTGCATTCTATATCTCCAGTTTATTGGGAATTATATTCATTTTAAGCTCGCTTTGGGGGTTTAATCGTAAACATCAATTGATAAAATATGCCTAAAAATGCAATTGTTATTGGGGCTGGAATTGTAGGACTTTCTACTGCCAGGGCGTTAGCAGAACAGGGATGGCAGGTAACAGTCTATGAAAGATCTGCTACTGCGCAAGGAGCTTCAATTAGAAACTTTGGAATGATTTGGCCAATTGGCCAAAAATCTGGCAAGCAATATGAGCGTGCCATGCGAACCAAATCAATTTGGAAACAAATTTGTCAAGAAACAGGTTATTGGATAGAGGAATCAGGAAGTCTTCATTTGGCAAAATCGGAAGAGGAAAAGGAGACTATGCAAGAATTAGGGGAAATTTTTTCAAAGGAAAGGCCAGTCCAATGGATATCACCTGCTCAAATTGCGCAATTAAGTGATGCTCCTCGGCAGGATAATTTGTATGGTGGTTTGTGGAGTGCTGATGAAGCAATAGTTGAATCCAGGTTAATTATTCGTGATTTACCAATATATCTGCAAGAGCGATATTCAATTAAATTTCTATTTCAACAAACCATCACTAATGTTGGAACTGGATTTATTCATGTTGATAATAAGCGTGTCGAAGCTGATTTAATTTTTATATGTAATGGAGCAGATTTTCAAACGCTTTATTCATCAATTTTTAAAAACTATTTTATCAAATGTAAACTTCAGATGATGCGTTTGATTGAGCAGCCATCAAAATGGAGAATAGGCCCTTCTATTTGCGGGGGTCTTTCATTAGCGCATTATAAAAGTTTTGAAATAGCTTCCTCTTTGCCGTTGCTAAAAGAAAAGTTACACGAAAAATATCCAGCCTATTTTAATTATGGTATACATGTTATGGTTTCACAAAATCATTTAGGCCAGCTTACAATCGGGGATAGTCATGAGTATGGCGAAAACATAGATCCATTTGACAAAAGTCTGGTTAATGAGTTAGTATTAAACTACTTAAAGGAGCTTGCTAATTTTAAAGATTGGTCAGTAATACAAACTTGGAATGGTGAATATGCAAAATTGTCAAATGGTGGGACAGAGTTTATTTATGAGGCAGAGCCAGGTGTCTGGATAATAAATGGTTTTGGGGGGGCGGGTATGACCTTAGCGCTTGGTACAGCAGAGGAATGTTGTCAGCAGTTTTAAGTTTATCCACTAAAATTTAACATTATACCCAAGTAACATTTAAGTAAGAACATAATAACAATTTCTTTACACACAAGGCAGACCTTGAAAGAAATATTATTAGTGGAGTCTATTGTTTTTGATCATACAAGAAAATTGATTCATCATGGCATTTTTAATAAGCTAAATGATAAACAATTTTCGCTTCTGTATATTGCCTTATTACGCGATATTTCATCTAATGCGACGTTTGATTTATTGCGTTTATGGCGTGAAGCTGATTTTTCGCGGTCTCATTTAAAATATAAATTATTGACTGACACCAATTCTATTTTAAAAAAATACGGTATGCCGCTTTTGGATGAAAAATTTTGTTAAGAGGAAATTTAACTTTATTTGAATGATTAAATTGGTTGTATTTGATTTGGCTGGAACAGTTTTGGACGAACAAAATATTGTTTATAAAACATTACATCGATGTATAAATGAATCAGGTATTCCTGTTTCTTATGAGAAAGTAATTGAAATTGGTGCAGGAAAAGAAAAAAGCCAGGCGGTTAGGGATATTCTGAGTCAATATTCCTTGGATTCATCATTACATATACAGGGAGCTATCTACAATTTTTTTTTGCAAGAGCTTAGTAATAAATATTCTTCTTTAGAAGTTAAACCAATGTTAGGTGCGGAAGAAGTCTTTATGAAACTGCGCACACTAAAAATATTTATTGCTTTCAATACCGGCTATAACCGAACTACCACAGAGCAATTGATAGCTAAACTAAATTGGAAAAAACAAGTCCACTACGATTTAATTATTACATCATCAGAAGTGGCGCGCTCAAGGCCTGCTCCAGATATGATATGGCGTGCTATGGAGTTACTTGGTATTCAATCTGCAGATAAGGTTATAAAAGTTGGAGATTCCTGTACGGATATTATTGAAGGTAAAAATGCAGGATGTAGATTTTCAATTGGCATTACTACAGGGGCTCAAACACACGATGAATTATTGACCTCTTCTCCCGATTTCGTTATTGATCAACTCAATGAGCTACTGCCCATTATTAAAGGGGTATAAATACTTGATTAAAAATGTTGCTTAATAAAAAAATAGTGGTAGTGATGCCTGCCTATAACGCTGCATTGACATTACAGCGAACATTAGCAGAAATACCAACCGATATTGTGGATGAAATTGTACTTGTAGATGATTGTAGTACTGATAAAACTCTAGAAGTCGCAAACGTATTGGGACTAAAACATGTAATCCCACATGAAGAAAATAAGGGATATGGAGGGAACCAAAAAACGTGCTATCAGTACGCTCTTAATTTAGGTGCAGATATAATTATTCTTTTACACCCTGATTATCAGTATACCCCAAAACTAATTACATCCATGGCCTCAGTAATAGCTTATGATGTATATCCAGTGGTGTTTGCTAGCCGAATATTAGGTAATGGGGCTTTACGCGGAGGAATGCCCCTTTATAAGTATTACGCAAATCGTCTTCTTACTTTTTTTCAAAATATTTGTTTTTCTCAAAAACTTTCTGAATATCATACTGGTTACCGGGCATATAGTAAACAGGTACTTGAGTCTATCGAATTTAAAAAGTGTAGTGATAATTTCATCTTTGATAATCAAATTATTGCACAGCTATTTAACAAAAAAGTATTAATTGGTGAGCTAACTTGTCCTACAAATTATTTTGCTGAGGCAAGTAGTATAAATTTTAAGCGGAGTCTTATTTACGGAATTGGATGTGTAGGTGTTTCAATCCGGTATTTATTACATCAATGTCGAATTTGGAATTATCATTTATTAAAATAGCGTCTTTTATAAAATACAAATCCATTTTTTTCGCTGTCTATTTCTAAATAAGCGGAATAATTCTCTATAACTTTTTTCTTATCTGTGACCTTACTAACAAAATAAAAGCCAGTGGGACTTGTTCTTATCAAACTATCCTTGTTGAGGATTGCATTTTCTGGCTTACTATTTCCATAAAAATACTGGGCATAACTTTTAAAATAAAGTGTTTCTATCGGCACGTTTTCTTTTGATTTAGTCTTATAAAAGTCAATAGCCGCTCGCTGAGTATACTGTTCAATGCGCGGTATAAAAAAAGTAGTAATTGATTGTATTAT
>JBEDEC010000154.1:0-3337 GCA_041175905.1 Bacteroidota bacterium
AAAGGGATGGCTTTTGAGATCGATGGCTTTATTGACGCCTATAGAACCCGGTACCGGAACTTTAACGTGGTCTTAACCGGGGGGGATTTACCCTATTTGGCCACCCACTGTAAAAACAAGATATTTGCGGACCCCGATTTAATCTACAAGGGGCTCTATGCGATCAGTGAAGTCAATAATCCCTAAGAAAATCAATTTGTTAAACAAGTCGATTTTTGCCTCTATCCTGCTGGGACTTTTGTTCCCAGGTACTTTGCTAGCGCAGGATAATTCCCCTTATTCCCGCTATGGAGTTGGCGATTTAACCCCTGTCACAAATATCAATAATCGCGGTATGGGCGGCATTACTGCAGGGTATACCGACCCACTTTCAATCAATTTTAGCAATCCCGCCTCTTTTTCTTCCTTTCCAGCTTGGAAAGAAAAAAAGACCAATAAGCTTAGCTCTGGCCGTTCAATTCTTGACATGGGTGTCAATGTTGATAACCGGACGTTGAGAGATGCTTCCAGCACTTCAGGCTTTACAGCTAGCAATGCTGTTTTCTCCTATGTGCAAGTTGGGATGCCACTTCGTAAAAATTGGGGGATGAGTTTTGGCTTGCGTCCAGTTTCTCGCATTAGTTATAAAGTGGATAAAAGCGAGCGTTTACGGGACCCAAGCACTGGTTTACCAATTGACAGCTCTTTGACCCATTATAAAGGAGATGGCGGTGCCTATATGGCATCATTTGGTACTGGACTTGCACTGTACAGTCGTGAGAAAAATGGACTGGAAGAAAAATTAAGTCTTGGTTTTAATGTTGGCTATCTATTTGGAAAAAAAGATTACAGCAGTCGTCGCAGTTTAATTAATGATACGGTCTCCTACTACCAGGCTAATTTTCAGTCACAAACAACCTATGGAAAATTACAAGCTAGTGCAGGCGTTCAATATCATACTCCAGTGAGTAAAAATATGATGTTGACGCTAGGTGCCTACGGAAATTTGGGCCAGGAGATGAATGCCGAACAAGATATTCTCCGCGAAACTTTTTATTACTCTCAGGCACAGGGCGAGGTTCGCTTGGATAGTGTGTTTGATATACGTGGAAAAAAAGGAACGATCGTATTACCTGCTACGTATACACTGGGGTTTGTTTTACAAAAATTTGCAGTGCCCAATAAAGAAGGGGGATGGATGATTGGAGCTGACTTTAACAAACAAGCTTGGAGTAAGTATCGTTTTTATGGACAACCCGATTCTTTGCAGGATACATGGGAGTTAAGAATGGGCGCACAAATCAGTCCGGTTCCTAGTCGTAATTATTTTACTAATGTAAACTATCGCTTCGGTTTTTTTGTAGGGCCTGATTATGTTCACCTAAATAGAACAACTCCACGTTATGGAGCAAGCTTTGGAGCTGGTCTTCCTGTTTCTATCAGTAGACAGGCCCCCAATCAAATTACATTTATCAATGTAGCGTTAGAGTATATTAAGCGAGGAAATAAACAAAACCTATTACAGGATAATCTTTTCCGTCTCTCCCTTGGTTTTTCTTTGAGTGATATCTGGTTTATCAAGCGTCAATATGACTAAGTCCTTGCGGACACTTATAGGGGGCCTATGGCTGCTGGCATTCCTATCCTCTTGTGAGAATGACGATCGAGTTTTACGTGACTGGACTCGGCAGTTGCGTCTTCGAGAAGAAGCAACCAATATTGAAAGTTCAATCAGTCAAGAAGGGAAATTACGCGCGCGTATCAAAGCTCCTTTAATGATTAAAGAGGCAGGCGATACAGTACAAATGACATTTCCTCAAACATTACATTGCGATTTTTATGATGATAGCGCACAAATAGAATCAAGGCTTGATGCTCGATTTGGAATCTATTATGAAAATCTCAATAAAGTTTTTTTGCGCGACAGCGTGGTGGTTGTAACACTCAAAGGCGACACTTTGGTTTCGCCCGAATTATGGTGGGACCAGAACACAAAACTTTTTTATACTGATAAGTATGCTAGCTACCGTAGCCCAGGTCAGCAAATCGTAGGGGGCAAAGGACTAGAAGCCACACAGGATTTAAAACGAATCACGTTTAAATCTACTACCGGACTTGTCAATGCTCCACAAGCACAATAACCGCGTACCTTTACATTTCTCAAAACTAGATTACTATGTTATATCGCAATATGGGCCGTACAGGTCTTCAGTTAAGTGTACTTTCATTTGGAAGTTGGGTAAGTTTTCACAAACAAATCAACGATAGTATTGCCGACGAATTGATGGGGCTTGCGTACGACAATGGCGTCAATTTTTTTGATAATGCAGAAGTATATGCGTTGGGCGAGAGTGAAAAAATGATGGGTAGAGTTTTAAAAAAGAAGGGATGGGATCGTACTTCTTATACCGTTTCTTCTAAAGTATTTTGGGGATGGAGAGGAAAAGAAAATAAGCCCAACCAATTTGGCTTAAGTCGAAAGCATATTACTGAAGCCTGTCACGAAGCACTCCAGCGCTTACAGACAGATTATCTGGATTTATACTTCTGTCATCGTCCTGATAAAAATGTTCCTATTGAAGAAGTGGTATGGACCATGCATAACCTAATAACACAAGGAAAAATTCTCTATTGGGGTACTAGTGAGTGGAGTGGTGTTGAAATTATGGAAGCACATCGCGTGGCACAACACTATGGATTGATTGGTCCAACAGTAGAACAGCCTCAATACAATTTATTCGAGCGTAATAAAATTGAGAATGAATTCTTAATGGTCTACAAAACGGTTGGATTAGGTACCACTATTTGGAGCCCACTGGCTTCCGGAATGCTTACTGGAAAATACAATAAAGGGGTACCGGATGATAGCCGTTTTGGGATTAAAGGATTTGAATGGTTGCGTGATCGTTGGATGCAGGATAAAGTGTTGGATAAGGTACAATCACTGGGTACACTGGCTACAGAATTAGGTACAAGCTTGCCTGCTTTGAGTATTGCATGGTGTATCAAAAATCCAAATGTGACTACGGCAATTTTGGGAGCAACTAAAAAAGAGCAGTTACTGGAAAACTTGAAAGCGCTCGAGGTAGTTGAAAAGCTGACCCCCCAAGTAATGCAACGTATCGATGAAATTACCGGCACTAAACCTGTGCTTCCCGAGTATTAAAGTATAAACTAAAGCCTATGTCATTTGCTGGCAAAACCGTTGTAATCACTGGTGCTACACGTGGAATAGGTAAAGCTATTGGACTTCGCTTAGCCCGCGAAGGTGCTAACATTGTCATTGCTGCCAAAAGCATTGAAGAGAATCCGAAATTGGGCGGAACTATTTATACGGCCGCTACAGAAATGGAAGCAG
>JBEDEC010000155.1:0-11961 GCA_041175905.1 Bacteroidota bacterium
ACCGAAACCACTAAAGCCACCCATGGTGCTAATAATATCATTAAAAGAAAATCCCTGCTTATTAATGTTGTTCGCATTCATTAAAACAGAAAATCTTTTATTGCCATTAAAATTATTGTAGGTCAGATTACCCTCGTATCGATCATTACTTCCATAACCTGCCAATGCGCGGGTGAAAAATCCTTTGTTGCGATCCTTCTTCAGTTTAATGTTGATCGTCTTACTACGACTCCCGTCATCAATACGCGTAAACTTTGATTGATCACTCATATCATCAAACACCTGAACACTTTCAATCATATCTGCAGTGAGGTTCTTAGTAGCCAACTTAGGATCGTTGCCAAAAAATTCTTTTCCGTCTACTAATACTTTTTGAACCTGCTCACCCTGCGCTTTTACGTTTCCGTCTTTATCTACCTCCATACCGGGGATTTTTTTCAATAAATCCTCTACGGTTGCGTTAGGAATTGTTTTAAACCCACTGGCATTAAATTGAACCGTATCATTCTTAACAACGATCGGTGATTCAGTTGTAACCACTACCCCCTCCATCATTTTATAGTCTTTATTCATGGAGAGCGCACCCAGATCAATTGTTTTTTTATCTGCGGTGATACTAAAATTGCGACGGATCTCTTCGAGGCCTTTGCTGCTTACAATCAAACGGTAATCACCGGGTAATAAATTTTTGATTTCAAATGCGCCTTGTTTAGAAGAAAGTACAAAACTCGCAAGTGATGAATCTTTAGCACTAACCACCGATACGGTTGCATCTGCAATTGGCTGTTTGGATGAAGAATCTGTCAGCACCCCCTTTATCACACCTTCGGCGCGTTGAGCTAGGGAAACATTGACTAAAGAAATGAATACCAATAAAGTACTGAGCAGTTTTCTCATAAATAGAGTTAAAGTCCGCAAAGATAGACGTAAAGGAGGGGGATGGCTTGTGGAAACTGTTAAAATATCAACTGAACAGATATTCAACATCTTCGCGTGTAAGGCTCTTGACAAATCCAGTATCATCAGAAATGATATCCTTTGCCAACGCTCTTTTTCGCTCTTGTAATTGCAAAATCTTGTCTTCAATCGAATCTTTGCAGATCATTCGATACGCAAAAATATTTTTAGTCTGCCCAATTCGATGCGTACGGTCAATGGCCTGTTGCTCTACGGCAGGGTTCCACCATGGATCCATTATGTAGACATAATCAGCAGCAGTAAGATTCAATCCAACTCCTCCTGCTTTTAGTGATATGAGAAATACACGAATAGATTCCTGGTTTTGAAACTGCTGTATCGCCTTTTCTCTATCTGGAGCAGAGGTGCTTCCATCAAAATATACATAGGGAATTTCCAACTCTTCCAGCTTACTACGAATGAGTGCAAGCATTCCTAAAAACTGAGAAAAGACAAGTGCTTTATGGTCGCTGATATCCTCTTTTAATTGACGAGCCAACTCGTCCAGCTTGATCGAGTAATTTGGAAACTCCTCTTTTTCGTTTAAAATAGCGGGTGAATCACAAATCTGGCGCAGCTTCATTAGGCCTTGCAGAATTGCTAATTGTGAACGCTGAATTCCTTGGTTCTCTATTGATCCTAATATCTGATTTCTATAATCATTACGATATGCCTCGTATATGTCTCGTTGTTCTTTTTCCATCTCACAGAACAAAACCATTTCCTGCTTTTCGGGCAAATCTTTGGCTACCTGCTCTTTTGTTCGTCTTAAAATGAAAGGATAGAGGATTTTTCGCAAATGCTCCTTGCGATCTGGCTCGCCAAGTTTATCAATGGGGACCGCAAACTCCTGACGGAAAAATTCCACTGAACCCAGCATACCTGGATTCAAAAAATTCATTTGTGCATACACATCAAACGTGTTATTCTGCAATGGCGTTCCACTCATGCACAAGCGATGCTTGGCCTGCAGTAGTTGTGCTGCACGCGTGACTTTACTAGAGGGATTTTTGATGGCTTGCGATTCATCCAGAATAACATAATCAAATTCAAGCGTGCTGAGCAGTTTGATATCACTTCGTAGTGTTCCGTATGTAGTGATTAAAATTTCAAAAGACTCTAGCGCTTCTTTTTTGCGCAAACGGATAGGTCCATGATGAATAGCATGACGGATTGC
Source organism: Bacteroidota bacterium (assembly GCA_041175905.1). Lineage (GTDB taxonomy): Bacteria > Bacteroidota > Bacteroidia > Chitinophagales > Chitinophagaceae > JJ008. The sequence continues at coordinate 2,135 of JBEDEC010000155.1, forward strand.
AGGCGTAAACTTTTTAATCTCGTTTTCCCAATTATAAATAAGTGTGGTTGGACAAACCACTAATGCTCGCAACGAACCCTCTGTTTTCTTATAAAATTCCAAATAAGAAAGTGCTTGCACCGTTTTACCCAATCCCATATCATCCGCTAATATTCCTCCCCAACGCACTTCTTTTAAATAATTCAACCACTGGTAACCAGAAACCTGATAAGGTCTTAATATTTCGTGCAACGCAGGTGGCGGTTCAATTGGCTTGATCTTATCAAACTGACGCAGTTGCTCATATTTTTCTTCCAGCTGTAACTCTAATTCGGCCGTATCTCTGCTTTCGTATAATTCATCTACCACACTTTGATGAAAACGAGACAGTTTAATTGTATTACTCTTTCCTTCGCCCACCCGAAACAATAGTGCATATTTTTTTAGCCATTCCTCTGGTAATATTCCTAATGTACCATCACCCAATTGTACGTATTGTTGATTGTTGGCAAGAGCCTTTTTAACATCAGCCACTGTAATTTGCTGATCACCGAAGGCAATATTCACTTTTGCGTCAAACCAATCGGTATTGCTGCTTATGAAAATCTGAGTTTTGGGTTTTGCTGTATTAAATCGATAATGCTGCAAAGACTCAAAACCAAACACCGTGGTTTTAGATTCTTTCATAGCGTCAACAAAGAGAAAGAACCAATTATTACGAAGCACTTCAGTGCCTTTCAGCGCATATGTTCCATCTTCGGCATTTGCAACAAAGCCAGAGTGAAGACTAGCTAATCGTTGTAAAAAAACTTCCTCTTTCTCTTTATTTCGATGAACCACTAACACGCCTTCTCCCTGCGGAATCAATACCTGATCACCATCAGTGGGTCCGGCTTCATATCCTTCATATACAAATACAGGCTTGAAAACTAAATAGTCTCCTTTTTCTGTCAAAACGATGCGCGGCTCCGGACTCACACCCTTCACTTCTTTCATTAGTGACTTATCAAATCGCACTGAATAATTATGGGAAAGGGGGAGTACAAACTCCTGCATGGTTTCTTTCCATGCGGCTAATGGCTTTACCATTTTGCCATCGGGCAAAAATGTTTCCATTAATTGTACCACCTCTTTACTTTTCCAAACATAACATTGATTGTTATGAAGAAATAATAGGGTAGAGGGACATTCGTTATCGGAAAGACTTAACTCCAGTGCACCAACTTTTACTTGTGCCTGTATTGTATAGTGTGAATTCTTTTTAATAAAAAACTGAGGAAAAATTGAAACATCACTCACATGCAGCAAACCCAGTTGTGCAGTTTTAAATGTTTTGCCTACTCCTAAATAATAAATGGGTGTACCAGTACCAAAGTCTTTGAATATTCGTTGCAGCTTTGGAAGCAAGTACTCCGTAATCAGATCCTTGGTTTCTTCAGGTAAATCATCTTCATCCTGATGAATGATATTATCCCAAATGCCCGAGAAAGGTGAGTTGCGACTAACGTATTTGTTAATCTCCGTGTCTTGTAATTTTCTTATCAATTGTAAAAGCTCGCGATCTGTTTCAGTCAAGTCATTTAGTTCAATAAAACGGCTGATGTCAAGCTTTTCAACTTTTCCAGCAAAGGCGTTACTCAACTCATTGGCTTCTCCAATTACTGCATCCACTGTAAAGCGTGGAAAACTCTTTTTATTAAAATTGAAAACTACACCCAACCGACGCAATATCTCTACTTCTTTTTTTAGTGGCTCCGCCTTTATATCTATACTCTTGGCGGCAGTTGGGAAAAGCACTGGTCGTGAAATTGTAGGGGGCATGGCCACACGCTTGATTGAAGCGTCCAATACACGTAAAAAAGGTTTTCCGTCTTTATAGGCAAATTCAAATTTTCCAGTGAGATCATCTTTCAAGGAGTAACCATAGGCTTCTAATAATTTGTTTTTCTCCTTGTCCCAGTTTCGAATGCTATCAAAATAATTAGCGCCATGCGTGTTCAACAGCTGCAACAGCACAATCACTTTAGGTAAACAAAGTGGATGACGCGTATCCTCGTAATCACAACTTGTGTCAAAATTTCGTTCTTCATTTTTTCTGATGATTACCTCATATTCTGTACCCTCGAGATTTACACGTGCTCTTACTGTTTCGTTTTCGGCGTATTCAATCGCTGCTTTTTTTGTACGCAAATAGGTTTCAGCTTGCACAAGCGTTTGTTGCGCACAAAGCAGTCGAATATTTTTCAGGTCAATTGTTTTCATCTTGACCACCGTGTGCCGCTGGTCATATTGTACCTGCCCTGCTTGTAACTGACCGCGATCCAACATTTCTTGCAATTGAAGAAGTGCGGCTGTTTCATGTCGACAGATGTCTCCTAAATTATAGGGACAAGCGCATCGCAAAGAAGTAGCATTCGGATCTCTGAAATGATGAATCTGAACTTTATAAAAAGTATTGTAACTGTCGTCGCGAACCCGGAACGTAGCGGTACCGAATAACTCATCATACTCTACCAATTCGGCAAAACCAATCGCATGTATTTTTTTTCCACGACGAATCACTTCATCGGTGCCATGCGTATAAATATATTTAACTAAATGAGGTAGTGCCAAGGTGTGCTTTCATTTTTTCATCTCGCAAAAGGAGAATCTACAAATCTAAAGGAATGTAAATCGAATTTCCCCGTGTGAAAAAATAAAAGTAAAGATGCCGAGCAATTGATAAAAGCTGTTAGAAAAAATCCTATCTTGAGGGATTTATTTTTTAATCACCAGCTTGCCATCCTGATACAGTGGTAATACATTAGCCACATCCGGCGTCAAACAAAATTCTATATCTTTTATTAAACCAAATCGCTTAACGAGTCGATGATAATGCGTTAGCTGTGGAGCAAATTCTAATAAATTATCGGCGTGTTTTTCATAGAGTGTCACAGCCATTAATGAGCTATCGCAATGGATCGTAAAATGTTCACGCACCCGATTAATCACAGCGCCTGCAAAGAGTGTATCCTCCAGATTAAAACGATCTTTCCATCCGGCACAACCTAAAACAACATCTTTACCCTCACTGATTAAAAACTCACAAACTGCAGATAGATTAGGAAAGCTTCCCGAAATAATTTTAGATGCATTTCTATCCAATGCCATTTGTAATAAACGGGTACCATTTGTAGTGGTGAGAACCAAATTTCTATTCTCAATAAAAGCACGCGTATATTCCAGGGGAGAATTGCCGTGTTGTAATCCTTCTGCAATCATTCCATCTCTTTCTCCTGCTGCAATACCGTCAATATTCTTACCCATTTCTATTGCCTTGGGTACCGAATCAACAGGAATAACTGCGCGAGCGCCATTATATAAGGCAGCCGCAATGGTAGAGGTAGCTCGAAAAACATCAATAATTACTACAACGCTATTGCTTAAGTCGTACAGATGAAGAAGAGCCGGTGAAAGAGAAGTATAGAGGGTGGGTTTAGTAGACATGTGATTAAGAAAGCGCGAATTTAGAACAAATTCTACAAAGAACAGGGGCAAATGCGCCTCCTTAGCGGATCAACAACTTTTTCCACCGTTCTGTTTCAGCAAAATTTTTGATTGTATTGATCTTTTGATGCAAATACGATTCCATGTATTGATTAAAATAAATAGCATTAAATAATTTTCCGAGTTGACCATATGGAAACTCATACGTCAACAGGTCAATCATCAGCATGCCGTTATCGATTGGCTTAAAATGATGTTCGTGTCTAAATGAAACCAGATCGCCTTGCAACTGCACTTCCACATACATTTCTGGCTTAATCATTTCAACTACCTTGATCCGTTGCAGTCGCTCTTTAAATAAATGATAGGATTTCCAGGTAATGGTCTCACTTTTCTCCAATAAACCAAAACGAGTTCCCGCTACGGCATCAATCTTATTTGGCGTATACGCTTCTTTGTGAACACTCACATGCCTACTCAAATCAAACACAACCGAAGCGGGTGCTGCAATAAATGTTGTAAGATGAATAGTGGGCATGATTAATTAAAAGGTACTTTAACAACTTTTGCTTTCAACTGCTTGTCACGCACTTGAATATAAACGATTGAATCTATAGTGGCCAACTCAGTTGCAACATATCCCATCCCAATTGCCTTTCCTAAACTAGGAGATTGCGTGCCAGATGTAACCACACCAATTACAACGCCACCTTCGTTTTTAATTTCATATCCATGACGCGGAATTCCCTTGTCAATCATTTCTAATCCAACTAATTTTTTCTTGACACCTTCTGCCTTTTGCTGTGCCAATGCAGTTGAATTCGTAAATGACTTATTGAACTTTGTAATCCAACCGAGTCCTGCTTCGAGCGGTGATGTGGTATCATCTATATCATTTCCATAGAGACAAAAACCCATTTCCAAACGCAACGTATCCCGAGCACCTAGTCCAATTGGTTTTAATCCCTGTGGTGTACCTAAATCAAAAATGGCATTCCAAATTTTTGATGCATTATCATTTACGTCTTCAAAATAAATTTCTACTCCGCCCGCACCTGTATAACCTGTTGCACTTATTAACACATTTTCTACTCCTGCAAATGTTCCTTTTACAAAAGTGTAATAAGCCAGATTCATAAGATCCATTTCTGTCAATGGCTGAAGAATGCGTGTTGCCTGTGGGCCTTGTACGGCAAGTAAACCAGTTTTATCAGAGATATTGTGCAACTCCACTCCATTTGTATTATGCTGTTGAATCCAGTTCCAATCTTTTTCAATATTAGATGCATTCACCACCAGCATGTATACATTATTATCTTCTACGCAATACACCAGCAAATCATCAATAATTCCACCCTTGTCATTTGGAATGCAACTGTACTGCACCTTTCCTTTCACCAACTTAGAAGCATCATTGCTTGTAACGCGCTGGATCAAATCCAGTGCATTAGGACCTTTCAAGATAAACTCACCCATATGACTTACATCAAAAACGCCCGCTGTTTTACGTACGGTTAGATGCTCGTCGTTAATGCCAGAATAAGAGATAGGCATATTATAACCAGCAAAGGGAGCCATTTTAGCTCCCAGTGCAATATGTTGCTGATAAAAGGGTGTGTTCTTAACAGACATTTCTATTTTTTAAGAACACAAATGTACGCGGTTCGGTGGCTATCCCAAAAGAAGACGAAGAGGAGATGGGCCCCAACCCTGTAACTTTTTATGTGCCGGAAAGTAAGCGGGAGTAAGTGAAGCCCTTTCCCGGATTGCGGAGGGAGCAGGTGGCGGTTCCGGCGCTTCCTTGGTTTCTTCAATGATGACATCTTCGAAAAAAACTGAGCTGCCATCTTCAGCCTTCAATTGACCATCTGCGGCCATCGTATACTCAATGTTTGAACGATAGCGAATATTGGTATCCTTCCATTCAATATCGAACTTATTATTGGATTTACGACGAACCAAAAGCTCTACGTCACTCAACTTTTCTCTTACCGATTCATCAAAGGAGATGCGGCCACCTACGGGCACCTTAATGATAACCCTAATGCGCTGAGCTCTGTATTTTGAAGACGCTGGAATAGAATAGCCGCTTCCAAGGTTCAGCTGTAAATGAGATAGGTTTTTAATAGCATGTTCCAGGGTATCTCCGTTTTTATTTTTACTTATCGCCGATTTATTAGCAATGACTGCATCTCCGAAAAGATGATAGTCGATAGCGGAAGCTCTCTTTGCGGCCTCTTCTTCTGTGCGACCGTTTGCATAACGCACCAGCTGTACCTGATACGTGCTGTCTTTGCTAGGTTCTATTTTAATAATTACATTGGAAAGCTTGAGTGTATCGCTCGTGACATCCCACCCCTTTGGATCACCATCAATCCAACTATAACTACCGCTATATTCTAGCTCAGGGTCTGACACTCTCACTACCATTTTTTGAGCAGGAGCAACGGGTAGAGAAACTGTATCTACTATTTTTTCTTGATAACTAAAGTCTTTTGTAATACTGGAACCAAATAAAGTAGCCGACACCCATCCCAGTGCCCATAGCGTTCCAAAAGTCCAAGCCAGATATGCGTGTCCTGCCTTTGTGTTAATCAATCGGCGAATCATCCAAACAATAAACCCTACAACCGGAACCAACAAGAATAATCCAACGGTTGCCCATGCTAAACCTTGTTGATAATCCGAGCTCCAGATATAGTGTTGTAACGGCCATGATACTACTCCAACAAACAATATTGCAACCAGCGCAATCAATATCACAAAGGCTAAGCCACCAAAAAATAAAAAGAAGAATATTTTAAATACGATCGCAATGAATTTACCAATAGAACGGAAAAAGTTTTTGCCGGGCTGTTTGGCTTCCTTTGCTAACTCCTCTGCTTTTACAGAAAGTTGTTTTGCTGTTAACTCCACATCTTTACCCCATGCTTCCATTTTTTCTTTTATAACCGAAGACCCTTCACTCACATGTTGACGAATGCGTTCAAGATTGATAGGCTCACCACGCATTTCCATTTTTTGATACGTTGTGTCTGCTTTGGGAAGAATAATCCATAATACAATATAGAGTAGAATAGAAAAGCCAACCAGCGATCCAAAACTCAAATTGAATATCATCTCTGCCAACGCAGAGTCATCAAAGATGTTTAAAATAGAAAAGAGAATTTGAAGCAGTAAAGGAGCTAAAAAAATAAGACGGATATTTCTTGGCGATACTTTTAAGTACGCTGCAATCCCGCTTGCCACACCGCCCAACACACGATCATCTGGATTACGATAAAATCGACGGCCATTGTACGATTCTACTTCTTTTGCAGGAAATAAAATCCATAAAATAATATAGACCAGCGAAACGATTCCAAAACTTGAAAAACTAAGTAAAACAAATAATACACGAATGATGACTGGGTCGATTCCTATATAATTCGCAATTCCACTTGCAACACCACCCAATACACGATTATTAGCATCGCGGAAAAAATCTCTCTTAGACTCCGATGCAGGTGTATTTTTTGATTGACCTATAGAAGGACCAGCTGATGAATTTTCATCCACTAACTCTTCACCAGCAATTTCTTCTGGTTTTCCCATTGCAGCGATCACCTCTTGTAAATGTGTTTCTGTAATGCAGGGTTCACCTTTTTGTAAAAAAGAATAAAACTGCTCGGCGATTCGCGCCTCAATATCATTGATGATCTCTTCGCGGCTTTCTTCTTTTGAAAAATAATTTCGCAAACTCGCAACATATTGTTGCAACTGCTCGTAAGCAGGCTCTTCAATTTGAAGAACACGTCCGCTTACATTTATCGTAATAATTCTTTTCATAGTGCTGCTGATTAATATTAGAGGTTAGTAGGTTTTGGAGTGATTATTTTGGTAACAGCGGATGAGAGTTCCTGCCAGGTTCGCCCCAGTTCTTCATAAAAAACAAGACCCTTCTCGGTAAGGGAGAAGTATTTGCGTGGCGGACCGGCAGGACTTTCTACCCAACGATACGTGAGCATTTCTGCGTTTTTAAGACGGGTCAGTAGGGGGTAAAGGGTACCTTCTAAAATCTGAAGTCCGGAATCACGCATTTCATCCACGATATCACCAGGGTAAGACTCACCCCTTTTTATAATGGACAATATGCAGAACTCCAGGATTCCCTTTCGCATCTGACTTTGTGTGTTGTCGATATTCATATTTATTAGGTGTCTGCGACTGCAAAGATAAGGATATTGTTTGGTACTATGCAAAACATAGTACTATTTTTTTTATTAATTTTTTGTAAATAAGCTATTATCATCAAATTTTTGCCGAATTTTGCTAGTTATGACTCGATTTTTATCAATTTTTATTGGTTTTGTAGCCATTTTAAGCATTTCTGCCTGTTCTGACCGTTATAAACCCTTTCGATCTAACTATACTTTTAAAAGCGAGAATGGGGCTCCGGATTATACAAACTTGGATTATTGGGCGGCTCATCCTGGAAAAATTGACCCCTCAGACAGCATTCCGGCGCCTTTGCGAAAGGACCACAGAGACACTGTAGCCGATGTGTTTTTTGTCCACCCAACTACGTTTACCAAAAAAGAAGATTTTTCACGATCCAATGCGGCGATTGATGATGATTATATCAATGCTAAAACCGATTACTCTACTATCCTTTTACAAGCCAGCGCATTTAATCAGCATGGGCGTGTGTTTGCGCCCCGCTATAGACAGGCACATATAGGAAATTTTTACAGTGCCGATAGCGTTGCGGCCAGTCGGGCTTTAGCGCTTGCGTACCAAGATGTGCGAACCTCATTTCTTTATTATTTAGAACATTACAATCAAGGCCGTCCTATTGTATTGGCTTCACATAGTCAAGGTGCATTACACACAATATGGTTGTTAAAAGAATTTTTTGAAAACAAGCCTTTGCAAAAACAATTGGTGGTTGCCTATGTAGTTGGTTGGCCACTGCAACAAAAAACATTAACACAAATCCCAATTTGTAAAACACCAGAACAAATAGGATGTGTATGCAGTTGGCGAACGTTTAAACAAGATTATCTTACCCCTGGTGTAAAAAAAGAAAATGAAAGGGGCGAGGCAGTTCAGGTAACCAACCCAATTAGCTGGAACACGGACACCTCTTTTATTTCTCGAAAAAACAACAAGGGCGCTGTGCTTACTCGATTTAATCGAATTTTTCCAGCTCCGGCAGACGCACAAATCAATTCAGGAGTTTTATTCACCAAGAAGCCTCAATTCCCTTGGAGTTTTTTATACAAAACAAGCAACTACCACATAGGAGATATCAATCTATATTATATAAATGTTCGGGAAAATGTAGCTACCCGTATAAAGCATTTTCAAAACAATAAGACTCAAAGTCAAGCCTCGCACTGACACTAATCAGCATTGTGGTGTTGCCGCTGGTTTATTTTTAATACAAACCTGGCAACATGAAAACTATAATTGTTCCTACTGATTTTTCTCCCACAGCAACCAATGCAATGCATTATGCCATTCAAATGGCAAAACAGATTAAAGCAAATCTGCTACTGGTACACGTTTATCAGGTACCTGTTAGTTATACGGATGCACCCATCGTGTTAGTATCGGTGGATGAATTACGAAAAGCAGCTGGGGCAAGAATGCAAACCCTAAAAGAAGAAGTAGAACATCTTGTCCATAAAGAACAAAAGGTATACACCGAAACCATTTTGGGAAATGTGGTAGATGAGTTAGAAAACGTTTGTAAAAAAATAAAGCCCTTTGCAGTAGTGATGGGTACAAAAGGTGCCACAGGTTTGGAACAAGTATTGTTTGGCAGTAACACATTAATGGCTATTCGACATCTCAGCTGGCCGGTGATTTGTGTTCCACCTGGAAAAAAATATGGCACGGGAATCAAAAAAATTGGATTTGCTTGTGACTACGAAAAAGTGGTCGCTTCAACTCCCACTCCATTTATTAAAGACCTTGTGAAAACCTTTGGTGCTGAATTACATGTCTTAAATATTAATCAGGACGGCAAAGAGCGCAGTGAAGAAATACCGGAGCAGTCTATTTTATTACAAACCTTGCTGGGAGATCTGAAACCTGAATTTCATTTTATACAACATAAAGACATAGAAGATGGCATCAATGATTTTGCCATTCGCAATGAACTGGACTTAGTTATCACCATTCCAAAAAAACATAGTGTGGTAGAACGTATTTTCAAAGGGACCTCTTCCAAACAGTTGATCTATCACAGCAACGTACCCATTGCCTGTGTGCACGAATAATTAAAACTCTGCGCTGCCTGGTGTACGAGGAAAGGCAATCACATCGCGAATGTTGTTCATACCGGTAACAAACTGAACCATTCGTTCAAAACCCAA
>JBEDEC010000156.1:0-2786 GCA_041175905.1 Bacteroidota bacterium
TCATAGCGGCTATTACTGAGTCCAGCTTTTTGAAGAAGGTCTGGATTAAATTGTTGTTTTAGTGCAGCCTGGGTAAAAGCGTCTCTTTGTTCCGGGGAGTAACCTAACTGAAACTTTTGAATTAATTCTTTCCGAAACCCTCTTTCTTCAAAATAACTTAAACCAATTGCCTTTCCTTCTTCAGTTTGAAGCAATTGATTTGTAAAAAACTCTTGGGCAAATTGATTCAATGCAAATAGACTATCTGCTACTTGCATAGCCTGTCGTTGATCGTCGTTTAGTTGCGTCTCTTCAATTTCAATTTGGTAACGTTGAGCGAGCCATTTTAAAGTTTCTGGATAGCTATATTTTTCATGCTCCATTACAAAACTGACAACATTCCCGCTTTTGCCGCACCCAAAACACTTGTATATTTCTTTAGCGGGTGAAACAGTGAAAGAAGGGGTCTTTTCATTGTGAAAGGGGCATAGTCCTAATAAATTAGTGCCTCTCTTTTTGAGTTTGACAAAACTGCCAACAACATCGGTGATGTCGGCACGCGCCATTATTTGCTGTATCGTTGCCTGCGTAATCAAAATGGGTCTAAGCTTTTGTGTCGTATTTTATGCAAACTTCTTCATCTTTTTCCGAGTAGGAAATTTTAAATTCTTCTAATACTTCTTTAGGTACTCCATTCCATTGGTTAGGTTGGTTTCCCATATATTCAAGATCTTTTACGCCTATTTCCGAGGTGTAATAACCAGTAGCTGTCAGATTTCGTAAAAGTGTAAAAAATGACACACCTTGCTTTAAGTTTTTTGGAGCTTTTTCCGGAAAAGCAATTTGGTCAATCAAAGCTATTTGTTCGGTTGGAGAGCAATGGATAAAGGGCTTTTCATAATTTTTGAACATTTGAAGATCCAGCCATTTAAGTCCACCTCTTAAAGGTGTTTGATGTTCGGGCATATCTTTTACAATGAACTCTAAAAATGCGGGTACACCAGCTTCGCTGGCCGAACCGCTTTTGTCATCTTTGGGAATGATTATGTCCACCAACACTGTAAGTGTAGCCAATTCATGTGCAGTAAAAAATTTCTCTTGTGAGAGAATCTTCTTTTCTAAGATAATCTCGTCCGGACTTCTATCTAAGTTGAAGGTAGGTTCTGTTTTTGTTGATTCGTCGTCCGGAGAAGTTTTACAGCCACTTAATGCTATGGGAGATGCAAGTGCACCAGTAGCGAGCAGTTTCAAAGATTTTCGTCTATCCATTATAATTCGTTTTTCTTCAGTTGATCAATAATGTATTCTGATGCTCGCATGGAGAGTGCCAATATTGTCCAGGTTATGTTTTTATCCGCCTGTGAAACAAATTGACCACCGTCAACACAGAATAAATTTTTACAATCATGTGCCTGGCTCCATTTATTGAGGGCAGAGCGTTTGGGGTCATTTCCCATTCTAACTGTTCCGGCTTCATGAATGATTTCGCCGGGTTTACTAAGACCCCAATTGTTGTGTGGGCCATCATCTGCTCCCCAGGTTACGATAGCACCCATATTATGCATGATCTCTTTAAAAGTTTCTTTCATGTGCTTTGCCTGGTTTATTTCATGCTCACTCCACTTCACATTAAACTTTAGTACGGGAATTCCGTAACGATCAACAGTATTGGGATCAATTGCACAATAATTACTTTCTAAGGGAATAGCTTCTCCACGACCTGCCATTCCCACGCCACAACCGTAGAAATAGCGGTAATCTTCTTTTAGTGATGCGCCATAACCACCTGCTTCTTTTTTAACACCTTTAACCAGATACTTGCCATTGAGGTTTTCAATGCCCCAATTAAAACCATAGGAAGGTTGTCCCATGCCGCCCCAATATTCAATGTGGTAACCTCTTGGAAAATCTAGTTTCTTGTTATCAAGCCACCATGGAGAATAAATATGCGCTCCACCTACACCATCCTCGTTGTAACGTTTTCTACCAAATAGCGAGGGCAGAATTCCTCCCATGGCAGCACCCGTAGAATCATGAAGGTATTTGCCCACAACGTTACTGCTGTTAGCCAACCCATTTGCATGACGCGTAGAGGTTGAATTTAAAAGCAAACGTGCACTTTCACAAGCGCTGGCTGCAAGAATTACTACACGACCATTTACCTGGTATTCGGTCATGCTAATTTTGTCAACATAGGAGACCCCAGTAGCTAACCCTTCTTTATTGGTTATAACCTCTCTGACCATTGCATTGGTAATCAAATCCACATTACCTGTTGAAAGGGCAGGGTAGATTAGTACGTTTGTTGCAGAGAAGTCAGCTTTTGCGTAACTACAATTTCTATTACACTGTCCACAATAAAAACAAGCGCCTCTTCCAGCATCATTTTTGATGGGCTTTGTTAAAATAGATAATCGAGAAGGAATTACTTTAACGCCAGCATTTTCGGCTCCTTTTCTAATAAAAAGTTCATGCAAACGTGGTTTGGGTGGCGGAAGAAAATAACCATCCGGATCATTTTCTAACCCTTCATTGGTGCCAAATATTCCTATTAATTGATCTATTTTGTCATAATAGGGCTTGATGTCTTCATATCCGATTGGCCAGTCATCGCCTAATCCATCGATACTTCTTCTTTTAAAATCTTTAGGACCGAATCGCAAGGAAATCCTGCCCCAATGATTGGTGCGACCACCAAGCATTCTTGCACGCCACCACATGAAATCAGTTCCACTTTCTTTTGAAAAAGGTTCTCCCTCCACTTTCCATCCAGCGTAACAAGCATCAAAATCCCCAAAAGGCCTGTA
>JBEDEC010000157.1:0-3797 GCA_041175905.1 Bacteroidota bacterium
CCAATTCCCGTGAATGTTCCACTTATTAATGGATTATGCGTCGTGTTGTCGCTATCTACAAATGAATAGTTCTGAGACATTTTCATTTTACTATATCGAGCAAAGGGAGCAATATAAAACCCCTGTGGCGCTTTCCCGCTCAAATAAAATCGATACTCCGGCGTGATAGTAAACTTATCAAAAACAGTCGATTCGATAGCGGAACGTGCCTGCGCATCATTTCCGTATTGTTCAATTAATTGCTCCTTAAATGGCAATGAATTAGAAGGTGAAAAACCTACCGTTAGAGCAAAAGAGTGTTTTGGCCCCAACACTCGTTCATATTGAACAGCATGATATTTTACAGCCAATCCAGAAAGATTATACTTGAGTAAATTAGGTTTGTCTACCTGTGCGAATGATTCTTCGAGTGAACAAACTGCACAAATTAAAATGAGGAAAATTTTAAAAATGTTCATAAAACAGTGTTTGATAAATAGGCCATATAAATATACATACCTTATCAATCAACTTAATACCTATTGGTAGGTATTTAATGCTTTTACTATTCTAGTTTTTTTAGTAACTCCAGTGCGTTAGCCGCTCCCGTTTTTTGCATAATACTCTTTCGATGAGTATCAACAGTTAGTTTACTAAGAAATAATAGAGTAGCAATCTCCTGACTTGTTAGTCCCTCGCAAACCAACTTTGCGATATGATACTCTCGTTTGGTAAGATTAAAGGGAAGGGGACCGTTGCTGGTATTTTCTTCATTTAAATCTGCAAGTCCATCATAAAACTCATGGGGCGAAGCCAATACTTTTTTCAATGATTCAATCAACGAAGCAGCTTCCATCTCCTTTGGAAAAAACCCGTTAGCTCCTGCTTTACGACAGGCCGTTCGAGTAATACCATCAGATCGCATCGTTAGAACAACAACTTTCGATGAAACTACTTGCTGTCGCATCCAACGAATTAGCTCTGTGCCATCTTCACTTTTCAAATGAAAATCAACTAAAATAAGATCTGGCTTTAGCAATAAAATATCCTGCTTGGCCTCCTGAACAGAAAATGAACTGCCCACCCAATCAAATGTGTCATCTTGTTTTATGAACGCCTCCATGCTTTGAACAAATATTCGGTGATCATCACACAGATAAATAGTTGGCTTCATATAATTAGTTTAACTCAAACTCAATCTGACATGACATCCCTTCAGTGGCACTAGAAAAAAGAATTCTCCCCTTTAATAGCGTGACTCGATCTTCAATATTCTGTATCCCTCTTCCTTCCTTTTTATTTTCTAATGTAAAACCTTGCCCATTATCCGAATATTTCAGATACAGCATTGAACCTTGATACGAACAAGACAGTTCCACAGCGCTACACTGCGAATGCTGAACAGAATTACTTACCAACTCACATATGATACGATATAAATGAATCAATAATGACTGGGGGCATTGTGCGGGTAGATTCAACTGTGAGGTAAATTGAATGGAACTAACTTCCTCATACAAACGGATTCGATTCTTCACTAATTCATGGAAATTTTCTGCAGTTACTTTGGGAGGTACTAAATCATGAACAACTTGGTGTAATTGATTGATAGAAGAATCTACTAAAACACGAATGCGATCCAGCTCTTTATGAAGAGGTTGCTCAAAAAATTTGAGCTTAAGATTAGAGAGATTCAATTTTATACTCACTAATAGTCCACCCAATTGATCGTGAATGTCGCGTCTGATTCGTTTTCTTTCATTTTCCAAAATTTGAAACTGCTGCAGCGATATAGCCCGCTCATTTTCTTGCGCTTGAAATAACTCCAACAAGTGACCGCTCTTTATACGCTGGTTAATTTGTACACTCAATCCAATAAGCATCAATAATATTTGCAGTAGAAAAAAAATAAAAGAGGCGTTTCCAGTAGCAAATGAAAAAGGAAAAACAGCAAGACCAAATTGTAACAATACCTCTTGCAGAATAAAAAGTATATAAATTAAAAAAACAACCAATTGGAAACGATGAGGTCGCGATTCCAAAAAATTTCTAATAAAAAAATAAAGTAAATAAAAAAGAAATATCGCTAACCCCAATCCAGACACTAAAACAAAAATATACTTTACAGTGAGTTGATGCTCTACTTGCGGAGCAGTTAAAACACCGTAAAGTTTTATTACCAGAAAAAGAGCAAAAGCGATGAATAAATTTCGATCTAACCTATTGACTATGGGTCGAAAAAAATGATATAGCAAAAAGAGATATGTGCCGGTTGTAGCAACAGAAAAAAGAGTTCTAGACTTATAGTGCCAAAGGGGATTAGAGGGCCAGAAATATTGAAAAAAGAAACCCATATTATTCAATTGCCAAACCATTGTTAACATAGAAAACAATGAGAAAATGAATAATAAGGGCTGCTTAAAATTGAAGCCCATAAAAAAAGCAAGGCTTGTCACTAAAAAAATAAAGCTGACTACCACTCCAAGCCATACATAATCCATGTTCATTTCGGTCATCAAATTGGCGGCTGGAATAAGCTCATACTCAATTGAAAGACTTTCTCCCCGCTTATTTAAGCGAAAAAGTAGGGAATCGGTTTTTAATGAAGGAACAGTAATTGGAATGAGAAAGTCTCTAAAGTCAAGGGGGCGTTGGTGAAATGCAAACCAGTCCCCTACAACAATAAAAGACGTGGTTGAAAAATTTTTAAAGCCTTCAATTTCATTTAAGTGTGGATTATGGAATCGTATGTAGTAAGTAGCAGGCAAGGAGTCAGCGTTTTGGATACACACGGTAACCCATTTGTCTTTTCGTTGGATCCCATAATGTTGAGATCCCGGCCTAATTTGAAGTAAAGAAAATTTTTCCCACTTTAGTTTTACAATACTGTCCGTTGTCTGTTGCGCCTCAACAGAATACCCAATAGAAACTCCCCAAAGTAATAAGAGCGCAAGAAGCTTTAAACAGAATTGAGCATACATTGGATTAAATTACAACTATTGACAAGACTCTACCTACCCTGTAATGGGTATATTACCGGGAAGTCACCTCATCAAAAGAAGAGTCATATTCCGGACGCAACGTTCCCATCCAGCGATCCCAGAACAGAAAATACAAGCCATAATTACCGGTAAAGTATTTATGATGCTGATTGTGAGAGATTGAGGTGTTGATCCATTTCCCGATCCAGGTTTTTTGAAATCCCTTAGGATACAACTCCCACCCTAAATGACCATACACATTATAAACAATAGACAATAAGAAGAAAATAATTAAATGCGTACGATGAATAGGAAATATAAAAAGAAATAAAGCAAATATGCCGACTTCCAATACTGCTTCAAGTGGGTGAAATGCATAAGCTGCCCAAGGAGAGGGATTCGTAGAGCGATGATGAACCAGATGAAACCACTTGAATAAACGAGGATGATGCATTAACCGATGAATCCAATAAAAATAGGTATCATGAACAAAGAATAAAACCGGAAAGAGTCCTATATAATATAACCAACCTCGCTCGGCAACAGTGGCATATAATTGTGTGTAGGGCCGAACCGCTGGATTGAACACAATCAAAGCAGGTATCAAGGCAAAAAGAAAAATCGTAAAAGAGGAATAAAAGATTTCTCGGAGATAATCTTTATTGGCAGGAAATTTTAATTGAATCTTTTTATGCTCAATAGAGGCCCTTCTCAATATGTAAAACAATAGAAAAGCCAAACCAGCCACTAGGTAATATCGACTACCTACTTGTTGAACTAAATACCAATAGCGAGACAGGGATTCATTCATGTTGCAAAATTACTCAATCAGCCTCA
>JBEDEC010000158.1:0-11908 GCA_041175905.1 Bacteroidota bacterium
AAGGAGTCAATTATAAATTTTCCGTCTTTATCAGTAGGTGTTAAGAATAATTGATTGCGTAATCCTTTTGCTGATAAAACGGTAATCAGTTGACTGTTAGCAAGGGGTTGTTTGCTGTCTCTTAAAAAGGCTTGCCCCTTCACGTTGATAAAGCCTTTTGCGCCCTGTTGCGTTGAACTATTAACCCCGATCACATTACTGCGGGCTCGTTTAGGTGTAGTTAAAAGTAAAAGATCAAGTCCAATTTCAGCACTGTCTTTACTGGTATTGAAGTACCAATCTGGATTATAAACCTGGTCAGCTAACTCAGCAGTTAGTAGTAATTGGCTGATGACTGAAGGTGGTCGGCTTACAAAAAAATCTCTGTCTGCATCCGTAATCGAAATGGAAATATTTCCCTGAATTGTATCTAGCAATTGTAGTCTCCAACTATTCTTTGATTTGGAAGCTGTGCTGAGTGTATCTGTGATTAATTGAGTATTAACTCTATATTCTTCATTGTTGACAAATACATTCCGCTTCGAAAGAATTTCACCAATAGAATTTTGTAACTGAATTTCAAGTATGCCCGATTGTAAATTTTTAGTTTTTAAAACTCCTTGAACGTAATCTCGATTAAATGATAGTGAACTTTTAAAAACTTCAGCGCCTTGTAAGTAGCCCACCAGGATTGTACCTTGTTGGTATTGTGATTTTTCGGTCGATTTTATTTCAAAAAAGAACCCTTCTGGATGATTGATGACAGATAAAATAGTTCCCGTGCTTGAAATTGCTGGCAAATTTTGTGTGATCGTTTTTCCATTGACCGTAAAGACTGCTGTGTATTGTTTATTCTTTTCAGGGGTTAGAGAGAATGTTCCCATTCCATCATGCCAGGATTGAAAATTGCCTACTTCTCTTCCTGTTTGATCCTTGATTACACCTTGTAATGCTCTGGGTTCTCCCCATGAAGACGTTGCTTTAAATGCAACGGTAGATTCAAGGCCTGCCACTAGCTTATTACTCTCTGGAAAAAAGGAAAGCAGGGTAGTATCATTTAAGGGGCCTGTGTTTGTAAGATTACTTTTCTTATTTCCGATGATGTAAATAAATGTGCTAAATAGAGAAGCATCTCCTATTTCAGTAAAAGCTCTCAATTGGTACCAGCCGCTTTCTGATTTTTGAGGGACGACTAACTGCCCATTTGCAATAGATAAAACGATAGGCGCTTGTGCTCTTATTACAACCGAGTCTGCCTTTAATAGCTCCACTTGCAATAGGGTTCCACCAATGGTGCTATTCAATCGAACTATTTGTGCATTGAACCAAATTGTTTCACCAATCGCATAGGTATTGCGATCTAGTTGCACATGTATTTTTTCTTGCGTAAATGCCTTGCTTGTTTCGCACAGCATTAAGAGAATGAACAGGATGGTTCGTATTTGCATTAACCCAGTTTATTGGATTAAAAAACAAGTTAGAGAAAAAGAATTGTTTGATGGGCTAATTCGACTGAGGCAGTTAAAAAGGCAGCGATTAGAAAATCATGGAGAGAGCCGTAAAACGCCGTTGCTGTTTGAGGCCCGAAGGGCCGAGTTCAACGGCGTTAGGCGAACGAGATGATTTTCCGCTGTCTTTTTGTGGCCGAAGTTGAATTAGCCCATCAATTCAGTGCTATTCAGTGAGAATTATTTTCCAAAGAAATTCTTCGCCATTCCCGCCAGCATCGGATACTTTTCGGTTACGTATTCTTTGAGAATCAGTAAAACCTTTTTCGCTTGATCTTCAGTGATTCCGGCTTCGTTTTTTAGTTTGTCGATGAGTTCTTGCATGGCTATTAATTAAGCTACTTTGAGAAGATTGAATTTACTTTTATCAAATTTTCTTTCCGCGTATTCGAGCGTAAGATGAAATTGCTTGGTGTTGGAAGAAGGAAGTTCATACATCGCATCAGTAAGAATGCTCTCACAGATACTGCGAAGTCCTCTCGCACCTAACTTGAACTCCATCGCTTTGTTGACCATAAAGTCTAATACAGCATCTTCGATGGTGAGTTTAATATTCTCCATTTCAAATAAACGCGTGTATTGTTTGACCAACGCATTTTTAGGCGCTGTGAGAATAGAACGAAGGGTAGGGGCATCTAGTGGATCTAAATGAGTGACAACAGGTAAACGACCCAACAACTCTGGAATCAAGCCAAAGCCTTTTAAGTCCGTTGCATTGACATAGCTGAGTAAATTCTTCTGTTTGTTCTCCTGCAGTTCCTTGTCCACATTAAATCCGATGGTATTAGATTGAACACGACGTCCGATAATCTTGTCGATACCATCAAAAGCGCCACCACAGATAAATAAAATATTTTGTGTATTGATCTTAATCAGTTTTTGTTCCGGATGTTTTCTTCCTCCTTGTGGTGGAACTAAAACATCTGTGCCTTCCAGTAGTTTTAGCATACCCTGTTGTACGCCTTCGCCACTTACATCACGGGTGATAGAGGGATTGTCGCCCTTACGCGCAATCTTGTCAATCTCGTCTATGTAAACGATTCCTCTTTCGGCCGCATTAACATCGTAATTACAAACTTGTAACAAGCGTGTTAAAATACTTTCTACATCTTCTCCTACATATCCGGCTTCTGTAAATACAGTAGCATCCACAATGGCAAAAGGGACATTGAGTAATCGCGCAATACTTTTTGCAAGTAAGGTTTTTCCTGTTCCGGTTTCTCCAACCATCACAATATTACTCTTCTCAATTTCAACGTCTCCTTCTTTATTGGCTTCTTGGTTTTTTTGTTGTAAACGTTTGTAGTGATTGTATACGGCAACGGACAATACCTTTTTTGCTTCATCCTGGCCAATTACATATTCATCTAGAAAACGTTTGATCTCAACCGGCTTTTTTACTGTCAGTTTAAAAGATGCCTTTGTCTTTTCTTCTTTCGCGGTTAACTCCTGGTCAATAATCTCACGAGCATGCTCTACGCAGTTTTCGCAGATATGCCCTTCTTGCCCCGCAATGAGAATTTTTACCTCATCGCGACTTCTGCCACAGAACGCACAATGCAGGGTGTTTTTTGCCATAGATTAAATTTTGTCAACCAGTTTATCGGCTATGCCATATTCAATGGCTTGTTTGGCATTCATCCAATAATCACGGTCAAAGTCTTTCATGATTTGCTCAACGGTCTTTCCGCAATTTTTAGCAAGGATTCCAGCCCCAATTTCTTTTACTCGACGGGTTTGTTCTGCTTGTATTTCAAGATCAGCGCTTACGCCACGAATGAATCCTCCCAATGAGGGCTGGTGGATCATTACTTCTCCGTGTGGATAGATGTATCGCTTTCCTTTGACACCGCCACTTAGCAAAATGCTGCCCATTGAAGCGGCTAGTCCCATACAAATAGTACTAACTGGACTGCTAATCAGTTGCATCGTGTCATAAATAACCATACCACTAGTAACAACACCACCGGGACTATTGATAAAAAATTTGATCTCTTGGCCCGGCTTATCCGCCTCTAGTAATAATAATTTGCTGACAACATCCTTGGCACTTTTGTCATCTACAACACCCCAGAGATATACAGCTCTTTTTTCAAAAAAATAGCGCTCCAGTTTTTTGCTGAATAGACCAATATCTGATTTGGGTTGTTCTTCCTTTTCTTCTTCGTCTTCCATTTTCCAATCGGGCAGACGATAATATTCGCTTTTCATACGTATTAATCTTTCTTTTGTTTACGGGGATTTGTTACAAGCACTTCGTCAACCAATCCATATTCTTTAGCTTCGGCAGCGGTCATCCAATTATCCCTGTCAAAATCTTGTTCGATTTGTTCAATTGATTTACCTGTGTGCAATTGCACTACTTCGTATAATTCCTTTTTTAATTTTCTAATCTCTTTAACGGTAATCTCGATATCACTCGCCTGTCCGCCAATTGCGCCACTAGGTTGGTGCATCATAATACGAGAATGGCGTAGGGCTGCGCGTTTGCCTTTTGTTCCCGCTCCCAATAAAACACAAGCCATCGAAGCAGCCACTCCGATACAAATAGTTGCAATATCCGGGCTCACGTATTGCATCGTGTCATACACACCTAAGCCTGCATATACGCTCCCACCTGGACTGTTGATGTACATATTAATATCGCGCGAACGGTCTGCGGAATCTAAAAACAATAATTGGGCCGTAACGATATTGGCGATTTCATCATTGATAGGATAGCCTAAAAAGATGATACGGTCCATCATTAATCGGCTGTATACATCCATCACAGCAACATTAAGGGAACGTTCTTCAATGATATTGGGCGTCATAGCAGTCACCAGATGATTGCCATACTGGTGAAGGGTATTGCTAGAAATGCCCCGGTGCTTAACAGCGTACTTCTCAAACTCTGATCGGGTGCTCATATTTCCTGATTTTTGAAAGGAATAGCAAATATCCGACCAAAAGACGGGTCAACAAAATTGGAGACAGGCTGTCAGGTGTGGTAAAAACCTATTAATGGTGGTGCTGGTGCTCTTCAACCATTTTGGTAAAGGCTTCTGCATCAATATTCTTATCAGCAGGCTTTAGTTGAGTAGCTCCCCATTCAAATAGTTTCTGGGTTTGAATACGGTGATAGGCGTCCTCCACAAACTTGCGATCCTTCATCATACGCTCCACATAATCATTAACCCAAGGTTGGTCATCTGCCAGGTTGGCTCCTCCCATATAACTGAAAAGCTGATTTTTGGCAAAAGAGCGAAGATCTTGTGGATCTACTTGTATATTATTCTCATTGACGATCTTCTCAGAAATCAGTGTCCATCTCAACTGTGTGTTGAATTTTGGATAATCTGCTTCTACTTCTTCGTCTGTTTTAGGATTTTCGCCTTGTGTTTTTAACCAGTTTTTAAGAAATGCTTCAGGGAACTCCATCTTCGTATTGTCTAGCAATTCATGGTATAACTGATCATGCAATTGATTGGTGGCTTGTCCATCCCAATAGGCTTGGATCTCTTCTTTGATTTTGCTGCGAAACGCTTCAGTTGTTTTTACTTCTTTACCTGGATAAAGCTGCTCAAAAAATTCTTCGTTCAATTCGCGTTTTTCAAGAATGCCCACTTTTGTTAAAACGATATTGAAGTATTTATCAGCAGCGACAGTATCTTTTTTATCAAATCCCAGATCACTTAAAATCCATTCTCTCTCTTTTTCTTCAAAAGCCTCTTTTAAAGTGAGCGTTAATTGGTCTCCCACTTTTTTGCCGGTCCAATTTTTACGTTTTCCTTCTGTAAAATATTTAACGAGTAAAGAATTCTCTTTGGTAGCGCCTCCTTCAATTGGATTACCAGTGGAATCAGCCTCTACAAAATTTACATTGATAACATTTTCTTCAGATTGAACAGACTCTTCGTCTTTCATGTTACCATAGCGATTTTGTAATCGAGTTACTTCGCTGTCGATCATTTCTTCAGTCACGTTTACTACGTAACGTGTAGTTTTTGCCTTCGCTAAATCAGGCATTTTGAACTCAGGCTTTAAGCCAATTTCAAAATGAAAGGTGTAGTCAAGAGGATTATTGACATCGAGTTGACTCATGTCCGTATCAAGCGGCAACGGCTGAGCAAAAATTTGAATTTTCTCTTTTTGAATCCAACCAATCACTTCGCGGTCCACTGTTTTAAGAATCTCGTCGGTGAAAAGAGAAGGTCCATACATTTTTTTGATCAATCCAGCGGGAACCATACCCTTACGAAAGCCAGGTATATTGGCTTTACGACCATATTCCTTCAATGACTTTTCAAAGGAAGGCAGGTAGTCGCTTTTTTCGAGTTTAACAGAAATTTTTTCGTGTAGTTTGCCCAGATTAGAGCGGGAGATGGTTGCCATAGAACTTTTTAAGAGAGTAAAAGGTCCGGATGGAGGGACTCGAACCCCCACACCTTGCGGCATCAGATCCTAAGTCTGACGTGTCTACCAATTTCACCACATCCGGATAGCCCTCGCAAAGGGGACGCAAATGTAGGCCTTTTTTAGCTTCCAAAAAGGCTTAAAACTTCTTTATGTTGATTAAAAAAGCAGATTCTGTAGTTTTCTCTTGACAAAAAAGGGAAAAAAACATAGATTTGATGAGGACCCTGTCCCACCAAACAACTGAAGATGAGAAAAACCCTATCCGGGCTACTCCTGGTGTTACTTACACAGGTAATTTACGCCCAAAACCCAGCAACCACCTTTACAATCCCAAACCGCATAATTCAACTGCCTTGCGGAACTTCCTGCACCCCCATAAGTGTTCAGGTGCCCCATATCAAGCAAACCAGCAGTTATGTAGTGACAACTCCAGCATATGTGCCATTTGCTTACACTACCTCAACCGGTACAGTGGTAAGCTCTATTTACATCGATGACACCTGGAGCCAGGCAATCAGTCTTCCTTTTAGTTTCTGCTTTTATGGCAATAGTTTTTCTTCCTTGTTAATGGGTTCAAACTCTGCCATCACTTTTGATATAAGCCGCGCAGGAGCAGGAAGTGGTTACTCTATTAGCAGTACAAACGGTTCAATTCCAAGAACAGTATATGCTCCCAATATGATCTTTGGGCCTTATCACGATATTGATCCGGGACTATCTTCAGCCAACAAAAAAATTGAATGGCGAATTGAAGGAACTGCGCCCAAGCGTCGTTTTATTGCAAGCTATAATGACATGCCTTATTTCGGCTCAAGTTGTACAAGCCCGCGTGCTACACATCAGATGGTTTTATATGAAGGAACTGGAATTGTGGAAGTGTATATTCAGGATAAACCAATTTGTACAGGCTGGAATGGCGGTAATGCAATTTTAGGAATGCAAGATGGTACACGCACAGAAGCAATTGCCCCTGCAGGAAAAAATGCTACGCAATGGGGTTCTACAGGTATGAATGAGTGTTACCGGTTCATTCCTTATGGGTCGACTCCTCGTTTTAAATCTGCCAAACTATTAGTAAATGGTACGCAAATGGCTACTGCCGACACATCATCTGCATCTACTGCTGGTGTGTTGAATTTGAATTTCCCAAATGTTTGCCCCACTGCTGATAGTACAGCATATGTTGTTCAGGTAACATACGGTGATTGTAACAACCCCGCAAACGATGTAAATTTTACCGATACAGTCTTTGTAAAAAAAGTTGGACCTAGTGCAGCAGTTGCAAAAACAGATCCCAATTGTGCACCAAACGGAAGTATCACCGTTACGGCACAAGGAGGAACTGCACCTTACCAGTATAGTATTAATGGTGGAACTACTTGGCAAACTTCTAACACTTTCACAGGCCTTGGTGGAGGAACGTATAATGTAATTGTTAAAGATGTAAACAACTGCTCTTCTGGTCCGCAGCCTATTACACTTGCTCTTTCAAATACCTTGGTTCAAACCATTGCTAAAACAGATGCCAATTGTACAACCACCGGTACGATTACAATTACTGCCAGTGGTGGAGGAAATCCTCCTTATGAGTATAGCATCAATGGCGGAACTACTTGGCAGTCTTCCAACACCTTTACCGGATTGGCTGGCGGAAACTATAACGTAGTAACCAGAAATCCTGTTACTACTTGTTCAGCTACTACTGCTGTAACAATCACTTTCACCAATAATCTTACGCTTGATCCTATAAGCGGAACAAGTATTTGTTTTGGTAATTCATTTACTCCAACAGTTACAACCAATGGAACAGCTTTTAGCTGGACGCCAACTACCGGTGTTAGTAACCCTGCTATTTCAAATCCAGTATTTGCCCCTGCCTCCACTACAGCTTATACATTGGAAGCAAGATTAGGCACCTGTTCAACGCGCCAAACAATGAATATTACCATTTTCCCGGGCGCAACAGCAAATGCTGGGCCTGATGCAATAATTATTGCTGGAGATGTTTATCCAATGCAGGGCTCAGGTTCTGCGGGTACTTATTTATGGACTCCGTCAACAGCGCTTACAAATTCTGCTCTGTTGAATCCTTCTGCAAACCCAAGCACAACAACTACCTATTCGCTTCGTGTCACTACCAATCAAGGTTGTATTGCAACGGATGATATGACATTAACAGTGGTTCCTTACTGTATTAAGCCAATGAATGCATTTACACCCAATGGAGACGGAGTAAATGACCGTTGGTTAATCACGAATGGAAATTGCTTGACAAAAGCAAAAGTGCAGGTATATAACCGCTATGGGGCAAAAGTATTTGAGGATCTAAACTATAAGAATACCTGGGATGGTACCTACAACGGAAAAGTATTACCGGATGGCACCTATTACTATGTAATCAGTTTCCAACTTATCAATAGCAAGGTGGAAACCAGAACCGGTAATCTGACTATTCTTCGTTGATCAATTTTAACTGCAACACATGAAAAAACTTATTCTATTTTTTTCCTGCATACTCTCATTAACGGCTTCAGCACAGCAGTTAATGAACTCCTCACTCTATGATTTGCAGGGAAACTTGCATAACCCTGCGGTAGCGGGAGTTGGTGGCCAAACATTAATTGGTGCTACTTATCGCAGTATGTGGAGTGGTATTGAGGGAAGTCCTACTACGGCACTCATTTTTGGTTCCACCTATTTGGAGAAAGCAAAGATTGGCGTGGGAGGTTATTTGTATAGTGACGTTACTGGGCCAACTAGTCGAAAGGGAATTCAAACTTCCTATGCTTATCATATTCCACTTCAAAAGGGAGGAATATTTTCAGTGGGACTAGAAGCGAGGTTTCAACAATTTGCGATTGATAAAGCAATGCTCATTGATGCAATCGGCAACGATCCAGTGATGGGCGGTGCCGCCAATCGCTTTAAAGGTGATGCAGGATTGGGAGTAGCCTATACCTCTAAAAAATTTCAAGTAGGTGCTTCAGTAAGTCAGTTAATTCAATCAAAGCTTGACTTTTATTCAGGTTCACTCAGCAGAACGGAGGAAGCCCGTTTATACCGACATTTTTATCTCCACGGTTCCTATAATTGGAAAGTAGACGCCAACACAACAGTCATTCCAAATTTTTTGGTGATCTATTTGCCAAATGCACCTACAGAAGTGCAGGCAGGTGCAAGGGTTGAACATCGTGAATTATTTTGGTGGGGGCTTTCGTTACGGGCTCGTCAAAGTTGGATGTTATCGGCAGGTGTGAAAGTGCAAAAGAAATTGACACTTGGTTATTCATTTGATATTTACTCCACGCCGTTGAGTGTTTTTGATAAAGGGCCCAATGCACACGAAGTGATTTTGCGCTATCAGTTTTCAAAGTAGGTTCACAGCTTTTTTCGTACCGCTTTCGCTGGATTTAAATTTGTAAATTCGTAATCCATGGAGGCGCTCGCGCAAATACCTAAGTATAATCTTTCGGCAGAAGAGGAGAAGAAACTCATTCTTCGCGAATACCGTTCGCTTTTGCGGGTATTAAAATCTCGCTTAAAGCCGGGTGATAAGGAATTATTGCGTACCGCTTTTGAGATGGCTGCCGAAGCGCATGAAACGATGCGCAGAAAATCAGGTGAGCCTTACATCCTACATCCGATTGCGGTTGCAAAAATTTGTGTTGAAGAAATTGGCTTGGGGGTACGATCCACACTTTGTGCATTATTACATGACACAGTCGAGGATACGGACATCACACTTGAAGATATTCGTCGTGAGTTTGGCGAAGAGATCAGCCGCATCGTAGATGGGCTGACCAAGATTGCCAATGTGATTGATGTAAATGCCTCACAGCAGGCCGAGAATTTCAAAAAGATATTATTGACGCTAACAGATGATCCACGCGTGATTTTAATCAAGCTATCGGATCGTTTGCATAACATGCGTACGCTTGATGTGATGAAGCGAGAAAAGCAATTGAAGATTGCTTCAGAAACCATTTTTATTTATGCCCCGCTTGCACATCGTATGGGTCTTTACTCTATCAAAACAGAGATGGAAGACCTGGCCATGAAATACATGGAGCCGGAAACCTATCGGGAGATTGCAAGGAAGCTTGCAGAAACCAAAAAGGATCGTACACGTTTTATCAATGATTTTATTCGACCCATTAAAGAAAAGCTGGAGAGTTCTGAAATCAAAGCAGAAATTTATGGTCGTCCAAAGAGCATCCACTCTATTTGGAATAAAATGAAAAAGAAAGGAGTGGAATTTGAAGAAGTGTATGATTTGTTTGCCATCCGTGTTATTTTAGATTCTGTTCCCGATAAGGAAAAAGAAGAGTGCTGGAAAGTTTATTCTCTGATTACCGATGAATATAGTCCATCACCGGAAAGATTGCGTGATTGGTTGAGTAACCCCAAGGCCAACGGATACGAAGCATTACATACCACTGTGATGGGGCCGCAAGGTAGATGGGTGGAGGTGCAGATTCGTTCTGAACGTATGAATGAAATTGCTGAAAAAGGATTGGCGGCGCATTGGAAGTACAAAGAGGATAGTCAAGATGAAAGTCGTTTTGATAAGTGGTTTCAGCAAATCCGCGAAGTGATCACGAATCAAGAAACAGACAGCATCGATTTTTTACAAGATTTTAAAACCAGTTTTTTAGCAGAGGAAATTTATATCTACACGCCAAAGGGCGATGTGAAGATGTTACCGGTGGGTTCTACTGCGTTGGATTTTGCTTTTTCTATACACAGTGCGATTGGTGTCAAAACAATTGGTGCCAAAGTCAATCATAAATTAGTTCCTATCAGTCACAAACTCCAAAGTGGCGATCAGGTTGAGATTATTACCAGCAATAAGCAAAAGGCATCTGACGACTGGCTCAATTTTGTAGTGACATCAAAAGCAAAGGGGCGTATCCGAGATGCACTAAAAGATGAAAAGAGAAAAATTGCAGAGGAGGGAAAATATACGTTGCAGCGAAAATTAGAAGGAATGGGTGCTGCATTTTCTCAAGCTAATATTGAAGAACTGGTGCAATGGTATAAGGCAGGTTCTAACCTAGATCTATTTTACAGCATTTCTATAAAAGAACTTGATCTAAAAGATCTAAAGACTTTCAAAGTAATAGGTGATCGTATAGAGGCGCCTCGCCCAGTGAAGCCGGTACCATCAGTTGCGGACAAACCCGAGATTATTCCTTATCACCAACTTCCAAAAAAGGATACCGAACTCATCATATTTGGAGAGAGAAGTGATAAGGTGGTTTACAATCTGGCAAATTGCTGCAAACCCATACCGGGGGATGACGTTTTCGGGTTTGTGACTACAGGCAAAGGATTGACGATACACCGGACTAACTGCCCCAATGCGGCTAAATTATTGGCCAGTTATAGCCATCGGGTAGTAAAAACCAAATGGGCAAAGAATAAAGAAATCTCCTTCTTGACCGGTATCAAAATTGTCGGTTTGGATGATGTGGGGGTGGTGAGCATGATTACGAATTTGATCAGTGGCGAATTGAAAATCAATATCGCTGCCTTGACCATTGAAGCAAAAGAGGGCCTTTTTCAGGGTAATATTCGTTTGTATGTACATGATAAGGATGAGCTGGAGAAATTAGTGCAGGCTCTGTTAAATCTACCAGGGGTTGAGTCTGTGGAGCGTTATGATATGGAAGATATTCCTGGGTAATCTATTTTATTTTTCTTAACTTGAACGGCCCAAAACCACACATTTAATTTGCCTGAAATGATTCAAGCAGTTAGTCGTTTATTCCTGTTTTTTTCACTTCTGTTCCTGTCTACTTTTTCTCAGGCACAGAGTTTTTCCCTGAATTGCACCCGTGATACATTGGTGCCTGGTTGTCCTGCAAATTTTTGCTTTACACTAAAAGGAAGGGTACCTGACATTCGTCAACAAACTTCTACGTACACGATAAATCCCACAAGCACCACACCAGGTTGTTTCCCTGTGTATGTTGCGCCAAATGATCCGCAGGGTACCCCAACAAATTTGACAATCGACGATA
>JBEDEC010000159.1:0-18376 GCA_041175905.1 Bacteroidota bacterium
GACAACGCCCATCAGATTATCTACTATATAGCATGATTGATTTGATTGTCGATAACTATTTTGTAGTAATGGAAAAGCTGGGAGAGGAAATTGAATTACTTGAGGAAGAGGTGACACGAAGAAGTAATAAAAGAAGTTTAGCGAAGATTAATCAGCTTAGAAAAGAACTCATTGTATTAAAAAGAAATATCGGTCCGGTTAGAGATTTGGTGAGTTCAATAATAAGAAGCGAAAGTGAGTTGCTTGATGATAAAACGGTTAAATATTTTAAAGACGTACACGATCATATTTCTCAAGCATACGATTTGAGTGACAACTATCGAGATGTAATGATGACAATTCAAGACCTCTATTTAAGCAACGTGAATTTAAAAATGAACGAGGCAATGAAGATAATGGCTGTTGTAACAAGCCTATTGGCGCCGGCCACAGTTATTGGGGGAATTTTCGGAATGAATTTTAAAATAATTCCTCTTACAGAAAGCCAAAACGGTTTTTATATAACCATTGCAATAATGATTATTATCCCGCTTTTAATGATTTCGTGGTTCAGACGAAAAGGGTTGTTATAAATTTAGAACAAGGAAAGTTGCCCATCGTCTTCTCTTGAAAAAGTCCAATTAAAAAAAGCATCCGCCGTTTTTCCGTCGGGCCGTGGCGAAGAGGTTCGAAGAGAATAAACTGTATGGTGACGCAATAAGCTACTGTCTAATTCATAATTTAAAATATCTTTTAAGGCGGTATTAGACAAACCCGGATTTATCCAAGACGTAGCTAACGCGTGTGGAACTAAAAGGGGCATCCGGTGTTTATTGGGACCCGCATTGTGAATTTCTTTAAATAGCTCATTGGCCGCTCTTGTAATGACCGCAAAGGAGCGAGTTTTTGGATTATAAACAGAAGGAATTAAGAAAGCCTCTTCGGAGATCAAACTAATGTAGTGAGGAATTTTTTTCGAAGTAAACTCAACCTGTTGGTGTTCATAAACGCCCGCCGCAATCAATAAACAGCGCCGTGTTACATAGGGACTCCACATCGATGTGTTGTCGATTATTTTTTCAGCCCGGGCATTATAAAGTTGGTTGAAATATTTTTTGTGTTGTTCGGGGTTGTTGAGCATAAAGTCAGCAACAAACCCCCAGCTGAGTTTATCTACTAAGACACCACTCTCCGAAGATAAAACAACCACACAAGCGGGTTTGGCGTGGGCTTGTATGTGTGGAACCGAAACATCATTATTAGCTAGTGAACGGTCAATCTTTATTCCAGGAATTAGTTTGGGCAGACCATCGGGCCCCAGCATTGATTTATATCCGATATCTACACACATGAACTAGTAAAAAGATGGGCTTATTAAAATCATATAGCAAATGTCGTTAATCATATAAATGCCACCACCAATACTATTATGTTTGTGTCATGACGCTTCGGAAATAGGTCGGTCAGAAAAAAATCAGATATATCGGTTTAAAAGACCGTAAACTGATTGACCGGTTGCCAGTCAAAAAAGGCTGAGCCTGACCAAGACGACGACCCAGGCGAACAGAATACCACAGAATAACCGTTGTAAAAGACACTACACTGTGGTTATTTGCGAGCGAGGCAGGATTTAACCATCTAGCCTCGCTTTTTTATTAGCTTCAATAGCTCTAGAAAAAGTAATAAGCCCGCGCCCGCCCAAACAAGAGGAAGAAATTGTTGTATTCCCGGGTTTTCAAAATGAAAAAGGGAGCGAAGTGGAGGAAAAAAAATAGCCAGCGCCAAAAACAAAAGAGCAACTCCTATTATAATAAGTGCGGCGGGGTTTCTCTTTTTTAACACAACCCAAAACGGACTCGATTGAGATAAAAAAGAAAAGATTAATAAAAGGTTACCCAAAAAGAGGGAAGAAAATGCAACCGTCCGCGCCGAATCCGGGGATTGAAAGTTGTTGACTTCGTGCATAAATACACCAACAACCATTAATAAAACCCCTGCACCGCTAACACAACTAGTCCAAAAATTTTTCCAAATAAAAAAGCGCTGTTTAAATAAGCGAGGAGGGCGGCGCATTACATTTTTTTCCTCAGCCGCAGACTCAAAAGCAATAGAACAAATGGGGTCTATCACCAACTCTAAAAAAACAATATGTATCGGTAACAGAAACAAGGGAAATGATTTCCACAAACCCGGAATTAAAACAAGACCAATTATTGGGATGTGGATTGCAACGATGTAAGACATTGCCTTTTGAAGATTATCATAAATTCTGCGACCCGACCGAATAGCTGCCACAATTGATGTAAAGTTGTCATCAAGTAATACAAGGCCCGCTGCCTCTCTCGCAACATCGGTGCCCCTTAACCCCATTGCAATTCCGATATCTGCTTTTTTTAATGCAGGCGCATCGTTTACACCATCCCCCGTCATGGCAACAACTTCGTTTACTTGCTGCAACGACTCAACCAGTAGTAATTTTTGTTGTGGCCGAATACGCGCAAACACAGAACAAGAAATTAACGCCTCGGAGCGGCCCCCCGGGGAAAGTCTTTCTAACTCGTCTCCGGTAATAACACGATAGGGGTTGTTAAGCCCAATTTGTTTTGCAATAGACACTGCGGTTTCCGGGTGATCTCCTGTGATCATAATAATTTTTATTCCCGCCGTCACACACTCTTGAATGGCACGAGGAACCTCTGGACGAATAGGGTCTTCAAATGCGATTAAACCCAAGAAGTGAAACAAAAAAGAGTCTTGTGCTGCGGGTAATTGCCCAGCAACCGCAGCAGCTTTTGCTACTCCCAATACGCGATAGCCCTGAGAGGCTAATTGATTAGTAATAGCAAGGTGGTTTTTGATTTCTTCGGTTGACAGGCGACACAATTTTAAGATTGCTTCCGGAGCACCCTTGGCTGCCACAAAGTGATCACTACTACCTGTGTTTTGTTGCCATACCTGGGTCATCACCAACAATCCCTCTGAGAGAGGATATTCTTTAATTAGATCTACAAACCCAGCAGTATCTGCACCCCAATCTTTTTGCATTGTCCCAATGGCCAACTCCATGGGATCTGTGGGTTTAACAGCGCTGGCGCCCCAGGCGGTCAACACCAGTTCATCAAACGAGGTGAATTTTTTTATAAAATCAGCGCGATACAATAAGTCGCTACCATTATAGAGCGCAGCAACCTGCATTCTGTTTTGTGTTAACGTTCCTGTTTTATCCGTACACAAAACTGTTGCGGCGCCCAGCGACTCAATAGTTGCGGCGTACCGAGTTAACACATTATTTTTTGTTAAACGCCAAGAACCGATTGCCAAAAAAACGGAGAGCACAACCGGAAACTCTTCGGGCAAAATGGCCATTGAAGACGAAAGCCCCGTTAACACCGACTCAATCAATCGTCCAGACTTTAAATAAAACAGGATAACAACGAGAACGCAAATAAAGATTGATGCGATAAAAAATAAACGAATAACTCCTCGCATCTCCCGCTGAAGACGCGTGTCTCTACTTTCAACCAATGCTAGAGAAGCGCCAATCTGACCCAGTTGTGTTTGAGGCCCAGTTTTATCTACACGAGCAACCCCCCTGCCGGCCAGCACAAGTGTACCCAAAAACACGTGTGGGCTTTTATCAACAGATTTATTTATTGAAAATGACTCACCTGTCAAAAGTGATTCATCAATAAAAAGAGCAGCAGACTCAATCAGCGTTGCATCAGCGGCCACGCGGTCTCCTTCTTTTAAAACAAGCAAGTCCCCGGGCACTACCTCGCGAGCAGCAATCCGAATCTCTCGATCGTCTCGAATAACAAACACACCGGGCGAAGCAATCTTTTTAAGCAATTCTAACGCGCGGGTCGTTTTTTTATATTGAAAAAAAGTTATTCCTATGATTAAAAAAATCGCAAGAGAAAGCACAACCCCCTCTTTGTAATCTCCCAAAATCATATAGAGGACGCCACATCCAATTAAAAGTAAAAACATGGGCTCGCGAATAACAGCCTTGGCAATATCCCAAACAGACTTGTCTTTAGCCGAGGGCAGTTCGTTGAACCCCCATGTTTTTAAAGCAACCGCTGCTTCCTTTTCAGACAGCCCCAGCATGAAAAAAATTTGTATGAATAACTATAATCAAAAGATTCAAAAAAGGTAACTTTCCTAGCAAATCAAATATATGTATCGCAGGCTCTTACTATCGATGATTATAATTGGCACAACGACTATGGTTATTGCACAGGAGTTTAAGCCGGTCCTCAATCAACATGTCATGAAATATCAGGCGCTACGCGATACAGACAAAGATCCGAATGCTGTGTTGCGCGAAGAAGGATTAAAAGACTGGCAGAAAAAAAGAGATACAATTCTTGTTCAAGCAAAAAAACTGCTAGAAGAAAAGGACTATACAGCCGTTAACCAGCTTCTTTTTCCATTTGATTATCTAGAGCCCGAGGATGCCTTGTTTTATGAATATCTTGGAAAAAGTTATTACTACGCTGGTCTGTATCAACCCGCACTGGATTGTTTCAAACTATCTTTTGAACAAAAAAAGAATAACGAGCTGCTGTATTTTATAGGACACTCTCTTGAAAAAACCGGAAATGAAAAAGAAGCCCTTAAGTACTATAAAAAGGGCGCAAAAGAAGGAATAGCTGCTTGTCAGGCAAAGCTGTAGTTAAAAAAATACCAACTTATGGGTATGGTGTGGTTCTGAACCTGTTCTATTTTTCTGAACAAATCAAAACCAAACACCATGAACAAAAAATTATTCCTGCTTTTTTTGTTTTTTACTCTCACCGCGAGCATTCAACAGCTAACTGCACAGAACTATAAAAGCTCGTTGGGGTTGGCAATAGATTTTGGTGGAAACGCAACCCTTGTGGGTCCTGGATTCAAAACATTTTTTTCAGAAAAAATGGCCACCAACGTGGAGTTGGGATTTATTCAAGGAGCGATGGGGCTCACTGGACTCTTTCAATACCACGGTTTGTTTCCTAATGCAAAAGGACTAAAATTTATTGCCGGAGGGGGAACGTCTATTTTTTTTATTAATGGCGGAGGAACAGAGTTGTGGCTTCGCGGCACAACGGGGCTTGACTATAAAATTGACAAAGCGCCGCTGGCGTTAAGTTTTGAGTGGCGTCCGGCCTTTAGCTTGGCAGGGGGCGGAGGCATGTTGCCAGGAAGATTTGGTTTAGGCATACGATATGTATTAAAGTGATTCAACAACCATAAACCCAAAACCAAACAAGCCCCCAAAGCGGGGGCTTGTTATTTTTAAAGCAGGGGGATTATAAACACTTTTTATCTTCTTCGCAATCTTTTAGCACGGTTTTGGCAGACGAAGCGGTTACCTCTTGACAATACACGTTGTTCTTGATCATACCCGCCTGAAAAATCAGTTGTATGTAATAGGTTTTTCCAGCCTCAACATCAATTGTGATTCGCTCAGCCTTATCTTTTGATTTTTTGCCTGTAAACTGAACAGAAAAATTATGTTCGCCGGCAGACACTTCATGAATTGAGTATCTTTTGTTGTTTAGTTTACAAACCAGATCGTCATCAATAAACGCAGTAAAAGGACCCGCAGATCCAGCCAAACCCGTTGATCTGATAAAGTATACTTTTCCGGTTTTACTCTGTGCAGAAATACCCGCAACAAAAAAAACACTACAAACGAGCAGCAAAAAAATTTTCTTGTATTTCATAAAAATTGTTTTGAACAAAATACAAGAACAGTAGGTTTTTAAAATACCCAACAATAGGTATTTTGAAAAATACTAGCTGTTATGGCTACCGTCGCAATAAGGCGGATTCTTGGTTTTTTTGCACTGACATAACCAAACCTCTTTGGTCTCTTCGGCAGTGAAGCGAAGGCTTGCGTAAGGGTTGCCTTCAATTTTTTTATGTTTCCCGTCGCAGAAGGGTTGTTTTTCACTCAATCCACACGTACACCATGCGTATGTTTTTCCAGCCTCTACGGTTACACAGCAAGGCTCATTGGCCGCTGCGCGAGGAAAGCCGGAATTGGGGATCATTTCTTCCATAACTGATATTTACTTTTTATTGATAGTGGCTGAAAGATAATTTCTTTATAACCGTTGCGTTCATATAACACACCAAGCGATTTTTTGTTTATCAACACAAGATCACTATAGGCGGTGTAATCGCCCTTTGTTCCTGCCTGATTGTTGTCAATTAAAAGTGATTGTTTCCAGGTCGCCCCCTCATCTAAACTGATGCGCACCGTTAAACTATCTCTCTTTGATTGAGAGGCCGCATTTGAAAACGCTAGGACGGCCTTGTTTTTTTCCCAACCCAAATTCAAAACACTTCCCTGGCAAACAGGATCGATCAATGCAGCATCAAAAAAAGTAGTATCCCACGCCGCCCCTCCATTTTTACTTATTGAAATCAATCTTTCTTTTTTATCTCCACGCTGGTTTCTACTATTTAAAAGCACTCGATTGTTTGATAACTCTGCCGCAATGGATTCATTACCCCCCGGGACAGAAACAGACTGACTAAGCAAAAATGTTTTTCCATGATCATCAGAATAAAACGCATGTGCTCTATAATCTTCAAATCGATTTTTTGGGGCTCCCTCAGAATGATTGGCCGCTACAAAAAGACGTCCCGCGTAAATCCCTCTTGTTAATTGCAGCGCATGTCCCGGCGTGTTCGCGTACGAACGCCAATCTTCCTGTGCCCCATGCCGGTGTACCTGAAAAGAAATATCCACAGGAGCCGACCATGTTTTTCCATTATCAACCGAGGCAACATACCAAACCCTTCGCTGACCCTTTCCCTTTCTTACTTCACCTTCGTGATTATTACCTGTATTGTAAAACAAAAAAATTCGCCCACCCGGATAGTTTGGATCCAATAAATCAACCACAGGAGCCGGGTTACCCGCTTGTAACGAGTCGACGTCAACCACAATTTGTAAGGTAGACCAGGTAACACCGTCATCCAAACTTCTTTTCATGACGATATCAATATTTCCGAAGTCTCCAGCATTGTTAACGCGCCCCTCACAAAAGGCAAGCAAATCACCACCGGGCGCTTTCACAATAGCGGGAATCCGATAAGTAGCATACCCCCCGTCTCCGGACTTAAACACGAGCGATTGAGCGTGCGCTAAAGAAAAGCAAAGGAAAAGTGCAATTACAACTTTCATTCACAGAAATTTAAAATACTTTTAAATATATAAAAAGATATGTCACTGCCACGTATTTATAATCACGACACCAATCACGAATTGATCAAGCGGATTGATTCGCTTCATCCGCAGTCAACAAGACTGTGGGGAAAAATGACCGTTTCACAAATGCTGAAGCATTGTATGGTGCCTTACAAAGGTTTATTATCTGACAAACCCGTAAAAACCAAAATGAGACTATTGGGTAGACTTTTTTTCAAACCAATGTTGACAAATGAAAAGCCCTTTCGAAAAAATAGTCCCACTAGCGCTCCCTTTTTAGTAAAGGAGGAACCAGAATTTTATGAAATGAAAAAGGAGTTGCTAGAAAAAATGGTAATGGTCCACGAAAAAGGGGAAACTTTTTTTGAAGGAAAGACTCATCCCTTTTTGGGAAAACTAACAGCAGTAGAATGGAGTAATATGCTATATAAACATTTAGATCATCATTTAAGACAATTTGGGGTTTAATAAAACAACGGGTTATGAAAAAAACAACACTATTCATTCTTTCGATTACCACGATTTTAATTTCTTGTCAAAACAAATCCATGGAAAAAACGCCATACGCTTGGCCCACTGCGGTAAACGCGCCGGTTGCAATTGAGAAGCCTCGCACGTTTGTTCAACACGGCGATACAATTATAGATGAATACTATTGGATGAATGATTACTTTAAAAAAGGACCTGATAGCTCGGCAGTTGTTGCGTATTTAAAACAAGAGAATGCCTACTTGGACACCATGATGGCAGGTACACGAACTTTCCAAGACAACTTGTTTAAAGAAATGCGAGGAAGAATTCAAGAGAAGGATGAGTCCGAACCCGTTATAGAAAATGGGTATTCTTATTA
Organism: Bacteroidota bacterium; assembly: GCA_041175905.1. Lineage (GTDB taxonomy): Bacteria > Bacteroidota > Bacteroidia > Chitinophagales > Chitinophagaceae > JJ008. Next base: position 8,037 of record JBEDEC010000159.1, read on the forward strand.
TACAAAAACAGAAGAGGGCAAACAGTATTACAAATATTATAGAAAAGCACTTACGCCTGGCGCCAAAGAAGAGTTGTTGTTGGATGTAGACAAAATGGCTGAGGGTAAGGGGTACTTTTCTGTTTCTGGACTAGCGGTGAGTCCTGATAATCAGTGGTTGGCCTACGGTGTGGATGAACTATCCAGAAGACAATACACACTCTATTTTAAAAATTTGAAATCAGGAGAGATTCTATCAGAAACTATTACCGGGACGAGCGGTGCTGCAGTTTGGTCTGCCGATAGCAAACATGTTTTTTATGCTTCGAACAATCCGGTAACACTGCTTTCTGAAAAAATAAAAAGACACCAACTGAATACACCCGGTACATCGGATGTTGCGGTATACGAAGAAAAAGATCCGTCTAATTATATTGGAGTAAGTAAAACAAGATCGGGGAAATATATTTTGATTACTTCTGCAGCGACGCTTTCTTCTGAAGTGAGATTTCTTTCTTCTGATACTCCCACAGGAACGTTTTCTGTTTTTCAACCTCGATTAAAAGAGGTGTTATATAGTGTGGATCATTGGGGAGATCAATTTTTAATAGTCACAAACTGGGAAGCAAAGAATTTCCGATTAATGAGCTGTCCTCTTACTCAAACAACCGCTACTACATGGAAGGAGGTTATCCCTAATCGAAGTGATGTATTATTGGAGGGCGTAGATCCCTTCAGCGATTTTTGGGTTATTACCGAACGAAAAGAAGGACTGATTCAAATGCGGATACGCGATATGAAAAATGGTCAAGAGCACTACTTGGATTTTGGTGAGCCCACCTATGATGCTTATGTTGGACGCAACCCAGAATTTACCAGTAATCTTTTCAGGTATCGTTATTCTTCCATGACAACACCTACCTCTACGTTTGATTACGAATGGAAAAACAAAAAGCGATTGCTTGTAAAAGAGCAACCTGTTCTGGGCGGTTTTAAAAGAGAAAACTATGTAACGGAACGACGATTTGTAACTGCTCGTGATGGCGCTCGTGTACCAATTTCCATTGTGTATCGCAAAGGCACTTCACTAGATGGCTCGGCACCCCTGCTTTTATATGGATATGGTTCTTATGGTGCAAGTATGGATGCAAACTTTTCAACCAGCAGACTTAGTTTACTGGATCGCGGGTTTGTGTATGCCATTGCACACATTCGTGGCGGACAAGAAATGGGGAGAGCCTGGTATGAAGATGGAAAGTTGTTAAAAAAGAAAAACACATTCTATGATTTCATTGACTGTGGTCATTATTTGATCAACGAAAAATTTACCAGCCAGGGACATTTATATGCGATGGGTGGAAGTGCTGGTGGATTATTAATGGGCGCAGTTGTAAACATTGAACCACAATTATGGAACGGCGTAATTGCACAGGTTCCGTTTGTAGATGTTATTACTACGATGTCTGACCCTACTATACCGCTTACTACAAATGAGTATGACGAGTGGGGGAATCCCGCAAACAAGGAGTCTTATTTCTATATGAAAAGCTACTCTCCCTATGATAATGTAACTGCAAAAGCATACCCTAATCTTTTAGTTACAACTGGTCTTCACGATAGCCAGGTTCAATATTTTGAGCCTGCTAAATGGGTGGCGCGACTCAGAAAAGTAAAAACTGATAAAAACGTATTGCTATTTAAAACAAATATGGAAGCCGGTCACGGTGGCGCCTCGGGTCGATTTGATTATTTAAAAGATGTGGCTCTTCAATATGCGTTTTTGTTTTCATTAGAGGGAATAAATAAATAAAACATGCGTATCTGTTTCACCACTCTTCTTTTATTTGTTGGGGTTGTTGTGAACGCACAACTTTCGCCGGTTGAAAAAAAGATTGTTCAAACCGTCAATGAACAATACAAACAGACTGTTCAACTTTTAAAAGAATCTGTTGATATTAATAGTGGAACATTTAATAGCACCGGTGTAAAAGCAGTGGGCGAGCTTTACGCCAAAGAGTTAAGAGCCCTGGGCTTTACGGTAGAATGGATAAGCCTTCCGGATTCACTACAACGCGCAGGTCACTTAGTAGCCCATCGTAAAGGAACAAAAGGAAAAAAACTATTCTTGATTGGACACCTGGATACGGTGTTTGAACCTGATATGCCGGCTAACCCATTTACTTGGTTAAACGACAGCACTGCAACAGGCCAAGGAGTTAATGATATGAAGGGAGGTGACGTGTTGATTATTGCCGCATTAAAGGCGATGCATCAACATGGATTATTAGACAACACCTCTATCACCGTTTACATGACAGGTGATGAGGAAAATGCAGGGGACCCTCGTAGTGTTTCGCGTGGTGATTTTATTAATCGTGCAAAACAACATGATATTGCACTGGCCTTTGAAACAGCATCGGGTATGAACATTGCTGCAACTGCTCGAAGAGGTGCAAGTGGATGGAAGTTACAAGTAGAAGGAAAACAAGGACACTCTTCGGGTGTTTTTGGTAATGCCGGATATGGATCTATATATGAGGCCGCACGCATAATCAATAGCTTTAGAGAACGACTCAGCCAGGAACAGTATCTCACCTTTAATCCTGGTTTGATCATGGGAGGCTCAGAGTTGAATTATGACACAGAAGCCCAGCGTGGTGAAGTATCAGGAAAAACAAATATCATTTCTCCTCGCACCGTTGCAATAGGTGACCTGCGTTTTATTAGTGAGGAACAAAAAATAAACGCACGCAATGTGATGCGTGAAATTGTGAATCAATCATTGCCCGGCACCAAAGCAAGCATCAGTTTTAGTGATGGTATTCCTTCTATGCCTCCAACACCTGGCAATGAAAAATTAGCAATTGAATTAAGTAAGGCCAGTGAAGACCTTGGATTTGGTAAAGTAAATCCAGGCAATCCTGGTAGCAGAGGTGCCGGTGATATATCGTATGTGGCACAATACTTGGATTGCCTGGATGGGCTAGGTGCGAGTGGAAGAGGGGCACATGCACCTGGAGAAACTATTAATCTCAACGAGTATCCTAAACTAATTCAACGGACAGCGATTTTATTATATCGATTGACTCGTTAATCAAATCCATATAGAAGTATAAATCAATGTGACGCTATACTTTATTCTTTTGTTCGTTTATACTCGAGATAAGAATATATGGCAGGAACTATTGTGACTATAAGAGTGATGGTCATAAAAATGTAAAAAAGAATTTCTCCCTTTATAAAAATTGCAAAAAGAAGCTGCAAGGCCCCACCAGCCATCCACCATTTGCCTGCGAGCTGATGCGTTTGTTTCCAGTTGTCTTTATTTTCTAATGTCCAAGGAAGCTTGTATCCGGCAAAATAGTTTTGTTTAAGCATTGGCATGAAAAAGCCAAGACCCATGAAAAGAATTCCCAGGGCTCCAAAGAGTAGTTTATCAACGGCAGCCTTTTCGTTACCCTCGCTATACAATATAATTAGTGTGATACCGCATAGCGAAGCCGATAAAAAAAGAGAAAGCTTATTTATAGTTGCCTTATTATCACCTGCAGCTTGTTTCGGATCAATCTTATCAATATTGGAGAGGATTAGCCAGGTGAAAAAATTGACAAAGCCCAATATAACCGGAAGAACAAAAATGCTATTCTTGGAGGCCCAATTATCTGGTTTCCCGTCCATTCCAAAGTGAATAGGAATTTGTTCACCCAATGAGGGATACAAATAAGCCGCATAAACAAAAGGAGCTATAATAAACAAAATCACCCACCAGGTATTATTTTTCATCCTTTGGTTTGTTTTTGTTCATTCGGCATTTGTCACTACAATATAAAACATCATTCCAGACCTTTTCCCAATTTTTTCGCCAGGTGAAAGGACGCAAACAGGTTTTACAAATTTTTTGCGGGAGATTTTCTTTGGCTATTCTTTTTTTCATATCTCTAATGAAGGACTAGTTGTGTAAAACAAAATTGGCTATCAATTGTTTTAAAAGTGTGAAAAATGTAGACGTCGCGCTTTCGCTGCAAGATATTGATCGTGTTATCGAAATGGCCTGGGAGGACCGCACACCCTTTGAGGCGATCCAATTCCAATTTGGTTTATCGGAAAGCCAGGTGATTGAACTGATGCGCCGTACGCTAAAGCGAAGTAGTTTTAATTTATGGCGCAAGCGCGTTAACAGCGGCATCAGTCAAAAACACAGAGCTACCCGAAGCGACGAAATCACTCGATTTAAATGTACTCGCCAACGGCAGATCTCGCTAAATAAAATTAGTAAGCGCTAGTGTTTATGAACTCTCCAATTCTGTGTACTATACGTTGTAACTACATCTACATCTAACTCCCAGCTAGCTTCCTCTTTCAGTGCAGCTAGTTTCGATACATCTAATTTAAAGCGGTCGCACCTATTATGAAAGCTGTTTGGGCTTTTAAAAAGAACAAATTCGTCAACCCAATTTTTATCTAGGAGCGCATTTAAAAAAGTGGGGCCAGCTTCTATCAGCAAAGAATAAATTGAATGATTTTTATAGAGTTGCGTTAACAAAGATTCAAATTCTAATTTACCATCTATAAATGTTGATTCAATAATCTCAGTATTTGGGCTTAATGTAATATCATTTGCTATTTTTTCAGCAACTAAAAAGAGTTTTGAGCTTTTTCTAGCATAATGGATAGCCAGGTTTTTGTTTTTTAGTAACTCCAGGTTTCTATCAATAACAATAGTGGTTAATTCTCTCTCAGTTTCGTTTTTTCGAATGGTAAATCGTGCATCATCTGTAAGCACAGTTTTGGCAGTTGTTAAAATAGCATTCACCCCTGAACGCAAAATTTCATGTGTGTAGGCGCGACTTTTTTCACCACTGATCCATTTACTTGAGCCATCGTCTTTGGCCATTTGTTCATCACGGGTGATAGCCGCCTTCGCAATTATAAAGGGACGCCGATAATGTTGATTGGTAAAAAACTCTTTGTTTAAATCTGATGCCTCTTGTGATTCAATGAGTATAACATCAATATTATGTTCCTTCAATAAATCTATTCCTCGTACGACTGGATTTGGGTCTTTTGATCCAACAATTACTTTTTTTATACCGGACTCAATAATTAGGTTTGTGCAGGGAGGTGTTTTACCATAGTGTGAACAGGGTTCTAACGAAACAACCAGCGTACAGTTGTTTAAATCAGCACCATTCTTTTTAGCATTTTTAATCGCTACCACTTCGGCATGATCCTTGCCAAATTCTGCATGAAATCCCGCTCCGACAATTTTATTCTTTTCATCAAGAATAATCGCACCCACCAGGGGGTTGGGACGAACATTTTTAATACTTGCTTGTTTAGCTTCTTTGACGGCAGATTTAATATACTGATTCAACTTGTATCGAATAGATTTGCGGCAAATTTACAAATCCTCAATATGTTTACCGGAATTGTTTCCTCTGCTTATCTCACTAAAGTTCATCAGCGAGAAGATAGTTTAGAGATATTTGTTTCCATTCCTCCCCAATTTCCTCCATGCAAAATTGGAGATAGTGTTGCCATCGACGGTACTTGCCTTACTATTTCATCAATCACAGAAAGTGAGTTTAGTTTTTTTGTTTCTTCAGAAACAATTCAGAAAACAATTTGTAAAAGCTACAAGAATAATCAGCTTGTCAATATTGAATTACCATTAACACCACTTGATAGAATTGGCGGCCATCATGTTTTGGGACATGTGGATTGCACTGGAAAAATATTGACCGTACGAAATGAAGGAGCTAGTTGGTTTTTGTCCATTTCCATCCCCCCTGCTTTTATGAAATATTTGGTCTACAAGGGTTCTATAGCGGTAAACGGAATTAGCTTGACCATCAACGCGGTTGGTGATAATAGTTTTGAACTTTGTATTATTCCTGTAACACTAGACAAAACAAATGTTAAAAATTTATTAGTTGGTGATATCGTAAATATCGAGTTTGATATTTTAGCTAAATACACAGAAAAATTATTGCAGCGACATGAACATTGAGTTTGACGATATTGAAATTGCTCTTGCAGATTTTAAGTTGGGTATTCCACTGGTGGTTGTGGATGATGAAAAAAGAGAAAATGAGGGTGATATTATTTTTCCTGCTGCAAGTGCTACGTCCGAAAAAATAAACTTTTGTGTCACGCACGCAAGGGGGCTAGTTTGTGTGGCTATTTCTACTTCCATTGCGTCGCGATTACAACTAAACAAAGTTCCATCTAATCAAAGTGATGTATTTGGAACAGCTTTTCTGGACTCTATTGATGCAACACCCGCTTTTGGTGTAACTACTGGAATTTCTGCATCTGATCGTGCTACTACAGCGAAGCAAATTGCAAATCCTACCTCTACTAAATCAGATTTTAGTTGTCCGGGACATTTATTTCCTCTTCTTGCAAATTCAAATGGCGTACTGGCTCGTAAAGGACATACGGAGGCAGGAGTAGATCTGTGCAAGCTTACCAATCAACCGGAAGCGGCTGTGATTTGTGAAATTTTAGCCGAAAATGGTACAATGCTGCGCAGAGACGGCCTTAAATTATTTGCGCAAGCGCATGGACTAAAGATTATTTCGATTGAGCAGATTTATGAATATCGATTAAAGCGGGAAGGCTCTTGTGAACTTATCTCCACTGTGAATCTTCCAACACCGTTTGGTCTTTTTACAACACAAGCTTTTAAAAATACACTTTCCGGCATTGAACATCTTGTGTTATCCGTAACTTCCAACCAACAGGCAACCCCGATTGTACGTATACATAGTGAATGTATGACTGGTGATATTTTTGGAAGCGAACGCTGCGATTGTGGACAACAGCTACATACTGCGTTAAAAGAAATTCAGTTGAATGGACACGGATATTTAATTTATATGCGTGGGCACGAGGGAAGGGGAATCGGAATTGGCAATAAACTTTCTGCGTATAGTTTACAAGACAAGGGGTATGATACCTATGAGGCTAATGTATTACTTGGATTTGAACCTGATAGTCGTCGCTATGCAGATGCGGTTTGTATTTTAAGAAAATTAAATGTTGATCATTTTTCATTCTTTACCGGAAACCCAGAAAAAATTAATATCCTAAAAAACGAAGGATTTTCTTTTAAAGTTCTTTCCTATCCTTCTCGGGAAAATAATTATAATAGTCAATACCTGCATACAAAAATTATGCAAGGAGGTCATCAGTTAACGCTTACAAAATGATTGCAATAATAAAAGCGAATTTCAATTCTGAAATTACCAATTTACTATTACAGGGCTGTATCAATGAACTGAATGAGCAGCAATCCGTCTATGAAATTTGGGAAGTACCCGGCGCAGTTGAAATTGTCGGGCTTGCCAGCCAACTGTCTAAACAAAATAAATACCAGGCCATTATCACAATAGGTGCAGTTATCCAAGGTGATACAGATCATTATACCTACGTATGTGAATATGTAACCGTTGGCTTATCGCAATTATCTATCTTATCTCCAATTCCAATTGTTTTTGGCGTATTGACTACACAAACAGAAGAATTAGCAATGGAAAGAGCTGCGATTCATAAAATGAATAAAGGAAAAGAGTTTGCCTCTTGTGCAATTGAAATGATTGCGCTTTATAAAAAAATATAGGCCTTCTATTACAAGCTTAGTTTAATTCCCGCCATTATCGCAATGGGCATTCCCGGCCTGTAGCCTTGCGGAAGATTTGCAACGATGTAGGTAGTATTTAATACATTGTTCAGTGTGGCAAATAAGGTTGCTTTTTCATTTATTTTATAGTTGCTACTAATATCAATTACCCAATAATTTTTAAGGGCATTGACATTATTGTATGCTACACCGTTTTCCGGAGTTTGTATATTGTTGCCTTGTCCTGGTTTTATTCTTGTCAATCCCGTAAAACGTGCAAGAACAGTTGTGTTAAATCGATTTGTTTCAAATCCTGCAGAAACAGTAAGCAAATGGGGGGTAAGAAAAGGAATCCAGTCATTTTTTTGAATGAGTCCAGTGCCCCAGTCACCACCCGCATTTAAAAAGGTGGTACTAAATACAGCGTGTGTGTAGGTGTAGGTTACGGATACGGGGGTTCGATATTTTTTGCCAGCAAACAACAACGCTACAATATCCGTTTCCATATTCCACTCAATTCCCATCGTCTTTGCGTTACCGGCATTGAACATATCGCCAGTTCCAGCCCCACCTCCTGATTGATTATCTGAACCCAGAATATTTTCATACTGATTCATGAATCCGGCTAACTGTATATTCCAACGATCATTTTGTGTTCGAAAACCTACTTCATAACTCCAGGCTTTTTCCGGCTTTGCTTGTGTTGCTGCTGTTATGGAAGGCATACCCGGTGGAGAAAATCCTTTATGTATTCCACCAAAAACAGAAACGCGAGGGTTTACTACGTAATTTATTCCAATACCAGGAAGAAAAGCGGTTACATGGTTTGAAGCTGTTTTTAATGCAGCCCCCAACCGTTCACTATCCATTGTTCCAAAGTTATCAAGGGATAATAGTATGTTTTCATACCGTAAACCGGGTGAAATAGTCAGGTTACCCCATTTGATATCATCTTGAATAAATACAGCTAAGGTGTTTGCTAATCGAATTTGATTTTCACTATTTCCTCGAATACCTGTACTAGTTTGAATCAAACGCCCTGCTGACATTACAAAAGCAGATTGTGTAGCAAATCGATCTGCCTTATCTGCATGTAATCTTACGCCTAATTGAATCAACTGTTTGATTTTTGTTTTAGTCAGTTTGTGCTGAAAAGTTGATTGTATTCCTTTCCCAAAAAAAGTTCGGGCAGCATTTTGAAATACAACTGGTCCATTTGCTTCACCTCTCATAATTCCAAACGCACTTCCATAAAAATCCGGATTTGCAAGGATTGTGCTTACCAATTGACCACTAATGCTATTCACACGACCCCAATCTCTGTATGTGTAGGTTAAGTAGCCGGTGGTAGAAAGATTTGAATTTCTGCTAAGCGTGATTGTATGATTTAATGTAATGTGCTGGTGAGTGACATCTAATTTGTCTTTTTGCGTTGCAGCATAACGACGGTTGGGGTATAGATTGAAATCTTCAAAGGTTAAACCCAAATAAGATTCATTACCATCCTCTGTCATATGCAGCATTTTAAGTGTGACAGATTGCTGTACTCTTGCTGTAGATGTGCTATGCCACCGAATTTTTCCTAAAAAATCTCTTCTGTCAAAACCACTATTTCCGCCTCCGTCAATCTCTTTAAAACCGGTGCTGGCGTGTCGGTTTATTTCAAACAAAAAATCAATATTCTTTGTGCTATTACCTAACCAAATCCGTTGTTGATTCGTTTTGAATGAACCAACCGATACTTGCGCAAATGTTTTAAATGTTGACGGAAAAGGGGTCGATACCAAATTGATGGCACCACCAATTGTATAAGGTCCGTATTTAATTTGACTGCTTCCTTTTAACACTTCTACTCGATCCATTCTGGCAAATGTTGGAAAGTAGTAAGCAGATGGATCTGCATAAGGAGCGGGCGCCATTAATACACCGTCTTCCATCAATGTTATTTTCGCACTTCGATTTACCTGTGTTCCACGTAAACCGATATTAGGGCGTAGACCAAAACCTTCCTCGTCTCTGATATAAACACCTGGAATAGTTCGTAATACTTTATTAATATCCGTTTGATTTAAAAGGGCCATTTTTTTTGCATCAATCACTTGACCAGAGCCCGGCAAACGATTTATTTTTTTACCAATGATTTGTACAGAGGGTAAAGAGGTAATAGTGTCTACCTCTTGTGCGATACAGAAGAAGGGGAGAAAGTAAATAAAAAGTGAAAAGCTTCGCATGAGCACAGTATTGCACCGCAAAGCTCGCCCTCAATAAATGATGTGAGTTACGATATTAGTAAAAGAAGTTGCGAGATGCGAAAAAGGTAACAAAAACAGTCTAATAAGGATTAACTTCACTATCCAACCCAATTTTAAATCATGTCAGGTTTACAGTATAAAGTCACGTTTAATAATAAGCAAAAGGATTTTTTTAATGCGCTCAAGCAAGAAGTCGATGCGTATTTTGAAAAACATCAAATCCGCAAAACAGGTAATTGGAAATTATATGCGAAAGCAATGATTTTAATTCCTTCTGCTTTGCTCATTTATTTTATTTTATTGACCTTTCCTATGCATTGGGGTCTTTCACTTTTGCTTTGGGTTTTGTTTGGATTTAATATGGCTGCTATTGGTTTCAATGTCATGCATGATGCTTGCCATGGAAGTTTTTCGACTCGCAACTGGGTCAATTATTTATTTGGCCTAACTAATAATTTTTTAGGTGGTAACGCCTTTTTATGGAA
>JBEDEC010000160.1:0-11705 GCA_041175905.1 Bacteroidota bacterium
ATTAAAGTGGCACGTGAACTGGGTTCAGAACGTCGCAAGACAGTTCGGTCCCTATCTGTGGTGGGCGTTAGTAAATTGAGAGGACATGACCTTAGTACGAGAGGACCGGGTCGTACGTACCTCTGGTGTATCAGTTGTGCCGCCAGGTGCAATGCTGAGTAGCTATGTACGGACAGGATAAACGCTGAAAGCATCTAAGCGTGAAACCTTCCTCAAGATGAGTTTACTTTTAAGGGCCGTCAAAGACTATGACGTTGATAGGCTACAGGTGTAAAGGTGGTAACATCAGAGCCGAGTAGTACTAATTGCCCGTACGCTTTAATTTTTTTTTCTTTTCGAAGAAAAAAACAAGGTACTCGCTAACTTTTTCCAATATGTTAATCTTATTGCTGCAGCAATGCAGTTAAGATCTTATGGTGGTTTTCCCGAGGGTGTTCACCTCTTCCCATTCCGAACAGAGAAGTTAAGTCCCTCATGGCCAATGGTACTGCACAACAATGCGGGAGAGTAGGTAGCTGCCATATTCTTTAGCCCAATCGGTTTCCGGTTGGGCTTTTTTATTTCCTAACAATTTTTACTCTTTTAATTTTATTGCTCCCTGTTATGGCTGGGTGGAATATGCTCGTCAGACTAAAACGTCACGGCAGCTGCCCTACTATTTTCATCCCATAACTATTGCCGTGACGTTAGACAGTCTGCCTCGCAAATTCCCCAGCCATAACAAAAAACGATATCCGAATGAACAGAGTTTATTTGTGAGAATACAAACGCCAAACACAATACGATTAAGCAACAGATAGTGTTCTAATTAAGGGGGTAGTTGGAATTGTCTGTGAGTGGGGTGTCTAACGGGACGGCGGTATTAATCACAGACATAAAAAAAGTTGAGGCGTACCGTTTTAGCCCACGAACTGACAATTCCAACTACACTTCGTTATTGATATACTCTGAACACCGGATAGCGATTGTGATCAGGCTCGTACCACGGTGAGTTTTTAAATACAAAATCCAATTGCGCGCGAGCGCTTTTTGCAAATGTGGTATCGGCAAGTTTTCGTTGTTCCAGTTTTGCTTTTAAATCTGGATTTTGCTTAAGATAATTTGCGGCTTTGTCTTCAAATACATAGGCAGAATAGCCTTCTTTTTGACCAAGAATGGCATCGAAAAAGTTCCAAGCAAAATAGGAGTCTTCCGCTTGTGGCTCTAGGGTTTCGATTAAAAACCGATTGGCAGGCTGATTGAGTTCAATAACCCAGTCTCCTTTTCTAAATAATTTGCCCCCTCTTTCTTTACTGACAACTACATCGCTGTTGAGGTGATGCATTTCATATTGACGAGGCATCGTTTTGTAGTCCTCAATACGATACCATTCTACTTGGATCGTTGTATCTTTTTTAAGCTTGACCATTTTTACATCATTTGCCAATAACCGGTCAATAACTTTCCACCAACCTTGTGGAATGATGTATGCTTTGGGTTTTACTATGTTCAACTCCGGAACAAATTTGTCAAACACCTTGATTGTTTTGGTGAATGGTTTTGAACGGTCATAGTAAAGTCTGCTAAGGCCAGACACTTCGCTGGGTTTATTTCCTGATTCAAATCCTTTGAATGTATATTCCGTGAAACCTGTTTTATCCAATTTCCATTTAATGGGGAATTGATCGGCTGCGGCCGCAGCCAGTTTGGTTCTGTTACGCAACTGCTGAATTTCTTTTGCGTTTTTCCCTGTGAATGCAATGAAATTTTCCATTAAGGCGAGTGTTGCCATGACTCGTTGATCATAGGGTTTTAACATGTGTGTTTCTGGAACAAAAGCGAAGCTATTCCATAGTGTTGCATAGCCACTGGTGTAACGTGGGCTATCCCAATAAGTGCTCCAACCATTTTCAGGCTTGTCTCCATAGGCATTTACATAGGGGATCATATCAAAACCCTTTTCTTTCATTCCTGCATAAAGGGCGGGTTCAAATTTTGTTCTCAAAAAGGTTTCCATCACACCGCCTAGCTTGCTAGGCTGGCTAGTTAGCAACGTCATGATATGTTGGTAATCGGCTCCGTTGCTTACATGATTATCGATGAAAACATCTGGATCACATTCCCGAAAAATGGAAGTAAATGATAGAGCTTCTTTTGAGTCGCACTTGATAAAATCTCTATTTAAATCGAGATATTGTGAGTTGCCTCTGGAGCCAAAAGCCTCCGGTCCTTCTTGATCAACTCTAAAATTGGAACTTCTATTTAGACACCCTCCAATATTGTACACGGGAATAATTGCAACGACTAAATTTTGAGGCAGGCTTAGTTTTTTTTCAATCACATTTTTAGCTAGTAACATACTAGCATCAATTCCATCTGGCTCACCAGGGTGTATCCCGTTATTAACGAGAATGATTGAAGCACCTGCTGCTTTTGCAGCATGTATTGAATTATATCCCTTGTTACTTAGAATAGCTAAATGGAGCGGAAAGCCTGCATCAGTGGGTCCTTTTGTTTGTAGGGTAAGTAGGGTAGATGACTGATCTGCTTTTTTCCACCAGGCAATAATCTCATCATAGGTGGGCGTTTCTTTACCTTGTTTTTTTTCAAAGGTGGTTTGAAGCGATTGCCCCATTAAATAAAAAGAACAGACAGCCGATAAGAAGAAGGTTATAAAAATCTTACTCATGAAATCTATTTGTATAAAAATAAGGGAAATAAAAAAGGCACCCGAATAGGTGCCTTTAGCAAATATTTGAATGACTATTATTTAGTCGCGTTTACTTTTTTAGCAAGCTTGCTTTTTAGGTTAGCTGCTTTGTTTTTGTGGATGATGCCACGCTTTGCCAACTTGTCAATCATGCCAGCAACTGTCGGGAATTGCTCTTTCATTTCACTACCCGTTGAAGCTTTCAAATCACGGATCGCATTACGGGTTGTTTTTCCATAATACTTGTTGTGTTCGCGACGTTTAGCGGCCTGGCGGGCGTCTTTTTTAGTTGCACTGTGATTAGCCATCTAGCTTTAATTTAAGGAGGGCAAAGGTAGGGATTTGGCCTGGGATGACCAAATTTATCAGAATCTGAATATTAAGGGCCCGGAACCCGGCAAAGGCTTCCCAATTAGGCCTTTTTGAGCGATATTTGTACCCCGAATTCGGGTATTTCTAACACATTGACATTCATGAAGGATTTTTCCTACGTTACGCAGTCCCACCCTGGGTATATTGAAAGTCTGTACCAGGAGTTTATTAAGAGTCCATCCTCTGTTGACCCTGATTTACGTAAGTTTTTTGAAGGGTTTGACTTTGCAGTTTCCTCTGGAAAACTAGCAAGTGATACTACTGGAAAATCTGTTGCGCTTCCAGAAGAGCAGTCTGTTGATTGGGTGCGAGAGCTCAATGCTTATCGGTTAATTCTGGGGTATAGAAATAAAGGGCACTTGATTGCTAAAACAAATCCTATTCGGGCAAGAAAGGATCGGGGAGCAAATATTGAGTTATCGCATTATGGGTTTTCTGAAGCAGATTTGGATCAGTCGTTTTATGCAGGGCAATACTTAGGTTTAGGTTTTGCCAAACTGCGCGACATACTTGCAAAACTTGAAAAGTGTTATGCCTCCAGTGTTGGTATTGAGTACAAGTATATCAGCAATACAGAGCAAACAAATTGGTTGACGGAGGCCATTGAAAATAAGTTATACAGCCCACTTCCACTCACACAAAAAAGACGTGTACTAGAGAAACTCAATCAAGGGGTGATGTTCGAGCGTTTTTTGCACACAAAATATGTGGGGCAAAAAAGGTTTTCTCTCGAAGGAGGAGAAACCACAATTGCTGCGTTAGATGCGATTATCAATACGGCTGCTGAAAATGAAATAAAAGAGGTGGTCATTGGAATGGCACATCGTGGACGTCTAAATGTGCTGGCTAATATTATGGGTAAAACCTATGAGCATATTTTTAGTGAATTTGAAGGAACAGCAAAAGTGGATCAGACCATGGGTAGCGGGGATGTTAAATATCACATGGGCTACGGAAGTGAGGTGGATACACTGCACAATAAAAAAATCAGTTTAAAATTAATTCCTAATCCATCCCACTTAGAAGCTGTTAATCCGGTTGTACTAGGATTTTCACGTGCAAAAGCAGATCTCATGCACGGATCTGATTCTGATCGGATTCTTCCTATACTAATTCATGGGGATGCATCGGTAGCAGGGCAGGGCATTGTGTATGAAGTTTTGCAAATGTCACACCTGGATGGCTACGCTACGGGTGGAACGCTTCATTTTATTATCAATAATCAAATTGGGTTTACTACTGATTTTGAAGATGCCCGCAGCTCAGATTATTGTACCTCACTTGCTGCTGCTATTCAAGCACCGGTATTTCATGTGAATGGGAATGACCCTGAAGCAGTCGTGCGTTGTGTAGAAATTGCAACTGCATTTCGTCAGCAGTTCAATAAAGATGTGTTTATTGATATGGTCTGTTATAGAAAACACGGACACAACGAAGGGGATGATCCAAAATTCACACAGCCCCATTTGTATAAACTAATTGAGCAGCAACAGAACCCACGTGAAATTTATATTAATCAGTTGCTTCAAAATGGCGATACGGAGGTGCAAACCTTAGCACGTGAGATGGAAAAGAAGTTTTGGCAAGATTTGCAAGAGCGATTAGATGAAGTAAAGCAAAACCCACTGCCTTATCAATATCAACCACCTGAGTTGGAGTGGAAAAAATTAAGAAAAGCTACACCAGAAGATTTTTTACAGTCGCCAGTTACAGCGATCACCACTGCTGATTTTACTTCTTTGTTTGATTCAATCATGAATTGGCCTGAAGATTTTAAGCCTTTGAAAAAAGTGGAGAAAATTTTACAGGAAAAGAAGAAGTTGTTTGATACAGAACAAAAAGTTGATTGGGCCACCGCCGAATTATTGGCATACGCAAGTTTGCTACTCGATGGAAAAGATGTTAGAATGAGTGGTCAGGATGTAAAAAGGGGAACATTCTCTCATCGTCATGCAGTGTTGCGTGATGAAAATACGGATCAACCCTATAATCGTTTATCGCGCATACCCGGGGCAAACGGTCAGTTTAGAATTTA
The DNA here is from genome assembly GCA_041175905.1 of Bacteroidota bacterium. Lineage (GTDB taxonomy): Bacteria > Bacteroidota > Bacteroidia > Chitinophagales > Chitinophagaceae > JJ008. The sequence continues at coordinate 5,097 of JBEDEC010000160.1, forward strand.
TAACTCTTTATTGAGTGAATATGGTGTCCTGGGTTTTGAATATGGGTATGCTTTAGCGAATCCTCAATCACTAGTGATTTGGGAAGCGCAGTTTGGTGATTTTTCAAATGGAGCACAAACGATTATTGACCAGTTCATCGCTGCAGGAGAACAAAAGTGGAACAGAATGAATGGGGTCACACTACTACTGCCACATGGGTATGAGGGGCAGGGGCCTGAACATAGTAGTGCAAGATTGGAGAGATTTTTGCAATTAGCGGCTGAGCTCAATATCGTTGTCACAAATGTTACGACCGCTGCTAACTTATTCCATCTGTTAAGAAGACAACTTGCTTGGCCTTTCAGAAAACCGCTCATTAATTTTTCTCCCAAAGCAAACCTCAGACACCCTGGTTCCTATTCTGCAGTTTCCTCCTTTACGCAAAGTGGTTTCCAGGAGGTTATTGATGATACTAACGCAGAGTCAGGAAAAGTTAAAAAGGTGCTTTTCTGCGCCGGTAAAATTTTCTTTGAGTTAGAAGAGAGAAAAATGCGTGAACAGCGAAATGATATTGCGATTGTTCGTGTTGAGCAGCTGTACCCGCTTCCTCAAAATCAATTAGAACAACTTCAGAAAAAGTATAGTGGTGCAACCTGGTTTTGGGTACAGGAAGAGCCCCAAAATATGGGAGCCGCCTCTTACTTAAAAATGCAGTTGAGAAACTTTAGTTTTGGAGTGATCAGTCGTCAGCCTTCGGCATCTACTGCGAGTGGTTATAATAAAATTCACATTAAAGAACAGGCGGAGATTATTGATACAGCTTTCTCTATCTAATAAATTATTTTATGATCGAAATTAAAGTACCTACCGTTGGCGAGTCGATTACAGAAGTCCAGTTACTTCGTTGGAATAAAAAGTCTGGGGATTATGTGGAGATAGATGAGGTGATTGCAGAACTTGAAAGTGAGAAAGCAACGTTTGAAGTCAATGCAGAAAAATCTGGTGTGCTTACTACCGTTGCTACCGAAGGCGATCAATTGAAAATTGGGGATGTGCTGGCAACTATCGATGAAACAGCAAAGCCCGTTGCTCCTAAATTAGAGATTACGGCACCTAAACCTCCGTCTGTTCCAACCGTAGCAGAGGTGAAGCCCGTTGTTGCAGCTCCAGCCTCTGAAGTGAAAGCAACGCCGCTTGCTTCTGCTATTCTTGCTGATAAAAAAGTAGATCCAGCACAGGTTAAGCCCTCTGGTCCGCAGGGAAAAATTGTTAGAGAAGACGTTTTAAAGGCATTGGAAAAACCTGGTCAACTTCCATTTGCAGGTCAGGAAGCTGGGGCGAGATCGGATAGAAAGGAGAAGATGAGTAATCTTCGCAAAACCATTGCCAAGCGACTGGTTGAGGCTAAGAATGGTACGGCCATGTTAACGACTTTCAATGAGGTTGATATGACGCGTATTCTTGAGATACGTTCTTTACATAAAGATAAATTCAAAGAAAAGCATGGAGTAGGCCTTGGTTTTATGAGCTTTTTTGCAAAAGCCTGCTCCATTGCATTACAAGAATGGCCTTCTGTTAATGCCTCTATTGACGGAGATTCCATTCTATATCATGACTATGCAGATATTAGTGTTGCGGTTAGTACTCCCCGTGGGTTAACTGTTCCTGTGATGCGTAATGTGGAGAGCATGAGCATGGCTGACATTGAAAAGAATGTTGCTGCATTAGCTGTCAAGGCCAGAGATAGTAAATTAACGGCAGAAGATTTAACCGGCGGTACATTTACAATTACCAATGGGGGTGTATTTGGATCATTGATGAGTACGCCCATTATCAATGCTCCTCAAAGTGCAATTCTTGGGATGCACAAAATTCAGGAGAGGCCTATGGCGATTGCAGGCCAGGTTGTAATACGCCCCATGATGTATCTCGCATTAAGTTATGATCATCGCATTATTGATGGAAGAGAATCAGTTGGATTTTTAGTACGCGTCAAAGAACTGTTAGAAAGCCCCGAACAATTATTGATCGGCAAAGACCCGGTCAAAACTTTACTGCAGCTTTGAGCCGCTACCATGCATATTTAAATAAGGCTGTTTCCTACTTGGAGAATTACAAAGGGGAACAGCCTTTTTCTATTTATTGTAAGCAGCTTTTTGCCGCTGATCGAAAAATGGGATCAACCGATCGAAGACTAATCCGCCATTATTGCTACTCCTATTTTAGAGTGGGGGCTGCTTTTGTCAATTATTCTATTGAAGAAAAAATACTTGCGTCCGTTTTTTTACTTTCTACTAGTCCGGATTCGTTGGTGACTTCACTTAAGCCAGACTGGTCACCTTTTTTTTCGGAGGATATTGAGGTGCGTATGCGCTTATTCTCGGCTACATTCAATTGGAGTGCACTTTTCCCCTATGAGCTGAATCTATCAGGTAATATTGAACTAAATGACTGGCTACGTTCACAATTAAGGCAGCCGGATGTATTTATACGCTTACGTCCTGGCAAAGAAAAAATAGCTAAAGGACATATAGGCAAATTAAAACTACCTGTTCATTCAATTAGTCCAACTTGTATTTCATTTCCTGCGGCGGTGAATCTGGATTTACTTCCAGGTCTAAATAGAGATTATGTTATACAGGATTATAGCTCTCAACAGATTGATCAGTTGCTTCAGCTAGTGCCAACTAATGTAATTTCTAGCTGTTGGGATTGTTGTGCAGCAAGTGGAGGTAAATCTATTTTGATCAAGGATCGATTTCCCGCCGCACAATTAACAGTGTCGGATATCCGTGCCTCTATTTTAAATCAATTGAAAAATCGATTACGAGATGCGGCGATTGCAACGCACCAGGTTGTACAGTTAGATCTGGAGAAGAGGGGTAGTGTTCCCTCTTCATTTTTATTTGATTTGGTTGTAGCCGATGTTCCCTGTACAGGAAGTGGCACTTGGGGACGTACTCCGGAAGAGCGTGTTTATTTTACGTCTGACCAATTAGAACAATATGTAGCTAAGCAAAAGAAAATTCTCTCTACTATAACGGCCACAATAAGGCCAGGCGGTTATCTTCTTTATTGCACTTGCTCTGTATTTGAAAAGGAAAATGAGCAGCAGATTACTGATTTTGCAACATCCTCGGGGTTTAAAATTGTCAAAATGCAGCTTTTTAATGGAATGCCACAAAAAGCTGATTCGCTTTTTGGTGCTTTACTGCAAAAAATCAGTAATTAATAATCCACTCCTTGGTGTCCAATTTTGTTTCATCATCCCATAGGGTGAGTACATAGACTCCGCTGGAAGAAGGCTTGAAGGGTAACTCACCACTGGTGAAAATGCCTACTGGTTTACTGAATCTATATATCCCAATTAATTTGCCGGTTTTATCATGACAAGTGATAGATAGATTTTGTTTGGCCTCAAGTAGATTGATTGTAAATTTTTCTTTGCTTGCTCCGGTAAGGGGGTTAGGATAGATCCATAAAATATCGGTAATGTCATCAGTATTCAAACAAGGAGAAGTCAGTGAAATGCTTGCGCTATCTAGTAACACTACTTGTCTAGTGGCAGCCGAAGTATCAATTACTTGACTGACTCTGTATTGTATGGAGCCAGCGCTTATGCCTTGCAAGCGATCCTGGTACGTGTAAGTCGTGTTACTTAATTGAGATCCACCTGTTCCGAAGGGTTGTGAAATAACACGATATGCAATTTCAGTGGGTAGCTTTCGTTCAATGATATACTGCATGGCAGAAACATCTTTGCTTTTCCAGTTCAGCGAAACCACACAGTTATTATTGGTAGCTGTGCAGGTTGCATATTCGGAAAGTAAAAAAGCAAATGCATTTTTTAAATCAGGAATTCCATAGCCTATTCTATCATTGGGAGTCGTGAAACGACTTGATGCTTTTTTTAATGCATCAACAATTTTCATGTTATTGAATTCTGGAAATCCCTGCCATAAACAAGTGGCTAATCCGGCCATATTCGGACAAGCAAAAGAAGTGCCATTGGCAGCTCCAACTCCTCCACTTGTCGTTTGCACAACTGCTGCTAATCCTACGGAAGCAAGTTCTGGTTTTATTCGGCCGTCACTAGAGGGTCCGTAGCTCGAAAAAGAAGCAACAGTGCCTGCTGCGTTGACAGCCCCAACTGCAATTACACTATCTCCATCTGCGGGTGTAATAATGTAGCGCCAAGAACCGTTTCCTTCGTTGCCTGCTGAATTGAAAACGAGCAATCCTTTTTTTGCAGCTAGATCAGCTCCTTTTACACTTATTGTGCTACGACCATTCATTTGTTGATAGGTGTAATTGAAAACGGGATTATCAAAGTCATAGTATCCCAATGAAGATGAAATCAAATCTGCACCTGTACTATCTGCTCGTTCAGCACCACATACCCAGTTAAATTCTTCGATGGGGTATTCACTGTTTACATCCTCTGTTCTGAATAAATGGAAACTAGCTTGCGGAGCTTTCCCTACAAATTGACCCGGTAAGTTAGCTGCAATTGTAGAAAGACATTGCATGCCATGTGGATGATCATCTTGCACTTGCTGATTTCTAGATATAAAATCCCAGGTGCTTAAAACTCTGCCACTTCGGTTGATACTGTCAAAAGCAGGTAGTGTATTAAAATTATAAAAGCCTCCATCAAGTACAGCTACCTGCATGCCTGCTCCCCTTAAACCAATATTGTGCAAAAATTCTGCACGATGAAGTTTTACTTCTTGGGCTGCAGTGGTGCCATAGTTATAATAATCACCCGTGAGTTTTGCTGTTGTAGGTGTAGGATTTAGAATGGGTAGGATATCCTCGTCTCGAATAAATTTCTCTTTTGTTTTTGTCGTAGGGCTTGTTCTTGCAGCAAGACCTGCCACTTGTTGAACAAAGGGAAGGGCCTGTACGTTGTTGAGGGCTGTAGCATCAGTGCTCTGGATACAAACGGCATTTAACCACTTGGATACATTAAGAATTGTAATGCCTGGTATATTTCGTAATTGTGTTAAATAAGAGGGGCTGACGGGTAAATCAGTGCTGTCTATTGTAATCGTGTAACGTGTTCTTCTATCCAATGCTCGTGTAGACAAATAGGGAGATGGATTGGAAAGGGTATAGCTATTATTTCCTTTATTTTTTAACCAAACAATGTGTCTGCTAAACTGTGCAAGTGAAACTTCAGTTTGTGTTACTAGTAAAATAAAAAAAAGGAATCCGTTTGTTTTTATTTGATTGATTATGCGCATTACTTGGGTTTATTAGTTATGGTCGACCATCCATTGCCGAATGCCAAATCCTATTTTGTAAGGACCTCCGCTTCCACCTGTATTGGGTTGGTATTCCCAGCATTCCCATTCTTTATAGATGAGACCAATACCTTTTGCAAATTTATCGACCGCGAAATTTTTAAAAGCATAAGAGTTGGGAAGCGTGATAGGTACATTGAATGATTTATCAATTTGAGATACAGTAATCACCTCCGAATACCGCTGATCTCTGAATTGAAAGTTACCGGCAGGTCCTGTATAGGTGTAATCCCAGTCCTGTATATTATCATCATTGCTAAAATCATACGGAGGATTCAAGGGGTTTGTTGTCAAGTACAGGTTTCCCTTCCAACTATTTTGTGTGCTGATGGGGAGTTTAAGCTTGATTTGTCTAAGATTGTCTTCGACCCATTCTAGTTGAGAACTTCCCGGTGAAATATAAAAGCTGCCTGCATTTTTCCAAGGAGTCGTAGCTAAGGTGTCGCGTAGTAGACGTAACACCTTGAAGCTGGTTCTTCCTACATTGTCCAAAAAAGTTGAATCGATTTGACATTTTACCAAATAAGAATGGACCTCTGTCTGTCTTCCGTATTGGGTAAAAACAGTTGAGTCAACTCTATAGGTAATGTATTTCCCTTTTTGTAATGGTAGATATTCTTCTAGCTTTTCTGTATTTAAGGGGACTCGATCATTACATCCCATCAATAAAAGAAAACTGAGAATGAAAATTCCAATTGAAAAAAAGGAGTGAACAATATCGTGGAATGAATTATTTCGCATAGAACGATTCTCGTTGTATGATTCCACCGCCTATCACATCCTCTCCTTCATAGAATACTGCACTTTGCCCGGGAGCAATTCCTTTTGCGTTTTCAAAAAATGTCACTCGTACACTTTCGTTTTCTGGGTAAAGTTGAGAAAGTGAACCCGCATCTTTGTACCGGATCTTTGTAGTAGCTTCTTGTCCGTGCTTTAAACTTTCATATTTAATGAAGTTTAATTTGCTCACGCGCATCTCCTTTTTTGAAAGATCTTCTTCGTCACCTAAAGTGACTGTATTGGTGTCGGGGTCAATCTGTGTAACAAATACTGGTTTACCTAAGGCGATATCCAGTCCTTTGCGTTGTCCTATTGTATAGAAAGGGTATCCTTTGTGCTTTCCTAAAATTCTTCCTTGCTGATCAATGAAATTTCCTCCGGCTACTTTTTCTTCAAGACCTGAAACGTTTCTTTTTAAAAAACCTCTGTAGTCATTGTCAGGTACGAAACAAATTTCGTAGCTCTCCGATTTTTTGGCTAGCGCTGGGTAGCCAAAATCGTGTGCTAGTTGGCGAATGGCTGTTTTTCTAAAACCACCCAACG
>JBEDEC010000161.1:0-30533 GCA_041175905.1 Bacteroidota bacterium
AGACTTTTCACCAGAGTGGATTGAGAAACTAAAGTCTGACATGCGTAGCCAAGGTGCTGATGTTGCCGTATTAGTCACACAAGCCTTCCCAAAGGACATGGATCGATTTGGCGAAAAAGAAGGCGTTTGGATTTGCTCCTTTGCCGAAGTAAAAGCTATTGTACATCTGTTACGTGATGCATTAATTCGCATTTCCTTTGCTTCCAGAAATCAGGAAAATAAAGGGGATAAAATGCAGCTGCTGTACGACTATTTAATTAGCCGAGAATTTGCAGAACAGTGGCAAGCAATCCGCGAAGGCTTTATGAGCATGAAACTTTCCATTCAAAAGGAAAGAGATGCCATGGAGAAATTGTGGAAGTCCAGAGAGAAGCAATTAGAAAAAGTACTTTTAAATGCTGCTCACATCAGAGGATCTATTGAAGGAATTTCAGGAGCTGATGTTAATCTGAACCTTTTAGAGGATAGTACAGATAGCGAAGAGGATTAATTCTCAATCCAAGTCAATTCCAGTTTTTCAATGGAGTGATAATTTATTTTCAACCCGCCACTTGTAGGAGCAAAAATAAAATGTAGCTCCTGCGCTGTTTGATCAATGGCAGTAAGTGAGATGTCTTTGATAAAATCGATTCCCAATTGTCCGTGCCACTTGTAAATCGATTCCTTTGCGGACCAGCAGCGAGTTAACCATTTTGAAGCATCACCACCCTCTTGAAGTGTTGACAAATTCAATTCTTTTTGTAACAAATCTTGCTCGGCATCATCCAGGTATTTATGGCGAATTCTAAAGATTCGCTCTCCCACCCCCTCTATGTCTACTCCAACCTGGTTTTCGCTGGACACAATTGCAGCAGCATATTGATCGGTATGGGATAATGAGAAAAATCTATTTACACCTTCAAAAAAAGGCTTCCCTGATTCAGCCACTTTTATTGCGGATAAATCAAGCCCGGGTTCCAATTGCTGAAGTGTAAGCCGCGCTGCCAAATGTCTTTTTTTAACTTCCTCGTGGGCAATGACACGTGCCGGCGAAAGCTTTGCCTCAAAAAAATGAAGAGGCTCGGTAATTTTCCAAACGGCCATGGAGGCCCCGGAACTAAATTGCTGTTGAAAAATAATCGGCATGGTGGAGTAATTCCTGATTAATTTGCCGTAAATCAAAACGAATATACAACTATGATTCTCTCTGATACTCGAATCCTGGAGGAAATGGAAAAAGGAACGATCAAGATTTCACCTTACAATAGAGAGTGCTTAGGTAGCAATTCCTATGATGTTCATTTAGGAAAAACCCTGGCTACCTATAAAGAGCATATGATTGACGCCAAAAAACATAATCAGATCGACTATTTTGAAATACCGGATGACGGCATTGTACTCTATCCACATATTTTCTATTTAGGCGTCACCGAAGAATACACCGAGACGCATGCCCATGTACCTTTCTTAGAAGGAAAATCATCTACGGGCCGATTGGGCATCGATATTCATGCCACTGCAGGAAAAGGGGATGTTGGATTTTGCGGTAACTGGACACTAGAGATTTCAGTAAAACAACCTGTGAAAGTTTATAAAGGAATGCCCATTGGTCAGCTGATCTATTTTCCAGTTGAAGGACCCATCCAAGTGGCCTACAACCAAAAGAAAAATTCTAAATACAGCAACCAACCTGATAGGCCGGTTGAAAGTATGATGTGGAAGAATAAATTCTGATTATCACAAAGCGTTCCAGCCTTCTTTTCGAACCCAGGCAAGTAGCCATCCTGTTACCTGTCCATAACTACGTTTTCCTTGTGGCTGTTGGTTGGCTTGCAAAAAATAATCATACCCAACCATAATCCAATCTTCCAAGGGGCTTTTATAGCGTTGATAGAACTGTTTCAAAGCTCGAATATCTTTTGCAACTAATGGTGAAATACCTGAGGCAATTTGAATTGCACGGGAGGAATCCAATTGATATAACAATCCATTTGCATACAAGTACATATCAAGATATGCAGAGTAACGAAAAAATAAATTAGGAGATTTTTTGCAAACCAAATACCCAACAAAATTGGCTTCACTCTCTTTTGCAAAACCAATTTGATGCGCCATTTCATGTGTAGTGACAAAAGGTTGTACAAAAATTGGAATAGTTGTATTGACCTGACCTTCTCCGGTAAATGGATTATAATAGCCTTGAAACCCTAAATAATTTCCCATATAACTGTAAAGAGAAGGCTTGATAGATGGAGTCTGCATCTTTAAGAAGGGGAATCGAATAGCTGCAGCATCAAACGACAGTTGCGCTTGCTGAAATAGATTTTTTTTGCGTTTCAACTGCTTCCGAATCCCCTGTTGCTCCTGTGATCGGTAATAATTAGCGCGTTGTTGCAAAACGTGGGCAAGTGTGTCTAGCTGATTCACAGAAAAGGAATCAGTCTGCAAAGAAAGCTTCTTGGCGATACCTTGTCGATTATAGTTCAATCCCCACCCTAGATTAAAGAAAACGTAAACAAACAAAAAGAAAAAAATGAGTTGTTGTAATCCGGAAACCAGGTATGAACGGTTAATTTTTTTTAAGACCAGGTCTCGAAAAAACCATGCCGTCTTTAATAAAATAATCACCGACAAAGCTCCATAAATCCAATCGCCAACACTCAAAGGCAACCAGCCAAATAGGTATCGTTGTATGAGTGAGATAACAGGATAGGTTCCATGTGTGTAGTATTTCTCTACCCAATCTTTCTGCGTTGCCAAAATCCGAATAAAAAGGGCTCCAACAATTAATAGGACCCAGGCCCAGTTTTTCATGGCATGCTCGAACAAGCGAGTGAGACGAACTCGTAATTGCCAGGATTTTAGAAGGCTCATTACCAACAGGTTATAAAATAATAAGTAGCTTAAAAGTAGCGAAAATACCCCGTAAAGAATCAAAACTTTGTCTTACCTTTGCGTCCGCTGAAAAGTAGTAACATGGGGCGTAACCGGGAATACGATATAGCCTTTGTTGGATTAAAGCCGGGTACGCACGAATTCAACTACGTTATCAGCGACAAGTTCTTTGTTTCTTTTCAGGAACAGGATTTTCGAAACTGCAACGCAAACGTAAAACTTACGCTTGACAAGCAGAATAGCTTTATGCTACTCACCTTTGAAATTGGGGGAAAGCTAGAAGTTACCTGCGATCGCTGCAACGGAAATCTTCCACTGGAACTGTGGGATGAATTTAAGATCACAGTTAAAATGGTTGAGGAACCTGAGCTGATGAATGAACAAGAAGATGACCCAGATGTGTTTTACATTGGACGTGGAGAAAGTCATCTGAATGTTGAAGAATGGATTTACGAGTTCATCAATCTGTGTCTCCCCATGCAAAAATCCTGTGGATTTGAAAAAATGGATGGTCCTTTTTGTAACAAATCAGCGCGCGAAATGCTGAATAAATTAGAAAAAGATACACCCCCCACTCCTGAAAAAAACCCTATTTGGAAAGGACTCGATCAATTTAAAGACTTATCATAACTGAATAAAAAATAACATATGCCAAATCCTAAACGACGCCACAGCCAGCAAAGAAGTGCAAAACGCCGTACTCACTATAAAGCAGCTGCAACCACTCTTTCTTTAGATGGTACAACTGGTGAAACACATTTGCGTCACCGCGCACATGTGAGCGAAGGAAAGTTGTATTACAAAGGAAAATTGGTGGCTGAAAAGGCTCCGCTAAAAGCGTAACACCATTTTTATCCAATCAAATTCCAAATTCAGCATTGCATTTTTTTGCTGGATTTGGAATTTCTCATTTAATACATGTTATGGTAATTGGAATTGATATGATGGGCGGAGACTACGCCCCTGCAGAAGCTATTAAAGGAGTAAAATCTTACTTGGAAACATCTTCCCCACTTCCTGTTTGTTTGGTGGGTGATGAGAAGCAATTAAACCCCTTGTTGGAAGCACATCAAATCGATTCTGCACTTGTACAAGTACAACATGCAGACGAAGTGATTGGCATGCACGAGCATCCAACCAAGGCACTAAAAGAAAAACCCAATTCATCCATCTCAGTTGGTTTTGGGCTGCTTGCAAAAAACAAAATTGACGCTTTCATTAGCGCCGGTAACACAGGTGCAATGCTGGTGGGAACCCACTTTAGCATAAAGCCATTGGAAGGTGTGTTACGCCCTACCATTTCTACCATTATTCCCAAGCGAAATGGTCAAACTGGATTATTGCTGGACGTAGGATTAAATGCAGATTGCAAGCCCGAGCAATTAAATCAATTTGCCATGATGGGCACGGTTTATGCAAAAGAAATTCTGGGAATTGACAATCCAACTACTGGCTTAATTAACGTGGGAGAAGAAGAAGGAAAAGGAAATCAACTGGCACAAGCCACCTACCCTCTTTTAAAGGGGAACCCACAAATCAATTTTATTGGCAACATTGAAGGACGAGATATACTTGGCGAAAAAGCCGACGTGATGGTCTGCGACGGTTTTACAGGGAACATCATTTTAAAAATGGCAGAATCTATCTATGATATTGCCCGTTCTGAAAAAATCAATAACGCCTATTTTGACCGTTTCAATTTTGAAGATTACGGAGGAACTCCCATTTTAGGTGTAGCAAAACCAGTGATTATTGGCCACGGAATATCAGGAGAAAAGGCCTTTGTAAATATGCTCAAACTGGCCGAAAAGATGATCCGAAAAGATGTGATGGTCACACTTCAAAAAGCAATTCAATCCTAATAAAAAAGCCGTCTTTCGACGGCTTTTTTGGTGATCCCGCTGGGACTCGAACCCAGGGCCCCAACATTAAAAGTGTTGTGCTCTACCAACTGAGCTACGAGATCAACCAATTTTGGGAGTGCAAAAATAAGTCTCCCAACCCTTTACACCAAAACTTTTTACAGAGAATTATCAACTCTTTTTCTTCAATTTTAAAGTAGGTTTGTATAGGTATGCATACACCTGATTTTTTTAGGAAAAAAGTTGTGGTCGTTACTGGCGGAACGGACGGTATTGGCCGCGCACTAGTGGAGATCCTTCTCTCACAAGGAGCACTGGTGTCTACTTGTGGCAGAAATCATGATAAACTGTATCAATTACAAAAAGAATTTTCTAGCAGTTGTCTGCATACGATGGTTGCAGATGTAAGCTCCGAAAATGACTGCAGGCAATTTATTGAAAGCACAATCAGTGTATTTGGCGGAATTGACATTTTAATCAATAATGCAGGCATTTCTATGCGTGCCCTATTAAAAGATGCAACAACCGAGGTGATCAAAAAAGTAATGGACATTAACCTCATGGGTGTGGTATTTTGTACTCGTTATGCCCTTTCTTCACTAATTGAAAGAAAAGGAACAATTGTAGGCGTTTCTTCTATTGCTGGCTACAGAGGTTTACCAGGGAGAAGCGGCTATTCTGCCAGCAAATTTGCACTGCAAGGCTTTCTGGAATCTATTCGAACTGAACTGATTGATGATGGTGTACATGTCATGTGGGTATGCCCTGGATTTACCACCTCTAATATTAGACACGCGGCATTAGATAAAAATGCAGAGGCCCATGGTGAAACATCAATGGATGAAGGCAAAATGATGCCTGCCGATGAATGTGCAAAACATATTCTAGATGCTATCGCAAAAAAGAAAAGAACACTGGTGCTAACTTTTACAGGTAAGAGAACGGTTTTTATGAATAGATTCTTCCCTGCGTGGGCTGATAAACTGGTACATCGCTTTTTCTTTAAAGAGGGTAAATTGATCAAATAATTTATGGCGCTCATCACGCTTACTTCTGACATAGGAAGCCCGGATTATTTAGTGGGTGCCATAAAAGCACAGCTATTACGGCTAGTTCCAAATGCGCAGATTATCGACATCTCTCACGCAATCCCTCCATTCAATTACCCACAAGCTTCTTACGTGTGCAGAAGTGCGATTCGTCATTTCCCCTCCCACACGTTTCATGTAATACTTGTAGATCTTTTTGCAAATCCATCCAATCACCTAGTATTAGCCTTTCATCAAAATCAATATTTTCTCTGTGCAAACAACGGTTTGCTGAGTATGGTTTTGGAAGGTACTCCCGAAATGGTCGTGGGTATACCGATGGATCCCACCATAACAAAAACAACTCTACAGATTACAGAGTCAATGGGAATTGTAATCAACAAACTAGACCAAGGCACTTCAATCAAAGAAGTTGGTGCAGAGGAGATCAATTTTGTAGAGAAAAAACATTTACAACCAATCATCGAACAACAATTCATCGAGGGCCAGATTATTTTTATTGACAGCTTTGAGAATGTAATTGTCAATATAAATCGGGAGCAATTTGAAGAAAACAGAAAAGGGAGAGGATTCAAAATTGTTTTTAGAGGAGATGAAACAATTGATCAATTGAGCGAGAGTTATGCAGATGTTGCAGAGGGAGAAAAACTTGCACTTTTTAATAGTGCCGGCTATTTAGAGATAGCCATAAACAAGGGAAATGCTGCTGGATTATTTGGACTCAAAGGATATTCTGAGAAAATTCGTCAGGGCCAACTGGCCTACCAAACTGTACGTGTTTACTTTCAGTAAAAAGCTACGTTAAATCATGGATTAGAGGACATTTTGCCCCGCTAAATCCTATTTTTGTCAGACCTCAAATTATGCGAAGATGAATTTTAGAAAACAAAACAATTGGACCGGCTGGGTGATTTTTTTGATTGCGCTGGCAACCTATGTATTGACCAGAGAAGCCCGTGGTAGTTTATGGGATACTGGAGAGTTTATCGCAAGCGCCAAGGGCCTACAACTCCCTCACCCTCCAGGTGCTCCCTTGTTTGTTTTGCTAGGTCGATTCTTTATCATCCTTTTTGGAGACGGCCCGCTTACTGCCGGAACAGCAGTCAATTTCATGAGTGCACTGGCAAGTGCTGCCACCATTCTGTTTTTGTTTTGGAGCATCACTCATTTTGGAAGAAAACTCTATGCTGTTAAAGAAGATCAGTTAACACAACCACAAATCATAACCATTATGGGTGCTGGAATTGTGGGTGCGTTAGCCTATACCTTTTCAGATTCTTTTTGGTTCAGTGCGGTGGAGGGTGAGGTATATGCACTTTCCTCTTTTTTTACAGCGCTTGTTTTTTGGGCGATGTTGAAATGGGAACAAGCAGATGAAAATGCCGGCAATAATCCTACAGACAGGCTAAGGGCTGACCGCTGGATTGTATTCTTCTTTTTCATGATGGGACTTTCAATTGGTGTTCACCTTCTAAACTTGTTAACAATCCCTGCAATCGTAATGATCTATTACTATCGCAGATATGCTGTTACAACCAAAGGAGCGATCTACGCATTCCTAATTGGATGTGCAATTACTGGATTAGTACAGGTTGGCGTTATCCAGTACTCCATGAAAGCAGCAGGTTTAGTTGATATCTTTTTTGTCAACAACTTAAAACTTCCATTCTTCTCTGGCTTTGCATTTTACTTTGTTGCACTCACGGTTTTAGTGATTATCGGTCTCAGTTTTTCTGTTTCTAAATTTTCTTCTACAAAAATTATCAGCTGGTTTGTTGCTTTTCTTATTTTACTGGCGTTACCTTTTGTAATTGTACCTGGAGACGGCATTAAATTTCTTCCGCTTGCACTTGTAATAGCTGCTGCTATAGCAGTGGGCTATTTCTTAAAACCATCCTCACTTCGAATTTTAAAGCTTTCACTTTGGTGTTACACGTTTATGCTGTTGGGATACTTTATGTATTTCACAACGCTTATTCGCTCTACAGCTAATCCGGGCATTGACATGAATAATGTGGACAATCCCATTAGTTTGGTTTATTATTTGAGCCGCGAACAATACGGAAGTGCCCCTTTAGTATACGGACCTCATTTTGCGGCTGACCCCTCTAAAGATTTAGTTCAAGACCAACCTTTTGTTGAAAGTGAAATGAAGTATTTGAAGGGAAAGGATAGCTACATTCCAATCGGTCGCACAAAGGATTATAATTATACAAGCGACGTTAAGCAATTATTTCCCCGTGTATGGGACTCCAGTGATGACCAATACCACGCACAATTCTATGCAGAGTGGTTAGGTCTTGAACAAGACCCGCAGACTGGAAATTATCAGGCCCCTACCTACAAGGATAATATCAATTGGTTCTTTAGTTATCAAATGAGTTTAATGTATTGGCGATATTTCATGTGGAATTTCGCTGGTAAACAAAATGACATTCAAGGACTGGGCAATAAACGCGATGGAAATTGGATTAGCGGCATTGGATTTATTGATGATAGCAGATTAGGAGATCAATCCCGTTTACCTGATAGCATTAAAAACAATGCAGCGCATAATCGCTTCTTTTTACTCCCCTTCTTACTAGGTATCATTGGGTGCGTATACCAATATTTAAAAAACAGAAAAGACTGGATTGTTAGTTTCTTACTTTTCTTCTTTACAGGAATTGCGGTAGTACTCTATCTTAACCAGCCCGGCAACCAGCCACGTGAACGTGACTACGCCTATGTCGGATCCTTTTATGCATTTGCCATTTGGATTGGACTTGCTGTGATCACCTTTGCGCAGCTGGCAAAAGAAAAATTAGAAAAGGCAAGTTTTAAAGACTTATTGATCTATACGGGCTCCTTGGCATTTTTAGTCACTTTTATGAGTTGTTTCCCTGGTAACGGAGATGGCGCTATGATTACCTCAATTGCTGCTGGTGCTATGGGAATAGGTTTAACAATTGCTGTACCATTCTTGATACAAAAAATAAGTAACCAGGGCAGAAACGAATCAATCGTCGCTGGAATCGCACTTTGGATTTGTCTATTAGTTCCCATTTGGATGGGCTATCAAACATGGGATGATCATGATCGAAGCAATAAAACTACTGCTCCTGACATGGCAAGAGATTATCTGGAGAGTTGTGCACCCAACGCCATCTTATTCTCATTTGGAGATAATGACACCTATCCTCTATGGTATGCGCAAGAAGTAGAAGGAATACGCACAGATGTTCGTGTAGTTAATAACAGCTTATTGGGAATTGACTGGTATATCAATCAGCTTCGTTACAAAATCAATGATGCAGATTCAATCGATATGATTTGGCCATCTGAAAAAATAGAAGGAAATAAAAGGAACTACGTTCTATATAATCCAGTGGGTGAGATAGACCAAGAAGCCTATTATGATCTTTATGATGTTATGAATAGCTATGTAGGTAGCGACGACCCTGCCCGCATGGACAATTCAAGAGGAGAGCCGTTGAACATAATGCCCGTTAGTCGTGTAACTGTTCCCGTTGACCGCTCTGTTGTTTTACAAAATGGTACTGCCGTTGCTGGTGATAGCATTTTACCTGCATTGGGCATTGAGCTTCCTAAAAGAGCACTGCTTAAAAATGATTTGATCATTTTAAATATTATTGCAGCCAATCAATGGAAACGTCCGATCTATTTTACATCTCCCATGGGTGAATTAGGATTTGGTCCTTATTTACGGAAAGAAGGTCTCTCCTACCGCTTAGTCCCTGTGCTACCACGTTTCTCCCAAATGAACTGGGTAGCTGACCAATCTATGCGTGCTAATGGATTAGGTGGAACAACGCTTCGAGACAACAATCTCGATGTGATGTACAAGAATCTAATGGAGAAATTCAGATTTGGTGGTGCAGAGAAAAAAGGAATTTATTTTGATGAAGAAAATCGAAGACACTTACTCAACATTCGCTCGGTGTATGCAGAAACAGCTGGAAATTTAGCTGATGCAGGACGAAAAGAAGAAGCGAAAAAAGTGATGGAGAAAATTGAAAATTCAATCACACCCGCTTCGCTCCCCTATGCCATGGTAAGTAGGTATAATAGTCATAACCAAACAGCATTGATTTATTTAGAAGCAGCCTACAAAGCAGGAATGACTGAATTGGCTACTAAGGTGAAAAAAGCAATTCTAACAGATCTACAGCAGCAGGATAACTACTACAAGTATATTCAAACTTCGATCCCTGCCTATTATGGTGGATTTGAAAGAACAGAGGCGCCAATCAATGAAAGACTATTTACAGTACTTCGGGATATAGAAACGAAATACGAACCCAGCGCTGTCAAACCAAACTAAAGTATTTAACGTGGATATTGAATTCAACAAAAACGAAGACCATCTACGCAATTTAGTTAGTCAGCTAAGACAAACTGCCGAACAAATTGAGTTAGGTGGAGGTAAGAAGTCAATAGACAAACAACACGAAAAAAATAAAAAGACAGCACGGGAGCGACTCGACTATCTACTAGACAAAAATGCTCCCTTTGTTGAAATTGGCAAGTTTGTAGGATATGGTCTCTATCCCGAATTTGGCGGATGCCCCGCAGGGGGAACCGTTGCGGGCATTGGCTACATCAGTGGCAAGCAATGTGTCGTAGTAGCCAATGATCAAACTGTCAAGGCAGGAGCCTGGTTTCCTATCACCGGTAAAAAGAATCTTCGGTTACAGGAAATCGCCATGGAGAATCATCTGCCAATTATTTATCTGGTGGATAGTGCAGGCGTATTTCTCCCCCTTCAAGACGAAATATTTCCCGATAAAGAACACTTTGGTAGAATCTTTAGGAATAATGCCAAAATAAGTGCAATGGGAATTCCTCAGATTGCTGCAGTAATGGGAGCCTGTGTAGCAGGTGGCGCTTATCTACCAATTATGAGCGACGAAACGTTAATGGTGGAGGGAAATGGCTCCGTGTTTTTAGCAGGTTCCTATTTAGTTAAAGCGGCTATTGGTGAAGATGTAGATAATGAAAGTTTGGGAGGTGCTCAAATGCATGCAAATGTTAGCGGTACCGCAGATGCTACTTTCAAAACTGAAGAGGAATGCTTAGATCATATTCGAAAACTTGTTGGACTTTTTGCCGATAAACCAAAGGCGGGCTTTAATCGCATTAAAGCACAAGCACCTTCCAAGGATCCTGCTTCCATTTATGGCCTCTTTCCAAGAGATGGAAAACCCTATGACACCTACGAGCTTTTATCGTGCATTGTAGACAAGGATAGTTTTCAACCCTACAAACAAGACTACGGAAAGACCATGGTGTGTGGGTATGCACGCATTGAAGGATGGGCAGTAGGAATAGTTGCCAATCAACGAAAAATTGTAAAAAGCGGTAGAGGTGAAATGCAAATGGGTGGTGTCATCTACAATGATGGCGCCGATAAAGCGGCCCGTTTTATATTGAATTGCAATCAAAAGAAAATACCGCTTGTATTTTTTCAAGATGTAACTGGATTTATGGTAGGAAGCCGTAGTGAACAATCTGGCATTATAAAGGACGGTGCAAAACTGGTCAACGCTGTGGCTAATTCTGTGGTTCCAAAGTTTACTGTGATTACCGGAAATTCATTTGGTGCAGGCAATTATGCACTATGCGGAAAAGCATACGATCCTCGCCTAATTGTTGCCTGGCCCACGGCAAAAATTGCAGTGATGGGAGGAGAATCCGCTGCTAAAACACTTCTACAAATTGAAGTAGCTGCACAAAAAGCAAAGGGCAAGGAAGTGGATCCTGCTACTGAAAAAGAATTACTGGCAAGGATTCAAAAAAAATACGAGGAACAGATGAATCCGCTCTATGCGGCAGCCAGGCTTTGGATCGATGACATCATTGACCCCGTAAATACCAGAGAAATTCTTGCCCAAGGTATTGCTGCTGCCAATGAGAATCCAACAATCCCTCCCTTTCAAACTGGTGTCTTTCAAGTATAAATATGACGAGCGAACATGTTGTAATCTATACTGACGGTTCATCCAGAGGAAACCCTGGTCCGGGAGGCTATGGAGTCATTTTAAAATATGGGACACTTGAACGAGAATTAGCCCAGGGTTTTCATTTCACTACCAATAATCGAATGGAACTAATGGCGGTTATTGAAGGACTCAAAGCCCTTAAAAAAAATGGACTACATATAACTGTTTACTCCGATAGCCAATATGTTGTAAAGGCAATCAAAGAGGGCTGGCTAAAAAAATGGATCGCAACAAATTTCAAAGGCGGTAAAAAGAATCCAGATCTGTGGAGAGAGCTACATGCATTACTCCAATTACATCACGTAAAATTTAAATGGGTCAAAGGTCATGCAGACAATCCTTACAACAACAAATGTGATGAGTTAGCAACCAATGCCGCTATCAATGGATCAAAAATTTCCGATCAGGTTTACGAGCAAGAAAAGGAAGCGTAAAGTTTTACCTGTACGATTAGGCTAGTATGATTGCCTTTTTACGCAGCGATAGATAATTATAGAGGAAAAGAACGCCTGGTAAAAAAACAAGTGTAGACAACACTGAATTTTTATAGAAGGGCAATCCCGCAATGTAACAGGTAGTTAATCCAGCCAAGTCTTTACTATAAATCGCCTCAGAAGAATACAACCAAACCATTCCATTAGAGAGCAAGAAGAAAAGAGTAGCCCCTGAGAAAGCCCCAGTAAAAATTCCTTTCACCGTGCGACCTTGAAACAAATACCCTATAAAAGTGATAGAGAGCAATAAAGCATAATTTTTCCATTGTCCACTGTATACGCCTGCGTAATCAAATAAGCCATTTTGGTATAACAATTCAATGGCCAGGTCACTTACAAATAAAGAGGTAAGCGAAAAGAAAAACAACCATTCTTTTTGACGTATTACAAAACCCGAGAACAAAGCAATAGCAATCACTGGTGAAAAACCGGATAGCGCAATTTCAGGTCCAAAAAAGTATTTACAAGCTGTAGTAACGATTACTAGAAGAGTTGCGAAAAGTACCGACTTGAAAAGGTTGTTCATGAGAAAATGTTTCGGGTGATGTGTAGCAAATTTAATTGAATTGAAGAAACTCTTGAAGTTAGTTATTAACTAGTGTGGATACCACTGGTAGCAATATAAACTACTGTGTTTGATATAGATGATACAGTTAATGGCATTGTCCCATCCCAAAATGCAGCAATCTGGCCTTGTTTAAGTGTCAATTGTGTTTTTCCACTGGTTAACTCCACAGTACCACCTAAACTTAATACAAAGCACGGCTGTCCCAGCTTCAATTCCTTTTTTAAGCCCCCTTCCAGGTGTAATACCCCCAAACGAAAATCAGATACAGGCGTTTCAAACCATTTGACAGATTCGTCCTTTTTTTGGGGTAGTAATAGTTGGGGAACGATACCCTCACAACGTGTGTGCTTCATCAACTCAGAAACATCAACATGTTTGGATGTAAGGCCGCCTCTTAATACGTTGTCAGAGTTGGCCATAATTTCAACATTCTGTCCCTCCAAATAAGCATGAGGAATGCCGGCGTCCTGAAACACAGCCTCGCCAGGATTAACGTGTACGAGGTTAAAAAAATAGATCGAAAAAATTCCCCTGTCGGCATGTCCATTTTTGCAATACATCTCCCCTGCTCTGGCTGCCCAAAAATCGGGTGAGCTTTTTGGCAACGCTCCTTTTTGATACTGGCTGGATAGTCTATCGAGCAAAGGCAGCAAAAGTTGATCTGTCTCTTGTTGTGACAAATTCATAACACGCTTGTAAAGCGCCTCATTTCCTCCTTTTTCCCAAACCGGAAGTAGGCTAGCAAACTCGCTAACCGTTTCCAAGGTCTCTTTCAACTGTTGCTCTACTTTAAACCCATGCAGTAACCAGAACGAACTTAAAGCTACCATCAGCTCGGGCTTATGATTATCGTCTTTATAATTGCGAGTAGGAGCAGATAAATCAATTCCTTCTCTATTCTCTCGCTCATACTCAATTTTAGCAGCAGCCTTAGTGGGATGAACCTGTATGGACAACATATCCTTTACATCCAATACTTTCAGTAAAAAGGTTAGGTTATTCAACTTGTCTTTTAAGGAAAAACTGGAACCATCTTCATTTTCCAGCTGAGAAACCCCCTGAGGATGCGTTCCCATCCAATACTCAGCAAAGGGCTGCTGCGTATCCTCAACATTTAATAGGGCTGGTAAAAAATGATGGCCACCCCAATCATAATGCTTCACCACTCCTTTAACTAAATATATTGAACTCATACAGCGAATCTATTATACTTATCGTAAAGATAATGGATGACATCTCATATTGAAACTGGAAAAAAAGGAGAAATGCTCGCCGCCAACTGGCTCTCTCAACAAGGATATATTGTCATTTATAGAAATTGGCGATTTGGGAAACTTGAAATTGATCTTATTGCACTTCACAATGAATTTATTCATTTTATTGAGGTAAAAACGAGAACAACTACGCGTTGCGGAGGCCCAGAATTAAGTGTGAATTATAAAAAGTTCATCCATTTTCAACGGGCGTCTCAATCATTTCTGGCGCTCCACAAAAAATACAAATGGGTGCAGTATGATGTTGTTGCGGTAACCTTGGTTCCCGAACAAGAACCTATCGTGGAGCTATTTTCAGATGTCTACTTCTGAAAATCAGCCATCATTTTTTCAACCAAAGTAAAAGTAGCTGGACAACTATCCACGTTTTGGTGATGGATATGAACAAAATCCTGAAAATCCTTTGCAAGGTGTGGGAAGCCTGCACAATCAGCAGGTCGAATCGCATAGATAGAACACTTGTTATCTTTTTTATTCAAAAACTGACAAGGAGTGCTCTTATTCATCCAATCCCTGTCACCACCGCGCTCCCTGCGTAGCCATTTTTTCTTGAACTCGGTAACCGTCATTCCGAAATGCTTCGAAATGCGCTTTAAATCCCTCACTGTATACGTAGGAGTCATCGTCTTACAGCAATTAGCACAGGAAAGACAGTCAACTTCTTTCCATACTTCTTTTTCCCACTTGCCAATTTTTTTATTGATGCCAGAAGGCTTTTGCTTTTCGAGTTTAGTCAAAAAAATACGCATCCGTCTTCGTACTTTATTTCTTTTTGAAATAAATGAGCGAATAGAAAAAGATTTTTTGTTTTTCATGGCTCGCGAAGATAATCAATCAAAGCATTTAAATTTGACAAAACAATCGCCATGAAGCGAATCCTCTTGCTGCTCACCTTGAGCCTGCCCTTTGTCTTTCTCTCCTCTTGTAATTGGTTCTCATCACCTCCTCCCTCTTTTTGTGATACAAGCTGCACTAGCGACACGATTAGCTTTACCGGGACGCATCAAAGTAAACCTACCGTTAAAATATCTATTGCAAATTGTCTTCCTGACACGCTGATATGGAGTTATGAGGGACTAGGAATAAATCGAAAAATTGGGTTCTCTTACCTTATAGGGGCCTCCATTAAAATCAATAAAGATTTTGTTCGAGTGCAGTTTAATGAGAATAAATATGCCTGGATATTATTTAATGATTGTCTTACCGGAAGAGGCTTTCAGATTAAATTGCCTTATGACAAAGAGACGCCATTTAGTTTGAAAAGTAGTGGCATCAACCCCATGGATCCGAAATTTTCAATTGCGGAGGGGCTGATTGTAAACACCGATCGAGGAAATATTTTTGTCGAAGACGCCATAGAGGGTAAAAAAGCAATGATGACTTTTGGTCAAAAATTAGATATTGACTACGACGCATTACATGATCACATTGATAGCGTTAACGTTACCAGAGACCGCATTTGGGTACGAATCAAAATTGGAAATGACTGGGTTGAAAAGGAAAAGAAAATTATTCTGGAATAATACACATGTGGGAGCCTTCTATCAAGGGATTCAAAGCTTGGCTACAACTGGAAAAGTCTCTTTCCGATAACTCTGTACAGGCCTATATAAGAGACGTTGAATTACTGGTTCGATTTCTTACCATCAGTAAGGAACCAAAAGCACCTGCTGCAGTTGAGGCAGCTGATCTCCGTGTATTTTTAAAATGGATCCATGAGCTGGGCTTCTCGGCTGGTTCGCAAGCACGTATTTTATCTGGCATTAAATCATTTTATCGCTATTGTATTCTTGAACAAATCAGTCAAACTGACCCCACCACCTTATTAGAGGCCCCTAAACGAAAAAGAATTTTACCGGATACACTCAGCTTTGAAGAAATTGAAAAATTGATTGCTCAAATTGATTTGAGTAAGCCAGAAGGCACTCGAAACAAAGCCATGCTGGAAACATTATATAGTTGCGGTCTTCGAGTAAGTGAACTCGTTCAATTGCAACTATCGAAACTTTACTTGGATCTTGGATTTGTTAGAGTAAGAGGAAAAGGAGATAAAGAAAGGCTCGTTCCCATAGGAGACAGCGCAATCAAGTATATCCTACTTTACAAACAGACCACTCGCACACAGATTCAACCCCAGAGAGGCAATGAGGATTTTGTTTTTTTAAATAAAAGAGGAGGACCTCTTTCACGAGTGATGGTTTTTTATATTATCCGCGATCTTGCTAAAAGTGCAGGAATTAACAAAACAGTTTCTCCGCATACTTTTAGGCATTCATTTGCGACCCATCTAATTGAGGGTGGCGCAGACCTACGAGCAGTGCAAGAGATGTTGGGCCATGCCAGTATCACAACTACAGAAATATACACGCACCTGGATCGTGAATTTCTTAGAAAAACCTTGCAACAGTTCCACCCTGGGTTCGTTAAAACTGAATAGTTGGCTTTGACAGGCAATCACTAATTTTGTATTTCTAAAAATTCATTCTCATGAAAAAACTTGTATTTCTTGCCCTTTCATTAATGATATTTTCTGCTGGGCAGGCTCAATTAAAAACCCCCGCTCCTAGCCCCCTACAAACAATCAAACAGGATTTTGGATTAGGGAGCATTGAAGTTTCGTACTCGCGTCCCGCTGTAAAAGGAAGAAAAGTGTTTGGTGATCTTGTACCCTTTGGTAATGTGTGGAGAACCGGTGCCAATAGTGCAACTACACTAACATTTAGTGATGAAGTGAGTATTGGAGGCGTAAAAATTGGTCCCGGCAAATATGGTCTGCTTAGCATTCCTGATAAAAACAACTGGACAATCATTATCAGTAAACAAACTGATGTGACGAGTCCCGCTGCTTACAAGCAAGAGATGGATATCGTTCGTGTAAATGCAGCAGCCGTTGATATCAAAAACAAAATGGAAAACTTTGCAATCGTTATTGACAACATTAAACCCAATCAATGTGAGATCGGTTTATACTGGGATAAAACAAAGGTTAGCTTCACAGTTGAAACCGATGTAGACACTCGCATTATGAAACAAATTGCTACAGCGATGCAAGGAGATAAAGCACCTTATTTCAATGCAGCGATGTATTACATGGAAAATGGCAAAGACCTGAACCAGGCTCTAGCATGGTTTGAAAAAGCAGCCGCTTCCTCCCCAACAGCCTATTGGGTTCACCATCAATTGGCTAACTGTCTAGCCAAGTTGGGTAAGAAAGCAGAGGCAAAAGCAGCAGCTGAAAAGTCAAAAGAATTAGCATTAGCTGCAAAAAATATGGACTATGTTAAATTAAATGAGAAGCTGTTAGCTGATCTTAAATAAGAGACTACCAAATTTTAAAAAAAGCCACCTCCAAAAAGGTGGCTTTTTTATTATCTCTCGAACCTTCTTTTGCTAAATAAATGCGCGAATAAACTCAGTATCACAACAAGACCCGCCCCTATTGGATTCAACCATAAAAATGCAAGTTTGAAAAACCCTGTCTTACTTCCATAGAAAATAAAAATCACAAATAGCTCTGCTATCAACGCTGACCAAAATACGATACTTCCACTTTTAATAGCGGGGAAAAACAGCGCCACTAAAAAAATACCGAGTACCACTCCATAAAAGAGCGATCCTAAAATATTAACTGCCTCAATAAGGCTGTTACCAATATTGTACGTGAATAGGGCCACCACAATACAAAAGAGTCCCCACAACAGAGTATACCCTCTTGACCACTTAAAAGCCGCTTGTTCTGATAATGGAGCGGTAGCATATCGCTTGTGAAAATCCACCAACGTACAAGCCGCCAACGAATTAATTGCAGCTGCAATACTACCCCAGGAAGCTAAAAAAATAATGGCTATCAATAAACCCACTAATCCATGCGGAAGGTGGTCCATTACAAACCGTAGAAAAATATAATTGGTATCGTTACTAGATCCAATTGGACCCGTTTGATCAATCCATGATTTAACTTTTCGTCGCAAACTATCACTTTGCTGATGCAATTGTCGTAAAGAATCAACTAAAAACTGCTTTTTATTGCCAGCTACATTCTCACGCTTTTCATTCGCATAAAGAGCTAGTACGTTTTGCTTTTTTGCAGCAACTTGGTCAAAAGCGAATTCTACCGAGCGCAATGAGTCAGCATATACTGTATTTGAACGAAGTTTTTCTACAGGTACTGTATTAAAAAAAAGGGGGGCTTTATTAAACTGATAAAATGAAAAGACCAAAACTCCTACCAATAAGATTAAAAACTGCAGCGGAACTTTTATAAGCCCGTTCATGAGTAATCCGATTTGGCTTTGCTTAATTGATTGTGCAGTTAGATAGCGTCCCACCTGGCTTTGGTCCGTGCCAAAGTAAGAAAGTGCTAAAAAAAATCCACCAATCAAACCGCTCCAAATATTATACTGATCACTCCAATCAAATGAACCCTTTTTGAACCCGGAAGAAATAACATTCATCTTACCCATCTTTTCGCCAATGAATAAGGCATCTGCAAATCCGATGTCTACTGGTAATAATTTAACCACCATCCATCCTGCTAAACCCAACCCTAAAAAAATAATTACCCATTGGAGTTGTTGCGTATAGGCAACTGCCCTTGCTCCTCCTGAAAGGGTGTAAATAATCAAAAGTCCTCCCATCAAAATACTAGTAGCGGTAAGTCCCCATCCAAGAATAGAAGATAAAATAATGGAAGGCGCAAACACACTAATACCCGTAGAGAGACCTCTTTGTAATAAAAAAAGCAAAGAAGTTAACGCGCGGGTTTTGCCATCAAAGCGGTTTTCTAAATATTCATAGGCCGTGTAAACTTGCAAGCGATGATACACCGGAACAAAAAAAAGTGCGATGACAATCATAGCAAATGGCAAACCAAAATAATATTGCACAAACCGCATTCCATCTGTATAAGCCTGACCAGGTGCCGACAAAAAAGTAATAGCGCTAGCTTGCGTACCCATGATGCTTAAGAGAATCAACCCCCACTGCATACTCCGATTGGAGCGAAAATAACCGTCTAAATCTTTTGTAGATCTACTCTTGTATAAGCCATATACAATGATCACACAAAGCGTTGTGCACAATACCAGCCAATCTAATACACTCATTGAAAGAAAGTAGTTTAAATTATTCTTGGCTTCTTCTTTTATGCCGGATCCACCCTGTCCATACAATTAACCCACCCAATAGAAGTCCTAGTATAATGCCAATTCTAACTCTTTTAATTGCGATTCCAATCACGAGACCAAGTACAATGGCGATACCCATAGCCCAATCAGATCGCTGTTGTGACTTTCCCATGATTTAGTTTTTAGTAGATTTTCCCAGCGCTAATAGATTTGCTAATAATCGGTAGGCCCCAGGCACTCCAGCAGGAAGCTGTCGAAATAAAGCAAGCCCCGTGTAGGTAAACCAACCCTTACCCACTTTAGCCACTAATAGTGCCCCCGTGTCAGCTTTTTCGCCCGGATCAGCCATTTCCATTAATGCCTCATATTTGCGGGCGGTATCCACTCCATGATAAATGCTACGTTCTTGTACCCATCCATCAAAATCATGCTCATTCAATTGGTTAGGGAATGTAAATGCCGGATGCGTTGGATTCAAAAAACGTATGATAGCTTTCTCATCAGTAATTCGGTTGCGCGTAATTACAAAAGGAAATGGACCAATACTGGCTTTGACAGGACCAATTTGATTGCTTGTATTGTACTGCACAATATAATTTCCGCCTTGTTCAACATACTTCATCAACTTATCATAATATCCATTTAACCATTCTTGTGTGTTGTGCGCACGAACGCCTGTGATAATTGCATCAAATTGTTGAAGAGATTGTTTAGTCAGTGTAGCCTCATCCAACAAGGTGACGGTATAACCCATTCGTTGCAAGGCCTCTGGAATTTTATCACCAGCTCCGGGTATATACCCAATTTTTTTGCCTGCAGTTTTAACTTCAATAGGCTGAACTACAACCTGTGCTGGCTTAAAATAATAAAGGGGTGGAATATGATCGTAATGGATTTCTGAACGATCGACCAAAGGAATTGTTCCTTTACTATCCGTAGCAGTAAATCGAATGGTGTCTACCCCCTGAAAAGAAGTCAAGGGATAGTTCAACTGCAAACGCTGCTCTTTCTTGATTGAACCAACTGATGCCATCTCTTTTTTCAATAAAGAGGTCGCAAATCCAATGGATAAATTTTCACGATTTGATAAGGCAGTTAATTCAACCTTGTCTTCTTTGTTTTGCCCTGAGCTAAGTTGAAGTCGCAATGGATCGCTGGGGTGTAACGTAACAGGTGGCATCACAATCAATGGCCACTGCAGCTCCCCTTTTACCGGATCTGTAAATTTATGATTGACTGGAATCTCATAGCTAATAGTCTCATAGCTGATCGCTTCGTTTTCCCACTTTAAATCGACAAGAACTGAAAAAGCCGGGCTATTTTCTGGATTACCTATTAGAGCGTTATCGCTTACATCATACGCTCCTTTTAACAAAGGCTTTTGTAACCAGTAGGGTTGAGAAAATGCTTTTGTTGTGGGCACCTGAATTTTTGTACTGACTGTAACTCCTTTGTTTTTGAATAATTTTTGCTTGCCCGCAAATGAATATTCTGGTTCATTTAATAAACTAATCGACTCAACTGAAGCGGAACCTCCCCGACGATTAATCATGTAACAATTAATTTGCAACGAATCGCCAGCTACTGCATAGGGTTGAGAACTTGTTGCTTCTAAATAAATTCCATTGACTTTAAGAAGCAGTTGCATAACCTCTTTAGTTTTCTGGTACCCCCAACCATCGGCATTAACTTCTAATAATGCATTATAAAGCTTAAGCAAGCCACTCGTTGAATTTTCAGGATGTTGCCAATTATACCCATCCACTAAACTGTCAACCAGCTTTTGTATTCGTAATTGCTGAAAACGCTGTGACCAAGATGTTGGAATTTCTTCTAAGAGATCCTTTTTTACAGGTGCACCCTTTAGTTGTTTAAAATACTCCATTGACTCCCCTCTAGATATGGGCACACCAAATCCCTGACTTTTGTGTTGACTTCTGCTTTGCGCAGCAATCTCACCATAACTTTTCCCCAAGAAACTATTATATCCTCCCACGTCCAATTTCAGTTGGTCCTCACGTATGGTGGAGTTTCCTCCAAAGTTGAAAGTATTCCAAAATAATCTATTTACCTTCCAAGCACCGCCTGTTAATGCTAATTGTTCAGGAAATTTAGAAGGATCTGCAGCTGCCTCCACTGCTTCTTCTGCTAAAATCGCAGAAGCAGTATGATGGCCATGCCCCCCTTCACCCGTTGCTGGAAATCGAGTAATCACCACATCAGGTTTAAATTTTCTGATCACTAAAACAACATCCTGTAAAATTTTATCGCGATCCCAAATCGCAAACGTTTCTACAGGTGTTTTAGAGTAACCAAAATCAAAAGCCCTAGTAAAAAACTGCTCACCTCCATCTATTCGCCTTGCTGCCAATAATTCTTGAGTTCGGATTAATCCCAACTCCACCCCCTGCTCTTGTCCAATTAAATTTTGTCCTCCATCACCCCGCGTTAGAGAAAGATAGCCCGTTCGAAGTAGTCGCTCATTGGCGAGATACGTTATGAGCCTCGTATTTTCATCATCAGGGTGCGCCGCTATATATAAAACAGATCCAACGACACCTAGCTTTTTAATATCCTGAAATAATGCTGATGACGCTTGTTGAGCGTGGAGCGAAATACATTGAAAAAAAACAACCCATAAAGAAAAAGCAAGGAGTCTTTTCATACGATTTATGAATTATCAATTACTTTAAAAAAACAATGCATTACACAAAAACAATTTTCCATTTTCCCAGAAGTTTCTAAAAAGTATATTATCAGCAAAAAAACTAACAGAGCCTCCTCCTACTGGAATCTGACCAATCAATACACCATCCTTCAACTTAGGATCCAATTGACTGCCTACAAATCCTGAAAGGGCACCATCCTTTTTCATAACGCCCACATTCCACCCCGTGTCCTTTTTCAAAAACTCAAATAAAGTAGGATCCGTCTTAAGTGTATAATAGGCCGCCGGATAACCAAAAGCAATAGGATGAGAAACATCAAGCATTACTTTCCAAATAGACCCGGTAGTTAACGAACCTATTTCCTCTCGTTCTCTATCTTTAAAAAGATGTAAGGATGCATACGCATCTTTATCAGTGTCTGCATCGGTTTTACGACTAATCAAACCAATATCTAATTTGGCAAGTTGTTTAGTAGATTCTCCAATCGCAATTAGCTTGCCGCCCCTTTGAAGCCAGGCCCTAAGTCCTTCCACATTTTCCTTTACATCGAGAAAACGAAAGCGACCCTCTGGCAGAATCAATACATCAAAGGAGGCCAAATCCGCAGTAGAAAAAGAAGAATTATTAAGCAGTGTAATAGAATAAGACAACTGACGATCAAAAAAATTCCAAATCTCACCCACGCTAAGACTACTCGAACCCTCTCCACTCAGTAGAGCCACCCGAGGAGTGCGAATAGAAACAACCTTATCGCTACCAAAATCCGCTCCTTTATCTACTAAACCAGTTTTCAGAGAAACCAGGTTCACTTGGTCTTGCAATGCCCACTCTCTAATACTATCAAAAAGTCGTTCACCAAATTTTTCATTGGATGTTTTTAGAACAAGGATCGTTCCCGGATCAAATGACTTTCCATTCACTATAAATGATTCTACTGCATAACGAAGTTTATACCCTGCCTGTAACAAGCGCGATGCAAACACTGCCGACTTCAGACTATTCCAAGGCAAGGCATAGCCATATTGCGTGCTTTCTATTGCTATAGATGATCTTTTATAGGGCTCTGCCGCTATGATTCTATCCTTGCTAGCAAAAGCCTGTAATCCATAGGCATAAGGCAAAGACCAAGCTGTTATATCATAGGTAGCAGAATCACTCAAACTTGTACGCGGTTCAAATAATACCTGCAATAAAGCAGAATTTGGTTGGTAACCGGATACAACTACATCCTCTTTTGAAAGGGAAAATGATTCCTCTTTGCCTGTGTAAAAATTAACACCCTTTGCAGATCCGCTAGCGCCTACGGTATACTGAATACCATGCGCGTCCAATAAAGTAAGCAACTGATTGAGGTGCTCTTGCCTTTTAGATTCAGCTTTTATTACAAACGATTTATACGTGCCAACTCCTTTCGAAATAGCATTTTCAAAAAACTGACTGAACTCGCTTACTAATCTTTTTTGATGAAGTGAACTCAACTCTATTGTACTAAGCGAAGTGGTCAAATGATGCGCAACCCTTGCTCGTAGAGTGAGCGTATCGCCATCCTCATTAATTATGCCAAGTCCTGCGCGTATCCCGCCCTGTTCATAGGTCATCCCAATAGAACCATTATAGATTGGATACGTGTCTCCATAAGAGGGATATAATAAATCAAATCTTTCTTTAGTGAAGTAGAGCCATCCATTTTGATCAAAATAACGGGCATGATTTTTCCCGATTTCTTGCTGGAACTCGCGCTGCCAGTTGGTAATGATTTCATGATAGGGTTCCGCAGCTGGGGCAAAATAATAGGGCTCATTGTACCCTTGTTCATGAAAATCGACATGAACCTGTGGCATCCAACTCCGGTAAGCCTTTATACGCTGTTGACTTTCTACCTGTGTTAACCAAGCCCAATCGCGGTTGAGGTCAAAATAGTAATGATTAGAGCGCCCACCGGGCCAAGGCTCTTGATGTTCACGAGCATTTGGCAGTGGATTAAACTCTTTACCCACCACCGATTGATACCAGTTTACATACCGATCTCTCCCATCCGGATTTAAACAAGGATCAATTAAGACAACTGTATTTCTAAGCCAATCTGCACAGGAGGATTGATCTTTGACTAATTCATAAATGGTTTGCATAGCAGCCTCGGTAGAAGAAGCCTCATTACCATGTACATTATAGCTAAGCCAAACAATCGCAGGTTGCTGTTCGGCTTTATTTGCTGGCGTTATGGTTGACTTATAGACCAATTTTAAATTAGAGGTGCGAATCTCTTCAATACGATTCCGATTTTCTGGAGACGTTACAACAGCTAGTAAGAGAGGACGTCCCTCATTGGTTCGTCCATATTTCTGTAGCTGCACCCGGTCGTTTGCGACTGTAGCCACATATTCAAAATAACGTTGTACCAAATGATGTGGAGTATGTTTAGTCCCTATTGGATATCCGAGAAATTGCTCGGGTGACTTTACTTGTGCAAACAAAGAGGAGCAAAAAAATAGCACCCCCGCAAAAACAGAAAAAACAGCTTTCATTCGCTAAAAATTAGACTGGAAAGGTAAGGTTTGTTTTGGTTTCCGTAGCTTAGCTTTCACAAGAGATATTTATGAAAAAAACAGGTTCACTTGTACTGCTTTTACTCGTATTACAGCAATCATTTGGTCAGTTTTTACAGGAGAATAGAATTGACCCCTATCACTACACCAGTCAAAAAAAATTAATTGCAAACAAGGGAGCGGTTGCTTCAGCTCACCCGTTGGCAAGTATGGTGGGAACAGCCATCCTAAAAAAAGGCGGTAACGCTTTTGATGCTGCGATTGCGACACAATTAGCACTAGCCGTTGTGTATCCCAATGCTGGCAATTTGGGAGGTGGCGGTTTTTTAGTGGGACAGTTAAAATCGGGTAAACAAGTAGCGATAGACTATCGCGAAAAAGCGCCAGCTGCTGCACATCGCGACTTATACATTGATGAAAATGGAAAAGCAAATACTGATAAAAGTCAATTGGGCCATTTAGCTGCAGGCGTACCAGGAACTGTAGCTGGACTTTTTGCAACACACCAGTTCGCCACTTTTTCCTTTGCAGATTTGATAACCCCTGCCATTGAATTAGCAGAGCGTGGATTCTGTATCTCTGCCGGTGAGGCCCGTGGGCTCAATGCGATACAAACGGACTTAAAAAAATATAACACGCATACGCCTGCATTTGTAAAAAGTGAAGGATGGAAAGAAGGTGATACTTTACGTCAACCTCAATTAGCCGCTACACTAAAAAGAATTAAGGAAAAGGGAAAAGCGGGTTTTTATGAAGGAGAAACCGCTCAACTCATCGTGGAAGAAATGAAAAGAGGAAATGGAATCATCAGTTTAGATGATCTAAAAAAATATGAAGCTGCTTTTAGACCCCCCCATCGATTTAGCTATAAAGAGTACGTAATAGTTAGCATGCCAATGCCAAGTAGCGGAGGTTTATTATTGAATCAGATGATGAAAATGGTTGAAAATAGAGATCTGGGAAAAATGGGATTTCAGACAATTCAGTCTGTGCAATTGATGACAGAAGTGATGCGCAGAGCCTACGCAGATCGTGCGGCTTACATGGGAGATGCTGATTTTTATCCCGTTCCTGTTCGCGGAATAACTGAGGCTGCCTACTTGAAAAAAAGGATGGAAGATTACGACCCTGCTAAAGCATCAGATAGCAAAATTGTTAAACCAGGTGTACCCCTTAAAAAAGAAAGTGAAGAAACTACACACCTTAGTGTGATGGACAGTGAGGGCAATGCAGTAGCTGTTACCACGACATTGAATAACTCGTATGGTAGCCGAACTGTTATTGGTGGTGCAGGCTTTTTTATCAATGACGAAATGGATGACTTTAGTGTGCAACCGGGTGTACCCAATATGTATGGTGCGATTGGTGGAGAAGCCAATTCAATACAACCCGGAAAGAGAATGTTGAGTTCTATGACTCCAACACTGGTATTAAAAAATGGGAAACCCTACATCGTTGTAGGAACGCCAGGTGGTACTACTATTCCTAACCAGGTGTTTCAAACACTTATGAATCTATTGGAGTTTGGTCTCTCTGCAGAGGATGCTGTGAATAAGCCAAAGTTTCATCACCAATGGCTACCCGATGAATTAGTAACGGAAAGAGGATTTCCAGAGGCTGTAAAAATAAGTTTACAGAATATGGGATATCGCTTTGCCAAGGAAAGAAGTGGAATTGGAAGAACCGAACTTATACGAATGCTTCCTGATGGTAAACTCGAAGTAATTGCTGATAGCAGAGGAGATGACAGCGCGGCTGGCTTCTAATCTTGGTTATTTCAGCTTAAACGATTCCAGGAATTTAGTATTGAAGTCACCACTGCGAAAACGCTCATCCTGCATCAATTGAAGATGGAAAGGAATGGTTGTTTTAACCCCCTCGATTACATACTCGCTTAGCGCACGATACATGGTCTGAATAGCTTCCTGACGTGTCTGGGCAACAGTGATTAATTTTCCAATCATCGAATCGTAATACGGAGGGATCACATAGCCAGCATACGCATGGCTATCTACACGCACTCCGTGTCCACCAGGCTGATGACAAACTGTTATTTTTCCAGGAGAAGGTCTGAAATCATTATAAGGATCTTCTGCATTGATGCGACACTCAATCGAATGCATCTGTGGAAAATAATCCTTACCAGATATGCGATGACCCGCTGCGATTAAAATCTGTTCTTTAATCAAATCGTAGTTGATTACCTCTTCCGTTACGCAATGTTCCACCTGAATACGAGTGTTCATTTCCATAAAATAGAAATTGCGGTGTTTGTCCACCAAGAACTCAATGGTTCCCACACTCTCGTAATTAATGGCAGCGGCGGCTTTTTTTGCAGCTTCTCCCATTTTGTAACGAAGTTCATCTGTCATGAATGGAGAAGGAGATTCTTCTACCAGTTTTTGATGTCTGCGTTGAATAGAACAGTCACGTTCACTTAAGTGACAAACGTTTCCGTACTGATCTCCGGCAATCTGAATTTCAATATGACGAGGCTCTTCTACAAATTTTTCCATGTAGATGCCATCATTCTTGAATGAAGCCAATGCTTCTGCCTTGGCCGTATCGTAAGCTTTTTCTAATTCTGATTCTTCCCAAACGATACGCATCCCCTTTCCTCCCCCTCCTGCTGTAGCCTTAAGAATCACTGGGTATCCCATTTCTTTTGCCAAACCTTTTGCCTCCTCTACACTTTGCAAAAGACCTTGACCACCAGGAACCACAGGCACACCAGCTTTGATCATGGTTTCTTTTGCCGTGATTTTGTCTCCCATAGCATTGATCATTTCAGGAGTGGGCCCAATGAACTTAATACCATGTTCATTACAGATACGGGCAAACTTTGAATTCTCTGCCAAGAAACCATATCCAGGATGAACTGCATCGGCATTTGTGATTTCAACAGCCGCCATGATATTAGCAATGTTCAGATACGAATCACTACTCTGTGGACGTCCAATACAAACTGCCTCATCAGCAAATTTTACATGGAGACTATCTCTATCTGCGGTGGAATAAACAGCAACTGTTTTGATTCCCATCTCGCGAGCCGTACGTATAACACGCAACGCAATCTCGCCTCGGTTGGCGATCAGGATTTTTTTAAACATAGCAGCAAAGTGCTTTTAAATTGATCAGGCAGGTTCTACCAAAAAGAGAGGTTGGTCATATTCAACAGGTGAAGCATCATCAACTAAAACTTTTACAACACGTCCTTTCACTTCACTTTCAATTTCATTGAAAAGTTTCATTGCTTCTATGATGCAAACAACCGAGCCAGGAGCTATATCCGTACCAACTTCAACAAAGTTTGGTTTTTCAGGAGCAGACTTTCTATAGAAAGTACCAATCATTGGACTTTTTATTGTGATCAGATTATCTGCTGCAGGGGAAGCTTTTGGCTTTTCAATTGGGGCAGCCGGAGCAGGGGCAGCAGCTGGAGCAGGTGCGGGAGCAGCCTGTACTTGCACAGGTGCACTACTCACTACTTGCGTTACCTTATCCTCTTTTTGTTTTACAGTGACTTTGAAATCTTTTTGTTCAATGGTCACTTCTCCAATGTTGGATTTGTTGACCATCTTGATCAACTCTTGAATCTGTTTAAAATCCATGTTTTTCAAGTTTAGCCTTTTTTGATTACCCTTGCTGGGAGCGCTAAGGTAAGGAAGTCCCATGTCAGAACACTCTATTTTTTGGTCATTTTTTATCGATTTCGAACAAAAAAGGGGGTAAAATGCATAAAAAAAGCCCGATTTTATTAAAAACGGGCTGATTCTTAGCTTTTACAAAATTTACTCTTTTACTCTTTCGACGTAATCTCCCGTTTTGGTATTTACGCGAATCAGCTCACCCTCATTTACGAATAAGGGGACATTCACCTTAGCTCCAGTTTCAACGGTTGCAGGCTTCAATGTACGAGTAGCTGTATCACCCTTTAGTCCCGGCTCGGTATAGGTGACTAGTAGTACAATTTTATCGGGCAACTCCACAGACATAGGGGCTTCAGTTTCAGTATTGAAAAGCACACTTACTTCTTGGCCCTCTTTTAAAAACTGAGGGGCGTCCACCAATGACTCCTGTACAGCCACCTGCTCAAAGGTTTCATTGTCCATAAAGTTATAGCCCGTGTCATCCTTGTATAAGTACTGGTAGGCTTTTCTTTCAACACGAACAGGGAATATGTTATCCCCAGAGTTCCATGTTTTTTCAATGGTGCGGTTATTATCAATCCCTTTCAACTTAGCCCAAACCTTAGCAGCTGCACGTGCTGTCTTGTTTTCGCCAAACTCTACTACGGAATATAGACTTCCATCCAATTTGATGATGAGCCCGCGGCTGATATCTGATGTTGTTGCCATGACATTTTTTTTGAGGCGGCGAAGATACAACCCCTACCTCTGACCACAAAACGACTAACTTTGCGCAAAATTTTTACTATGAAAGTAACCGTAGTAGGAGCAGGTGCAGTTGGCGCCACCTGCGCTGATAATATCGCCAGAAAAGAACTTTGTCAGGAGCTAGTTTTACTAGACATTAAAGAAGGAATTGCCGAAGGGAAAGCGCAGGACATGATGCAAACGGCAACATTACTTGGTTTTGATACCCGCATCACGGGCAGCACAAATGATTATAGCAAATCGGCTAATAGCGATGTGGTTGTTATCACCTCTGGTCTACCTCGTAAACCAGGTATGACACGTGAAGAATTGATTGGTGTTAACGCTGGGATTGTTAAAGGTGTTTGTGAAAATATTTTAAAATATTCACCCAATGCGATCATCATTGTGGTAAGCAACCCTATGGACACTATGACGTATTTGGCGCTGCAAGCAACTGGTCTTCCTAAAAACAGAATCATAGGAATGGGTGGCACACTGGATAGCAGTCGCTTCAAATATCAATTAAGTCAGCACCTGGCATGCAGCCCTGCAGACTTGAATGCCGTTGTAATAGGCGGACATGGAGATACAACAATGATCCCCTTAATCAGAATGGCTACATGGAATAGTGTTCCTGTAACTAACTTTTTATCTGCAGAGCAACAAGAGAAAATCGTAAAAGATACCATGGTTGGCGGAGCAACACTCACTGCATTGATTGGAACATCAGCTTGGTACGCTCCTGGCGCAGCAGCTGCTGCACTCGTTGAGTCGATTGTGCGCGATGAAAAGAAATTATTTACTTGCTGTGTTCACTTAAATGGAGAGTATGGACAAAACGATATTTGCTTAGGAGTTCCTGTTATCATTGGTAAAAATGGATGGGAAAAAATCATCGATTTCAAATTGAATGAATCCGAGCAAGCTGCATTCAATAAAAGTGCAGAGGCCGTGCGAAGTATGAATGAAGTACTAAAAACACTTTAAGATAAAAAGCCAAAAGGCCTCACAAAGTGGGGCCTTTTTTTTAAGCTTCAATTCGAAAACAAAAACGTTTCAATTTTCCCTGAAAATCAAATGGAGTTGTAGCCGAAGTAATATCCTTACAGTTGAACTGTTTTGACAAAGAAGAGTCAAAAACAAAGCTGGTTAAATTCGTACTGAAAATCAGCATTCCCTCCTGCTTCAATAGACGCATGCACTGATTTATCAAGCGTACATGATCACGTTGAATATCTAACACCTCATCCATCTTTTTGCTATTACTAAAAGTTGGAGGGTCCATAACAATCAGATCATATGAATTATCCTCTAGCTGTGGCAAAAATTGTAATACATCTGCGGCAATAAAGGAATGGTTGCTTCCTGTAAAGCCATTTAAAGTCATATTTTTTCGAGCCCAATCAATATAGGTATTCGATAAATCAATTGTAGTGGTCTGCGAAGCCCCTCCTGCTGCTGCATAAACAGAAAAAGATCCTGTATAAGCAAAAAGATTCAACATGGATTTACCTTGACTACACTCCCTAACCATTTTTCGGGTATCTCGATGATCCAGAAATAAACCGGTATCAAGGTATTCATCCAAATTAACCAAAAACCTAAGCCCATTTTCAGTAACTGTAAAAAAATGAGAATTATCTGCCTCTTGTTTTTGATATTGGCCCTGCCTACCCGGTTTGCGCTGTCT
>JBEDEC010000162.1:0-14077 GCA_041175905.1 Bacteroidota bacterium
GCTACGCACCACTTTAATTTATCTATGAAACGTAAATTTATGAAAATTATTGAGAATGACTTCAGCCGTTTACTACCATGGTAATCTTCGAACTAGCTGCACACACAAGCAGAGCGGATCCACAATAGAGACAGACGCACCTGTTGACAATCATGGAAGGGGTGAACGATTTTCTCCCACAGATTTACTTGCAACAAGCTTAGCAGCCTGTATGCTTACTGTAATGGGTATTAAAGCCAGTAGCATGAACACTAGTATAGAAGACTTAAGTATAGAAGTAGAAAAAATAATGGCAAGTGACCCCAGAAGAGTTAGCGAAATCAAACTAAATGTGAAAATACCCTCCTCCCTGACTAACCTTGAGAATAGAAGTAAGACAATTTTGAAAAACACGGCAGAGACCTGTCCAGTTTTGAATAGTATTCATCCCGAAATTAAAGTCGCGATAGACTGGAATGAATGGGCTAATTAAAAGCTTGCAAATATTGTAATACCCTACTTATAGGAAGTCCCATCACATTATAAAAATCACCTTTGATTGACTGAATTCCTACGACTCCTATCCATTCTTGAATTGCATAGCTACCTGCTTTGTCAAAAGGTTTGTACCTATCAACATAAAATTCAATTTGTTCAAGTGTCAATGAGTGAAATGTAACTTCAGTTACATCGTGAAATGAGAACTCTTTATCTCCTTGCAGAATAACCACTCCTGTAATTACTCGATGTGTAGCCCCAGATAAGGCTAGCAACATACTAACGGCCTCTTCGCGGTGTATAGGCTTGCCAAGAATATGATCATCTAATAAAACAATGGTGTCTGCAGCAAGTATTATTGCTTGTTCATTTTGATGTTGCTGAACTGCCTTTGCTTTCTTTATAGCAATAAAAACGGGAACATCAATAGGAGATAAATCGGGCGGAAAGGACTCCTCTACATCACTTACGATAACAGTGAACGGAACCTCTGCCCATTCTAATAATTGCTTTCTGCGTGGAGATTGAGAAGCTAAAATAATTGGTTGCATATTATCTACTATAAAAGAAAATCATAGAAATGATACCAGCCAGCAAAAGCCATTTCATTCGCGCACTAAGTTTACCAAAATCTTCCGAAGTGATGGCTTTAGTTAACTTTTTCAGTATTGATAAAATTGGAATAAGAACAAAGAGAAATGAATAAACAAAAGCTATTCGCATTTTTAGTTGCAACAAGTACACCATTACGAAGATCACAAGTAACGCTAAAATAACTAGCCAGCTTGTAATAAAGGCTCGGGTTAGAACAGTACCCCAAATGATTGGCAGGGTTTTGCAACCATGTCGGCGATCGCCCTCCTGATCTTCCACATCTTTGATCAACTCACGAATGAAAGTGGCTAAAAAAGCAAATCCAGCATATAAAATAGAAAGCTGATAAAAAATGGATTGGCTTTTATCTGCGCCCTTAATTAGCTGAATAGGATCCATTTTTGACAAAAAAAAGATAACAATGACCCAAGCCACTAATAATGATATAATGATATTACCGACCAGCAGCGTCTTTTTATAACGAACGGAGTAAAACCAAAGCAACACAACCACTCCCAAGTTTAAAAAAACAAGATAAACTTGTTGTATAGACCGAATTGCTAGGCAGGTAAAAACTAGCCCTGCAGCATTAAAGACGAAATGTAAAAAGATAGACCCCCTCTTTGAAATTAACTTGCCAACTACCAAACGAGAGGGCTTATTTATTTGATCAATGTCAATATCAAAATAATCATTGATAATGTAGCCCGCAGCAGCAATGAGAATCGATGCAATTAATAGAAATCCAAAACGTCGCGTGTCTTCAACAGTTACAAATGGCCGATACAATGGCTCATAGATACAATATTGCAATAACAATTGCGTGAGTGCAATAAAAATAAGGTTGGGAAGACGAATTAGTCTAAAGAATCCTGCAACCACTTTAATGAATGACATAAGACAATTACAAGGATGAAACCGTCTCCAAATGTTCCCAATCTCCCCTCGCTTTCATTACTTTTTTCAATACATCCCTGACACATCCTTTTCCTCCCTCGTAAGGAGAGATGTAAGAGGAAATGCTTTTAATTTCATCAACTGCATCCGCCGGAGAGCAAGGGAGTCCACATAATTTCATTGCGGCATAGTCGGGCAAATCATCGCCCATGTAAAGTACTTCAGTAGGCTGCAAAGAATTTTTTTTCAATAAATCCTGCAACAGTGTTTTCTTATCCTGCACATTCATCCATACAGACTCAATACCTAATTTTTTTAATCTTTCCAGAGCTGGCTCCGATACCGAGCCAGAAATTATCATGACTCGATACCCCCTTTTTACAGCTAATTGTAAGGCATACCCGTCTTTTATATGCATTTTACGAATGGGTGATTGATCAGATAGTAAAAGTAACGTCCCATCAGTTAGCACCCCATCCATGTCAAAAACGAATGTGGTTATCTGATTAAAAGCGGGAGTGCTAAGCATAGGTTACTTTTGATTATCTCTCCATTCATATACCCACGAACTCTGAATCATCTCCAGATGGCCTTCATTACTCTCTTCACGGGTACCTGTAAAACCAGGAATTTCCAATACCCATTCTAATAAATCGGTGAAACGGATTCGGTATATTTTACTCTCCGTAAAATCATCGCCAAAACGTTCGTAAAGTTTCAGGGCAATATCTTCATGATCGCTCCAACCAATTGGGGGTTCAAAATGTGTCATACAGTTATTATTCGCCTAAAAATTGTGTCTGATCGGGAATGGTCACCTCGAGAGTTCCAGCCCCCTCCACTAGCACACACTGGCAGCCCAGTCTTGAGTTAAGTCTAGGGTTAACAGCTCTGTCGATGAAGTCCTCCTCCTTATCGCTAATCTCTTCTAAGAAGTTCTCACCTTTATTAATATAAAGGTGACAGGTACTACAAGCACAAACCCCACCACAATTATGATGTAGTTCAATGTTATTAGTTAACGCAACCTCCAGGAGGCTCTGACCTGGCTCAACTTGCTCCAAAACCACTGAGGGAAGACCTGTTTGTTCAAAATTAAAATGGATCGTATACATAGCCGTGCAAAGGTAAAACTAAAACAAAGAAGAGGGCAAGATGTTGGGTTTAAATTAATTTTTCCTATTCTTGCCTAACTTGCGCCCACTTTACACGATAATTATTTGCACACATGGCTAAGAATTTACTGATAGTTGAGAGCCCAGCGAAAGCTAAAACGATTGAAAAAATCCTGGGAAAAGATTTTCAGGTGAAAAGCTGCTTTGGCCATATTCGCGACTTGGAAAAAGCGGGAATGGGCATTGATTTAGAAAAAGAATTTGAACCTCGATACATTGTTTCCGCAGATAAAGAAAAAGTCGTCAAAGAATTATCTTCCCTTGCAAATAAATCAAAAGAAGTTTGGCTCGCAACGGATGAGGACCGCGAAGGAGAAGCAATCAGTTGGCATTTGTGCGAGGTATTAGGGTTAGACCCCAAAAAAGCAAAACGCATTGTCTTTCACGAAATCACGAAACCAGCTATTGAAGCTGCTGTAAAAAAACCCCGAAAGGTTGATATGCATTTAGTGATGGCACAACAGGCCAGAAGGGTATTAGATAGAATCGTAGGCTTTGAATTAAGCCCGGTATTATGGCGGAAAATGAGCATGCGCAATAATTTGAGTGCAGGTCGTGTACAAAGTGTAGCGGTGCGATTAATTGTTGAAAGGGAAAGAGAAATCAATAGTTTCAAACCTGCGAG
Organism: Bacteroidota bacterium; assembly: GCA_041175905.1. Lineage (GTDB taxonomy): Bacteria > Bacteroidota > Bacteroidia > Chitinophagales > Chitinophagaceae > JJ008. Next base: position 3,769 of record JBEDEC010000162.1, read on the forward strand.
TCAATTTAAAATTGAAGCCACTTTCACTGCAAAAGATGAAGATAATAGAGAGGTAACTTTTGTTGCGGAGGGCAAAAAACAAAATTCTGCCAACGACGCAAACAGCTTTTTGGAAAAATGTGTGGGTGCTACTTATAACGTTTCTTCCATTCAGGTTAAACCTGGTAAACGCTCCCCCGCCCCTCCATTTACAACCTCTACACTACAACAAGAAGCATCTAGAAAATTGGGATACGGCGTATCGAGAACCATGTTGATAGCCCAAAAACTATATGAAAATGGGTATATCACCTACATGCGTACAGATAGTGTAAACTTAAGTGACACTGCACTAGCTGATATCACACAAACTGTTCACTCACAATACGGAAAAAAATACCACCAATTTAGAAAATTCAAGAACAAGAATGAATCTGCTCAGGAGGCACACGAAGCGATTCGTCCCACTTATATGAGCAATACCAGTATCAAGGAAACAGAATGGGCTCGTTTATATGAATTGATTTGGAAAAGGACAATGGCCAGTCAAATGGCAGACGCGGAGCTCGAAAAAACAACTGCACGTATCAGTATCTCTGGACAACAAGAAGAATTAGTGGCATCTGGTGAAGTTTTGAAATTTGATGGCTTCTTAAAAGTATATCGAGAAGGAAAGGATGATGAAGAAAGTGAACAAGAAGAAGGAATGTTACCACCCCTGAAAGTAGATCAAGGATTACCGTTAAAGGAAATGAAAGCGATTGAACGTTTTGATCGCCCTGCACCACGTTATACTGAAGCTTCCCTGGTAAAAAAACTGGAAGAACTTGGAATTGGAAGACCTTCTACGTATGCACCTACCATCTCCACCATTCTGAAGAGAGGATATGTAGAAAAAAGAGACAAGGAAGGAACACAGAGAAATTATCAAGTACTTCTTTTAAAGAAAGACAAAATCAGCAAAATAATAGAACAAGAAAATACTGGTGCTGAAAAATCAAAATTATTTCCATCGGATTTAGGACTAGTCGTTACAGATTTTCTGTTACAGTATTTTGATGATGTAATGGACTACGGTTTCACCGCCAAAATAGAAAGTGAGTTTGACGAAGTGGCCACAGGCAATTTGAAGTGGAACAGAATGATAAAAGACTTTTACAAGCCTTTTAAGAAGGATGTTGATAAGACGATAGAAACAGCAGAACGAATTAAGGGTGAAAGAGAGCTTGGCACGGACCCAGAAACAGGAAAACCTGTCATAGCACGAATGGGAAGATATGGCGCAATGATCCAAATTGGGAAGGCGGACGAAAACGAAAAACCAAGGTTTGCTAAAATACCGACAGGCCAAAGTATAGAGACAATCACCTACGAGGAGGCCCTATCTCTATTTGGCGCACAAGGCCCTATGGGACAATTTGAAGACAAAGATGTTTCAGTGAATGTTGGAAGATTCGGCCCTTATGTAAAGTGGGGAGACGATTTCATATCTCTTCCAAAAGGGACAGACTTAGGTACAATTGACTTTAATAAAGCAGTTGACTATATAATAGCCAAGCAAAAAGCGGATGCTCCTGTTGGCACCTTCCAAGAAAAACCAATTACAAAAGGAACTGGAAGATTCGGTCCATTCATCAAATGGGATGGAATTTTTATTAATGTCCCCCGTAAATATGATTTTGCCAACCTGAGTGATTCAGACATGAAAGAACTCATTGAAGCAAAAGTTAAAAAAGAGGCCAATCGATATATCCACAGGTGGCCCGAAGAAAAAATTGCTCTCGAAAATGGCAGATGGGGCGCCATGATTCGATTTGGCAAAAAAATGATTTACTTACCCAAAAAAGAAGATGGCAGTAGAGTAACAGCAACAGAAGCATCTGCAATGACATTGGAGAATATTAAAGAGATCATAGAAACGCAATTCCCAGGATCATTTTCTAAAAAGAAAACAGCCGCTTCCAAAAAGCCAGTAAGCAAACCAACAAAGAAGAAGGCTGCTAAAAAGAAATAATCCATGAAGCGCAATTATTGGGAAAATATGGCCGCCTCCTATCAAGAGGAAATTTTTGATGTCCTTCAACAAGACAAAAAGAAATTATTGGTACGTGCCATTCGGAAATACTCAAAACCCAATCAACAGGTTATTGATATTGGTTGTGCAGTAGGTAAATGGCTTCCTGTACTTTCCCCATTATTTAAAAAAGTAATTGCGCTTGATATTTCAATCAATAATTTAAAAATCGCGCAACAGTTGCATCCAGGTCTTAAAAATGTCGACTACAAAAGAGCCGACATGAGTAATCCTAGATTGCGTGTTTCCAAAGTTGAATTTGGAATTTGCATCAATGCTATACTAACCCCACATGCAAAAGACAGACTCATCTTTTTTAATAACCTAAAGAAGTGTATTAAACCAAATGGAATCTTGTTACTCACTGTTCCCTCCCTTGAATCTTATATGCTGACTAGAATTGTACAACAACAATTCAATATTGATAGAAAAGAGTTTTCTGAGTCGATATCGGGTAAAAAAGCGCTTGTCAAATGGAAGAATATTATGCAAGGCGTGGGCGAAATTGACCGAGTACCCCATAAACATTTTTTAGACGAAGAGCTAACTCTCAATTTGAATAAATCAGGTTTTCAAGTTCTGGAAATAAAAAAAATTGAATACCCTTGGTCCACTGAATTTAATCGACCTCCGCGCTGGTTACACTCTCCTAAACCTTGGGATTGGATGGTAGTGGCGAAAAAAGATTAATTCAGCTTTTCAAGACCTGTGGAAAAGTTTCACTTCTTTATTTGATCAACCTATAAGAAATTGTGGGTATGGCGAAAACTGAAGAAATAGCTGCGCTATACACCTTAATTGACGACCCCGATGAAGAGGTGTTTGGTGTTGTGTCAGAAAGAATCGTCAATTATGGCACCCCCATTATTCCAACGCTTGAACATTGGTGGGAAACGACTCCCAATGAGCAAGTACAAAACAGAATTGAGAATTTAATTCATCGCTTACAGTTAAGAGATCTTCGTAGAAATTTCACAGACTGGAAGCATACACCCCGACCGGAACTTTTGACAGGCGCCCTTCTTTGTGCAACATTTCATTTTCCTGAATTGGCTACTGCACCCGTTATTGCGGATTTGGAAAAATTACGCAGGAACATATGGCTGGAATTAAACAACTACCTCACCCCATTAGAACAAGTAAACGTATTTCATAATATTCTATATGGTTACTATGCATTACGCTCTATGCCCCGAGACGAGAGTAAACCTGAGCATTTTTTGATCAATAAAATAATTACTGGTAAAAAAGGAACCCAAGCCGGCAATGGACTACTCTATTTAATTCTTTGCGAACAATTAGATTTGCCCATACGTGCCATTCAACTTCCAAATCAATTTATCCTAGCTTATATCAAAAATGGTGGAGTGGAAAATAATCGTCGAGCGGAATTTTTTATAGATCCAACAGGCGGTCAAATATATACCCACAAGGATATAGAAACGTATTTTAAAAGAATTAATGAGCCGCTGGAGCCTAATTATCTAGAGCCCTTGTCCAATACAGGTACGATTGCCAAATTAATAGATGAACTTTCTTCTTCTTTTGATGCATCAAAAGAAGCTCAGAAAATTATTGAACTCCAAGAGCTTTCAGCTTTCTTGAAAAGTTAGTTTATTACAACACAAGATCCCATCCGTCACGATACTCTCGCTTTACAAACTGATTCGCTTCGTCGAAATTAGTTACACGCATAGAGGCCGCATCCCACAATAATTTCTTACGACCTAAGTACTTGTCTTCCCAGCCTTTCAACTTTGGATTTTTTATCATCCAACTGCGTATCGCAAGATTGCCCATTAAAATACTCTCAGTAAATGGACCGGCATACTCGAAAGGCGAACTAGTAACACCTTTACCATAACCTGCAATACAAGCATTGACCCATTGTTGGTAATGACCTTCAGGCACGCGTGTAAGCGTTTGTTTAGGCAATGTTGTTTCCTTCATTAAACGGGTCGGTAAAAGACGGGGATTTGCCCCATAACAATCTAAAAGCATTTTCCCTTTTGTGCCAATTAAAAGGACGCCCCCGTCCCAATTTCCAAATGGTTCTTCAGGGGATAATTCCTCTGGTCGTGGAGGTAAAAGTCCGCCATCATACCATGAAACCTTAATCGATCCTTTCCCATCAGTCCTAGGGTAATGTAAATGTATAATGGAAGAAGGCGGACATGCATCTGCATTGGGTGTATCATTCCACATCTCCCTCCAAATTGTTGCAACACTACACTCTGCGGATGAAGGATACAGGATGGGCAAAATTCGATAAATAGGATCCATTATATGACAAGCCATGTCACCCAATGCACCTGTACCAAATGCCCACCAACCTCTCCAATTAAAGGGTAAGTAAGCAGGGTTATATGGTATTTTTTTAGCGGGTCCTAACCATAAATCCCAGTCCAATTCTGTGGGTACAGAAAACTCGCCGGTTGGAGTAGGAATTCCCTGCGGCCATACTGGTCTATTTGTCCATGCATGGGCCTCTACAATATCTCCAATTAGTCCTGCTTGATACATTTCTTTTGCAGTACGCACCCCATCTCCAGAACCACCCTGATTACCCATTTGCGTAACAACCTTGTATTTTTTTGCCGCTTGTGTTAAAATTCTTGCTTCGTAAATATCATGTGTCAATGGCTTTTGAGTATACACATGCTTTCCTAATTGCATAGCCGCCAAGGTGGCTACGGCATGGATGTTATCGGGCGTGGAGATTGTACAAGCATCGATAGTGTCCTTTTCCTTAGCCAACATTTCACGGAAGTCCTTATAATAATTTGCTTTTTCAAAAGACTTTCGAGAACGAGCTGCTTGTCTATCATCCACATCACATAACGCAACGATATTAACGTAAGGACTTTTTGCGATACTTGCTAAATCTCCAGCTCCCTGTCCTCCCACTCCAATTCCCGCCACATTTAGTTTATCACTAGGCGCAATAAATCCATTGCCAAGAACATGTCGAGGAATTATAAACCAACCTGCAGTAGCTAAGGAAGTTTGCCTGATAAAATCTCTTCTGTTTTTTGAAATAGGAGGCATACAAAATATTTAAATAGATATTTATTTTAGGTAACTGCTTTCAAAGGCTAGGGGCAATAATAAACGGGCAGAGTCGATTATCAATACTTCTCCTTCAGCACCACCCAATATCAAACGCATCGGATGATTAACTCTGTTTTCAAACTCCAGTAAAGCCTGCCGACACATGCCGCAAGGAGATACAGGAACTTTACTTTCTCTGTTTTTAGATTGATAGGTAATAGCCATCGTATCAATAGGAATTTGCGGGTGTTGCGAAGCAACAACACCAAGTAAAACTCGCTCTGCACACACTCCAACAGGATATGAAGCATTTTCCTGATTTGACCCCGTGAGAATCATTCCAGATTTCAATCTGGCAGCTGCACCCACTAAAAAATTGGAATAGGGCGCATAAGCTTGTGAGGAAGCAATCAAAGCAAGTCGCATCAACTCTTGATCCTCTGGCTTTAAATGTTCTTGGGAAGGAACACGTATGTATTCAAATTGATAATTCTCTTTTTTCATAGACTAGTTTGGAAAAGAAAGATGCCCCTTGTAGGGGCATCTAAAGTTAAGTTATTTGATCTTTTTGAACAATCTGTTCCATCGTGGGCCATTTTCCCAACTAAACCAAATTAGCCAGGCTTTACCTACAATTCGGTCCTCGGGAACAAATCCCCAAAATCGAGAATCTTGTGAACCATGACGGTTATCACCCATCATCCAATAATAATTCATTTTGAATGTATAGGAGGTCGCAGGCTTACCATTAAGAATGATTTGGCCATTTAACTTGTAAAGATCATTTTTTTCATATACCCGGATAACGCGCTCATACAATGAATAGGTAGAATCTGTTAAGGGTATAGATCCTCCTTTAGCAGGAATCCAAATGGGCCCATAATTATCCTTGGTCCATTTAAAATAAGTTGTATCGTAGGGGTATACATCTCCGGAAGTAGTTCGGGGATCCATATCATTTACTGCACTGGCATCATAGGGCTCATCATCAGGAACAAGCAGACCGTCTAGAAATTTTTGCTGACGGAATTGCTTCACTTTATTGTAAGGCAAATTAATAACATATCGCCCACTCATATCGACTCCAAATTCTGTAGTATTAAAGTCCTCCTTCATGATTTCTGGATCTAAAGGAATCGTAGAACGAAATGAGTAAGTGTACTGGGCATCAGGCGGAGGAACCACTTGTTTTCCATCAATCATCAATTGACCTCGGCGTAAACTAAGTTTATCACCAGGAACAGCCACACATCGTTTGATGTAATTATCCGTCTTGTCATTAGCATGAATTGCAAGCGGATAGGATGTAGGGTCGCTTAACACTATTTTTCTACCCTCGTCAATATTTCCATTTCCTAATCTGCGACAAACATCATAGTACGGATCTTTTGACTGGTACTCTGGTAAGTTAATTACTGTATCACCCGCAGGAAAATTAAAGACAACAGCATCATTTCTATCAACGGGAGAAGCAAACCATCGGATGTAAGGGAGTGATGCAATTTGCGTATATGACTTTTTACTAGAGCCAAATGGAAGATAGTTATGGACAAATGGTACAGCCAAGGGAGTATTAGGAATGCGAGGACCATAACTCAGTTTGCTCACAAAAAGAAAATCATTGACCAGCAAACTTTTTTCCATAGAACCAGATGGAATTGTATACGCTTCAAATACAAAAGTGCGCATGAGCGTAGCGGCAACAATAGCAAACACCGCTGCATCAAACCACTCTCTCCACGATGGCTTACGATGTTGTAGTACAGCCTCTTTACCAATGAACTTTACATCCTTTTGAGTAGATAACCAAGGAAAATAGAAGGGGGCAAAAATTGCGGCAGCACAGTTTTCACGCAAAGAAAAGCGGCCAAATACTTTTGAAAACTCAATAAAAATTCCAGGTGTGATAAACCATCCTATAACAGGAATGAATTGCCAAAAAACCCAATGAGCAGGTCTGCCAGCAATTTGTTGCATTAAAAAAGTGTTGTAGAAAGGCACAAAAGCTTTCCAGGATTCAACTCCTGCCTTTTCAAATAATTTGGATAAACCAAATGCGGGCAGTAAAACCAGTAGTAAACTGACTAAGTAAACAACAAAAAAGTGTTGCAGAGGCATATTATTTTAGTTGATACATAACTTCCTTGACTAACTTGACAGTTCGACTCACATCAGGCAGTGCAGCAGCTACAAGATTTGGCGCATAATGCAATGGGGCATCCGCTGCAGTAATTCTGCGAATGGGTGCATCCAAATAATCAAATCCTTCTTTTTGAATTCTATAGGAAATTTCTGATGAAACAGATGCAAATGGCCATTGCTCTTCAATAATCACCAAGCGATTCGTTTTTTTGACACTCTCTAATACGGTGTGCCAATCTAGAGGTCGAATAGTGCGAAGGTCAATTACTTCTGCGCTAATACCCTCTTTTTCCAGCTCATCAGCAGCACCCAACGCGACTTTCATCATTTTGTTGAATGAAACCAGCGTCACATCCCTACCCGATTTTTTGATATCAGCTTTTCCCAATTCGATGTAATACTCATCGTCTGGTACTTCAGATTTGTCGCCATACATTAACTCACTTTCCATAAAAACAACCGGATCTTCTTCGTAACGTAGGGCTTGCTTTAAAAGACCCTTGGCATCATACCCGTTACTTGGAGATACCACCTTAATACCCGGAATGTTAGCATACAAGGACTCAAAAGCAGTAGAGTGCTGTGCACCTAACTGACCCGCAGAGCCATTGGGACCTCTAAAAACAATTGGGCAGCTTATTTGTCCGCCACTCATTGCCAACATTTTAGACGCCGTATTTAAAATTTGATCTAAAGCCAAAACAGCAAAGTTCCAGGTCATAAACTCAACAATTGGACGTAATCCATTTTGAGCAGCACCAACACCAACAGCAGCAAAGCCCAACTCAGAAATTGGGGTATCAATTACACGCTTATATCCAAATTCTGCCAACATTCCCTGACTAACTTTATAAGCACCATTATACTCAGCAACCTCTTCTCCCATCAAAAAAATGCGCTCATCTCTACGCATCTCTTCAACCATAGCTTCACGAAGCGCTTCTCTAAAAGGAATAATCCTGGCCATAAACGATTGATTTTAAGCTTTGCAAATGTAAGCACCCCTCTGAAGAAATCCTAAACCAAGATAGTTTTGAGCAAGAATTAACTTGTTATTACAGGGTGCCGAATTTTCCCACCCTACCTTTGCTATCCTATGAAAAATGTGAAACTCATTGAAGTTCCTTCAGAAATTGGTGCCGGAACCAGAGGCGCCAGCCTGGGAGTAGAGGCGATCAAAATCGCAGCACTGGATTTTATGAGTAATTTCTTTATTCACTTTCCCTCCGAAAAAATTGAAACTGAAAACAGACTGCTACACGAACCCATTGAATCCCCTTATGCTAAACGGATTAAGGGCATGCACAGGATGTATGAGAGAGTGTCTAAATCCGTTGCAGATACTATCAAAAACAATTTTTTTCCAGTAGTGATAAGCGGTGATCATGCTACTTCGGGCGCCACTATTGCAGGTATTCGTATTGCTAAACCCAAAAGTAAACTAGGTGTAATTTGGATTGACGCACACGCCGATCTTCATACTCCCTATACAACGCCATCTGGCAACATGCATGGAATGCCTATGGCAATCTCTCTTGGAATTGACAATAAAGAATCAGCGATACACAAACCTGATGCTGTTACAATCGAATACTGGAATAAACTAAAACAGCTCGGGAAAATCAGTCCAAAAGTTCTTCCAGAAAACGTTGTCTTTATCTCACTCCGAGATTTTGAGAAGGAAGAAAAAAATTTACTCGATCGGTTAGGAATTAAAAAAATTTCTACCAAAGAAATTAGAAGTAAAGGAGCCGAGAACGTTGTTCGTTCAATTTTTAGATACCTTGCAGATTGTACTGATATCTATTTATCTTTTGATGTAGACTGTTTGGATGCAGCTATCTCCAAAGGCACAGGTACCCCAGTTGGAAACGGATTAAGAGAGCGAGAAGCTGAAGATTTGGTTAGTAAATTTATGCAAAACAGAAAGATTTGCTGCTTTGAGATAACAGAGGTAAATCCCACATTGGATAAGGAAAATCTAATGGCAGAAATAGCATTCAACATCCTTCAGCGAAGCGTCAACATCCTAATGATGAATTAGGTAACATTAAAAGTTTTGCGAAGACCTTCTTCAAAATTTGAAGGGCTAAATCCCAATATTGAGCGAGCTTTCTCGATTTGCAACCCGGTAATTAAAGGTCTTCTTGCTGGTTGATTAAAATTGGATGAAAGGGTCCGTATTAGTAACGATGCGTCTAACCCAAGAAAGTTTGCAGTACGAATTGCCATCTGATAGGGAGTTAAAACTTCCTCACCACAGATATTGAATACCCCTTGCGCGCGTTTATCCATCACACTGATTATGCCTGTGACTAAATCCTCTACAAAAGTTGGTGTACGTACCTGGTCATCTACTACCTGGTAAGTCTCTCCTCTATTTAATTTCTCGTGTACAATAGACAATAAATTAGAACGTCCTGTCATGGGCTTGCCATATACTAGAACAGTGCGTACTATTGACCACTCAGACGAATATTTTTCAACCCAATTCTCAGCTTCTAGCTTTGTTTTACCGTAATGATTAATGGGATTTCGTATTGCATCCTCTGAATAATTTCCGGCAACACCATCAAATACAAAATCAGTTGAGATGTAGTTAAAAGGAATTTTCTTTTCACTAGCCGCTTGCAAAAGATTGAATGTTCCCATCGAATTGATTTGGGTAGCGAGCTCTTTTTTTTCTTCACACTCATCTGGCTTACCCATGGCGGCAGCATGAATAATATAATCGGGAGAAACTTGACGAATAATAGTGCTGGACTGATCTTCAGAAGCTAAGTCTAGCGGTAAATAACTAAATCCAATTGTTCCATTGAACGGAAGTCTGCAATTTCCCCTGCTAGTTGCCACTACCTCATGACCAATATCAAGCAGCTTTTTGCAGAGGTAGAATCCTAAAAAACCATTTGCACCTGTAACAAGCACTTTCATAGGGTAAAACTAAAGAAAACACGTACCTTCACCACTCAATTTTTTTCAGATGAACTCTAAAGTGACCCGAATAGGCGTCTTAACCTCGGGCGGCGACTCTCCAGGCATGAATGCAGCTATCCGTGCTGT
>JBEDEC010000163.1:0-3171 GCA_041175905.1 Bacteroidota bacterium
TCTCTAAAAAGGATAACACCGATAAAGAGAATCAGGGCAATCAAAAATATCTGTCGAATTCGATTCGCATCAATAATAGAGTGCATAGGCGCTTAGCTATGATTTAAAATTACGAAGGGAGCGCCAGATTAAAGCCCTTTGAACTGCACAATCGAATGTGTTGTATCTTTAACCTCTCTTAGCTATGGCACATTCTTCTATCGCTGATCTTCGCAAAGACTATGCATTACATTCTCTTTCTGAGAAGGATGTAGCATCAAACCCCTTTGTGCAATTTTCTGCCTGGTGGAAACAGGCTACAGAAGCCGATATAGAAGAGGTTAATGCAATGACATTAGCCACCATTGGTGAAAAGGGTTATCCTGAATCCAGAATTGTTCTCTTGAAAGGATATGATGAAAAAGGATTTGTCTTTTTTACAAATTATGAAAGCGCCAAAGGGTTGCAACTAAAAGTGCAACCAGAGTGTTCCTTACTTTTTTTCTGGAAAGAATTAGAGAGACAAATTCGCATTATCGGAACAGCCTCCCCCATTTCTGCAACGGAGAGCGATACGTATTATCATAGCAGACCGGTCGGAAGTCAAATTGGGGCTTGGGCCTCTCCACAAAGTCAAGTTGTAGAGAGTAAGGAATGGCTAGAAGAGAACTTTGCACAAGTAGAAAAGAAATACCAAGGACAAACATCAATACCCCGCCCTCCACATTGGGGCGGATTTCGAGTTGAGCCCATTCGATTTGAATTTTGGCAAGGCAGACCTAGTCGCATGCACGACCGCATTTGCTACACTCGCGAACAAGAATTGAACTGGAAGATTGAAAGACTCGCTCCTTAAACCGCAAGCTGGTTAATAAAGTCCATCATCTCAGTTAGTGAGTATTTGAACTGTATACCCGCAGGGACCTGTTTCTTATAACTTAGGATTGGATAACCAGAAACGATCAATGGTGTACCTGTAAAGTAATGCGCAGATTTTTCTAGAAACCGCTCCATGGAGAAATTAGAAACTGTAGAAGTCAGGTGGCAGAAAATATAGTCTGGCTTTTTAAGATTTACGATATAGGCAACATCCTTAAATGGAATATTGGCTCCTGCATAAATAACTCCGATATCCTTTGTTTTCATCAGGTAGTAAAGGAATAAAAGACCTAATTCATGATATTCCCCTTCTGGTAAAAACAGTAATATATTTTTTCTGGGGTTTGAAGGAATTTGTGTTTTGTCAATTGCCACCATCATTTTCTGACGGATCAAATTGGTAACAAGGTGTTCCTGCGCAGGGTTAATGTGACCTGTAAGCCATAGAATTCCGATTTTTTCTAAAAATGGGAACAACAGCTTCATCATCGAACGCTCCAACCCCTTTAATGCAATATGTTCAGAAATGATTTTGTCTAGTCTTTCTACATTCAAATCGATCATTTCCTTCAACAACTCGTTTACATTCCGCTCCTGGATGGCATCTGTATCACTAAGAGAGAGAATCCGTTGACCAATTTCCTCGGAGGTCATTCGATCGATATGGGAAATCTTAAACCCATACTTATTTAGCAGGGAAATGTTAAGAATAGTCTTAAGCTCTTCGTTGGAGTAATAGCGAATATTAGTCTCCGTACGCTGCGGCTTCAAGAAGTTATAACGCTGCTCCCAGATCCTAATCGTGTGCGCCTTGACCCCGGAGAGGTTCTCCAAATCCTTTATGGTAAACGCGTTCATGACTATACTACAATCTCCGTTCAAAAAAGTTCTGTCAATTTCTATCGGGGCTGCAATATTATCACAGGTTGTTGATTGTCAATAAAACTAATTATCGGCATTTCGAATAGAAGGGCGGGAATCCTGCCAGTTTCTGGTTTCATAGTGTACCCCTTGGAGACCGAGGGCTGGGCGAAAACGCCGGGTACGTTCTAATTCGTATTGGTGCACCAGCCCGCCTAATTCTCGTAAAAAAGGAAAGCCGATTGTTTCTTCATCATACTTAGAGTCATTTACCACCCCATCGCTATTTACGTATAGCGTTGCAGATAAAAAGTAGTCAATCTGGTGAACCGTGTCAACCACATAGGATACATCCGTCAAAAATCCATAAGCCCACCCCACCTTATTAAAAACACGAACCCCTGGTGGCATTTGGTGTGTAGCATCATTAAAAAAGAATTTTACATAGCTATCATAGTAAACAGCTGTATCGTATTTGGGATAAGTTGTTTCGGAGGGATATTGCGAAAGATATTGAAGCAGAAATAGTCGGTCTTGTTCGCTGATATCAAATCGGCTTTTTTGAGGAACAGAGGCAGGAAAAATAATTGCCTGCAACATTTTTTGCATGTCGATTAGTGAAATAGAATTGTGCCGAGTAAAATCAAAAGGACCTTGCACTAGTTTTTCATTGCGATCAATGTGCGCATCCCCTATGAGAATAGGAGCAGGGAATAAAAAGCTATCGGTGTTGTAACCCGCCTCTTGAAAATAGATCTGTTGATTATTCTTATCATAAAACCGAATCGCATTAGTGTGGCGGTTTTGTTCCTCCGTGTAGCCCATAAACTGGCGCGTAATTCTTGTAGAGGTATATCCCTTTTGCTGGAGTATTTTATTGATAGGACCCTGCCCCATAAATTGATACAAGCGGTTATAGGGATCATTTTCACTAATCAAAAAAGCACGTTTGATCAAATGGGCGATGGTCACAGATGAATCAGGAGCAGAATTATCTTTTTTCAACGCCACTTGTTTTGGATAACTACTATCATAAATCATTTTCGTGTGCTTGTCTACACCTGTAATATTGAGTTGATTGAGTTTTTCTACTGCTAAAAAAGCAAGTGGCATCTTAACCATCGAAGCCGGATTGAAATAAAAATTGGGATCCACATTGTAGAGATGATTGGTAAAATGAGGAACGCCTTTTTTGTCACGGTCAATCTGCGTGTAAATGATCTGTAACCGATAGGTTGTTGGATCTGCCAACACTTTACGTGTAGGTTCAGAAGTAGCCCTCGCTAGAATTGTGGAAAGCAATGGATCTGTCTTGCGCTGCGCATTACCTGAGAGATTTACTCCAAAGAGTAGAACACAGCAAAATAGAATACCCCGAACAAAAGATTGAGCGAAATCAGTGTGCTTATTGAATGACATCATATAAAATGAGATTAGCAGGTTGTAGTTTGT
>JBEDEC010000164.1:0-11074 GCA_041175905.1 Bacteroidota bacterium
TGCCAAATGCTGGTCATAATAATTGTTATTTAAATATACCAAATAAATATATCGACGCTCTTATTGAGAACGAATGATTCGTTGCTCATCCTTTTGATAGGCCTTCAACTGAATACTTGTTCCTTCTAACACTGCATAGGTGTCATAGCGGATCCAGTCACCCAAATTGAGGTAACGAGCTTGCCCTTGTCCATTTTTAGTTTTGATGGGCCAGTCAATTGGTAAGTGGCGGTGACCGAATAAGAAGTAATCCACCGACGGTTGAGCCTCTAAATAATCACGACAATAACTAATCAACCATTCTTTATCCTCCCCCAAAAAATGTTCTTCGCGATCGGCTGTTTGCGCTCTGCTCTTTTGACTAAAATATTCAGCAAGTCCCAATCCGATTTGAGGAGGCAGTATGCCAAATAACCACTGACAGAGGGGGTTGCGAAAGATTAGTTTCAATCTTTTGTATCCCTCATCGCCAGGCCCTAAACCATCCCCATGACCCAAGTGAATACGTACGCCATTTCTTTCAATGGTTATTGGTTCAAAATAAGTGGTAAGGTTTAGCTCTTGCGAAAAATAATTGCGAACCCACATATCGTGGTTACCCACAAAAAAATGAAGTGGAATACCTTGGTCACTGATAGAGGCGAGTGTACCCAATAATCGTACATATCCTTTGGGTACCACTTTAGAATACTCGTACCAAAAATCAAAAAGATCACCCATCAAAAAAATCTCATCGGCGTCTTTTCGGATCTCATTCAAAAAAGAACAGATCTTTTTTTCTCGCGCCAGGCTTTGTTCCGAAGTGGGAGCACCCAGATGAAAATCAGATAAGAAATAAATTTTTTGAGACTTGGTTGCTGACACGATTTAATTTTTACAACACGAAGATTGAAAAAAATATTCAAGTTCAGGCTTCAACTAAAAAGAGATATACTTCTTTGGGCCCGTGCACCCCTACTACTAATGTTTTTTCAATATCGGCCGTTCTACTGGGTCCGGTAGCTAGTGTTAGGAAAGAAGGAAAGCCTGAACCATACTTTTCACGTGCTGCCTGCATAGCGTCTTTAATGTCGTATACAATTTGATCCATAAAGGCAATACAAACGTGAATGGGTGCATAAACACTAGCCGTGCGACCATTTGTCTGCGCACTACTCAGTAAAATAGAACCCGTACGCGCAACCAGAAATTCACAACCGGTAACGGCAACACTACAGTCAGCCAAATCAGTTTGCGTGAGTCTTTCTGAAAGAGATTCACCTAGTAAACTGATCAACTTATCGTCGGTACAAAAAATGGGAGCCCAGTCTTGTTTTTTTGCCAAGCTGCCAAACTGAAAAGCAAGTTCTTGCCGATTGATACAATAAATAAACTTACCCTGAAGCTGTGTAAACTGCTCTGCAAATTCAATTTCTGGCTCTTGCGGAGGTGCTGGAAAAAGATTTCCATTTTTTTCACTTTGCGGAAAAGGCATAGGTGTTTCCTGTGCCAGCGCCTCCCGTATACGCTTTAAAATATTTTCTTTTGCAGGTGAGATATTCATGATGCTGGAGTAGACTCTTCTATTTTTTCAACGTTCTCCGTATTCTCAGCACTAATTACTTTTTTATCTTCAAATGGACGCTTACCAATTAGGGCTTCCACATCACTTTGGAATAGCACTTCTTTCTCTAGTAACGCATTTGCCAGTTTTTCAACTTCCTCTTTCCGGGCAGTGAGCAATTGTTTAGTACGCTCATACGCAGTGTCAATCAAATGACGCACTTCAAAATCGATCAGTTTTGCTGTATCGTCGGAATAAGGTTTAGTAAATGTATTTTCTTGTTGTGGATCATAAAAACTAACATTACCCACTTTCTCATTCATTCCATATACCGTAACCATGGAGTAAGCCATCCGCGTAATTTGTTGCAGATCATTCTGTGCCCCCGTAGAAATTTTTCCAAAGAAAATATCTTCACTGGCACGACCTCCCAAGGTCATACAGATCTGATCATTCAATTGATCTGTATTATATAAATACTGCTCTTTAGGTGTGTACTGCGCATATCCCAATGCCGCTGTTCCTCTGGGAACAATAGTTACTTTCAAAAGTGGATACGCATGTTCTAAAAACCATCCGCAAATAGCATGACCTGCTTCGTGATAGGCAATGATTTTTTTCTCTTCCGGAGAAATAATCTTGTTCTTTTTTTCCAATCCTCCAATGACACGGTCCACAGCATCCTGAAAATCCTGCATGTCAACCGCCTCTTTGTTTTTACGCGCCGCAATCAAGGCAGCCTCATTACAAACATTTGCTATATCAGCACCAGCAAAACCAGGCGTTTGCTCGGCGAGTTTATGAATGTCAAGAGATTTGGAAATTTTAATTGGCTTAAGATGTACTTTAAAAATATCTTCTCTTCCTTTTAAATCTGGTTTATCAATGGAAATCTGTCGATCAAAACGTCCGGGACGAAGCAAGGCGCTATCCAATACATCTGGACGGTTTGTTGCAGCCAATACAATGATGCCCGTGTCAGTACCAAAACCATCCATCTCCACTAACATTTGATTGAGGGTACTTTCTCTTTCATCATTACTCATCATGGCATTCTTTCCTCTGGCACGACCAATCGCATCGATTTCATCTATAAAAATGATACAAGGAGCTTTTTCACGGGCTTGCTTAAATAGATCACGAACGCGACTAGCGCCCACTCCAACAAACATCTCAACAAAATCAGAACCACTCAAACTGAAGAAAGGAACCTGTGCTTCTCCGGCCACTGCCTTTGCCAATAATGTTTTACCGGTACCAGGAGGACCAATCAACAAAGCACCTTTAGGAATCTTACCACCAAGGTTTGTATATTTTTTGGGGTTCTTTAAAAAGTCAACGATTTCCATCACTTCTACTTTGGCTTCATCCAATCCAGCCACATCAGCAAATGTGATATTTACCTTGGTTCCTTTATCAAATAAAGTAGCTTTTGATTTTCCAATACTAAAAATCCCGCCGCCGCCAGCTCCACCGCCTGCACCACCACCCATTTTACGCATCATAAAAATCCAGATGGCAGCAAAAAGTATGATTGGCAAAATGAACTGAATCGCGCTGCCCAACCAATCTCTTTCACTTTCCACATCATAAGGAACTTCATTGACGACGCTGGTAACAGCCCCTGCCGTAACGGCCTCTCTCTTCTCTTTGTAAAAATCGTCCATCGATTTTTTGAACACATCGGCACCCGTAATCTTGAATGCCATGTGCGGACCTTTTGGATCTACCTTGCCAGCTGCTTCTTTAATTTCTTTGGTATGCGCTTTACGGCCATTCTCATTAAGATAAACTTTAACAAGCTTACGATTATCTACAATGGTGTAACGATCCACCTGTCCCTGGGCCACCATATTTCTGAACTCCAGCTCATTGATCTTAGCCATATTGGGCGCCATTGGCCCAAACAATGAAGAGCCGATCAAAAAGACCAGTATGATTGCATATAGCCAGTAAATATTAAACTGAGGGCCTTTTCGTCCCGAAGAAGCCGGTCCACGGTCCCCTTGGTTTCTTTTGTCTTTATTTGGTAACATAATTTTTCTCCTATACTAATAATGCCTGAAAACACATTTTGTTTACTATTCGTCACTCCACATCTCCTCCAGTTTGTAAAACTTTCGGTTTTCGGGAGTCATCACATGCACAACCACATTCACATAATCGATTAAAACCCATTGTAATTGTTTTTGCCCCTCTTGCCGGTAAGGTGATTCCTCACACAAATCCTTTACCTGATCGATCACATGATCTGCAATAGCCCTGATCTGGGGCTGGTTAGTTGCTTCACAAATGATAAAAAAATCGGCAACGGCCTCGTTGATTTTCCGAAGGTCCAGTAACACAATTCGTTCGCCCTTTTTATTTTCAATAGCGGCGATGATGGTTTTGATGATCTTGGAGCTCTTGGTGAGACGTTTTACCGCTTTTTTTCCAGCGGATGGTTTTTTATTTCTGCCGCCAGCCAGTACTGCCAGTTGTTCCAACTATTTGATTGCTTTAGTTTCGTGTATCCTTTTACTCTGTAAAAATACATAATTAATTGCCACCACTACTCCCCACACTAGGACAGCCGTTTATCAGTTTTTCTGAGCTGGATAGTACCAACGAAGAAGGCCACCGCTTACTAGAAGGGGGGGTCGCACAATCAGGCATGGCAATTTTTACTGCTAACCAACAAAAAGGTAAGGGCCAGCGGGGCAAAAGTTGGGCAAGTAGTAAGGACCAGGGTGTTGCCTTGACATTACTGATCGAACCCCATTTTTTAACGGTTTCGCAACAGTTTTTGCTGAGTGGAGCCGTGGCTATCGGGGTTCGTAATTTTTTGGCAAGCCTTGTCGGCAGACCGGAGCTTTTCAAAATCAAGTGGCCAAACGATATTTATTATGGTGATCGAAAGATTGCCGGTATTTTAATCGAAAACTCAATTCGTTCAAATGGGTCTTGGCAATGGGCAATCATTGGAATTGGAATTAATATTAATCAAGAAACATTCTCGCAGGAGCTACCTAATCCTATTTCATTATTTCAGATTACACAGAAAAAAAACGAACCGGCAACGCTAGCAAAATCTCTTTGCAACTCCCTATCTACTGAATTAAATAATTTATTCGAGATGACACCTCAACAACTGCTAGCGCAATATCAACAGCACCTCTACAAACGAGGAGAGCTTTGTCAATTTAGTAGAGCAGGTGCTTCATTTAGTGCAATCCCAACCGGTATCACTCCCAATGGAGAGCTACTGCTCGATCGAATTGAACATCCAATTGCATTTGGAGAAATCGAGTGGAAAATTACGCTTGCTTAAGATTCAAGAATTTCCTGCGCGTGTACACTGCTTTTAGGCTTATCAATGATGCGCTCAATTTTACCTTTCTCATCAATAATAAAAGTGGTACGGTGAATACCCTGGTAGGTTCTACCGTACATTTTTTTCTCACCCCACACGCCAAAAGCCTCAGCAATTTTATGTTCGGTATCTACTAATAAAGGAAAGGGAAGTTCATGCTTAGCAATGAACTTTTGATGGGATTGCGAAGAATCTGGACTCACGCCTAACACGATATACCCTTTTTTGAGCAAGGTTTTATAATGATCCCTCAAATTACAAGCTTGTACAGTACAAGTTGAGGTCAAGTCTTTTGGATAAAAATATAAGACAACCTTTTTCCCTTTGAAAGACGATAGTTTAATAGCATTCCCATCTTGATCCGTTGTGCTAAATGCAGGTGCCTTGTCTCCTACTTTTAATGAAATCATTTGCGTCGCTTTTTTTTGATCACTTTTTTAACAGGAGGACGATAAGGGCTTCGTTTGATCCACCAACTGCGCGTGGTTTGGTTGCCAGCAAGGTCCTCTACTGTTACTTGTAATTGGTGAGTGCCGTACGGACAACGTTCGTCAAAACGATAGACCCAGGTTCGACCTTTGTCATTAGTAAAACGCACCCACTGGCCATTTAGTTCGGCACGAAACGATTTTATTATACCAAAATTATCTGTAGGAGTAAAACTAATGCGCGAGAGAGCGCTCACATTGATCGTATCACCTTTACCCGCAAGATTCACTAGAGGAGCAACGGTATCAACAAACGCTTGGAAGTATCCGAAGTCATCAAACTTTGCACTGATCCACTCTCCCTTCCAAGTAGCTAATTTGGTTTTTTTCACTGACCCAAAACTTCTTTGTACCACCACTTTATTTTTCAATTCAGGTACAATCTTTTTTTCTGGCTTAAATCGAACTTCAAAATCTAAATGAACCGGAGTGGAAGGATCATTTACTTGATGTCTCGCAGTAATTGCATTTGGCAATAATGGGAACAGGTCTCTTCGATAATAAATGGGAAGACTATCATAGAGCCCCATAGCAGGAAAATCCAGTTCAAAGTCTGGTTTTTTTATTTTAACAGGAATTTGAGGTGTAAAATGAGTGGGCTCTTTTGCGGGCAACTTCGCAGGATTAGCAGCTAAACCTTGCCATGGATTATTGGTTTTTATGCCAAACTGCAAAATAGACTCATTACCATTGGCATCTTGTACACTGATTTCAATTTGGTGAGTCAGAGTATCTTTTAACCGAATTACACCATCATTTTTGATAAGATGGTATGCTACGCCACCTTCGCCTGGTAAGGCAGAGAGATGTTGATAATATGCACCGCCTTGTTGCTTATGTCTGTAATCAATATGCGCATTGATATAACCTGTCTGCTCATAATCGATACTATCTAAAATAAAAGTGAGTTGCGTTTCACCATCCACTCGAAGCGTAGCGCTGTATACTCCATTTGGATTGGTCGATCCACTTACTTGGTCAAAAGTTTGTAAAGCAAAACTGATTTGACTTAAATCGGTGACTAATGCAGTTCCTGCTAAAAGCGTATACCCTTCTTTCGTTTTTTTGAGCGCAACTGGTCGAGGTGATTGCCCATTGACAGAACGACTTCTGTCATATAAGGCAAGTCCTTTAATAACCGGAGGAACTTCATC
This sequence comes from Bacteroidota bacterium, assembly GCA_041175905.1. Lineage (GTDB taxonomy): Bacteria > Bacteroidota > Bacteroidia > Chitinophagales > Chitinophagaceae > JJ008. The sequence goes on from JBEDEC010000164.1 coordinate 6,538, forward strand.
AGGCAAGGAAAATCCAAATAGTAATGGATTAAGACGACGCTCAGTTTTGGTATCGATGATTTCAAAATGCAAATGGGGGCCCGCCGAACCTCCTGTATTTCCACTGTAAGCAATAAATGTTCCTTTGGATACGGGGAACTGATCAGGCGTAAATTTCAATTCAACAGCCCAGCTTTCTTGCTCATATTGCTTTTGGGTTACATACGCCTCAATGGCAGGGGCAAAATCATTTAGATGCGCATATAAAGTAGACAATCCGTTGGGGTGCTGTATAATAATAAAGCGACCAAAACTGAGCGGACGAACTCCTATGGCAGCAATATATCCGGAGGCAGCAGCATAAACGGGTAAATTTTCTTTGGCCTGCGTTCGAATGTCAAGGCCCATATGCCAGTGATGGTTTCTTAATTCTCCAAAATTGGCAGTCAACTCCATAGGAATGCCCATCGGGTTTCTAAAGTAGCCCTGGGGATACTGAACCCTTTGCGTAAAACCAGTAAAATTCAAGAGGAAAACAAGACTAGTAAATACCGTAAAAAATCGCATGCGCAAAGGTAAGCTCCGATCAAGAAATTTATTCAAATCCCAACGTAGCAACGCCCGAATTCCCTTAGTTTTGCACAATTTGTTTTTTTTAAAATGCCAAAAGATACCTCCATCCGTTCCGTCCTGATTATTGGTTCAGGACCCATTATTATTGGTCAAGCCTGCGAGTTCGATTATTCTGGTACGCAGGCAGCCCGTTCACTTCGAGAAGAGGGCATAAAAGTAATTCTGATTAATAGTAATCCAGCTACCATCATGACAGACCCTATGATGGCTGACAGAGTCTATTTATTACCGCTTACTGTGGAGAGTATTGAAAAAATTTTACAAGAAAACCAAATCGACGCAGTCCTTCCTACCATGGGAGGACAAACAGCCCTCAACCTTGCGAAAGAAGCAGAGGAACTAGGTATCTGGAAACAATATAGTGTTCGGTTAATCGGAGTGGATATCAAAGCCATTGATAAAGCAGAGGATCGTGAAAAGTTTAGGCAATGGATGATCGAATTAGGCGTAAATGTGGCAACTGCAAAAACCGCCAACTCCTTTTTAGAAGGAAAAGAATTTGCGCAGGAAATTGGCTTCCCCCTTGTAATCCGTCCTTCTTTTACATTGGGTGGAACTGGCGGTGGTTTTGTGCATGATAAAGACGACCTGGACGAAGCACTCAACCGTGGACTTCAGGCTTCGCCTATCCATGAAGTGTTGGTAGAAAAAGCCGTTTTGGGTTGGAAGGAATTTGAGCTTGAATTATTGAGGGATGCCGCCAATAATGTTTGTATTATTTGTACGGTAGAAAATTTTGACCCGATGGGTGTGCACACGGGTGATTCTATTACCGTGGCACCAGCCATGACGCTTAGCGATACTGCTATGCAGTTGATGCGAAACACCGCAATTCGCATGATGCGTGACCTGGGAAATTTTTCAGGAGGTTGTAATGTTCAATTTGCGCTAAATCCAGATACAGAAGAGATCATTGCCATTGAGATTAATCCACGTGTGAGCCGTTCTTCTGCGTTGGCCAGTAAAGCAACGGGATATCCCATTGCAAAAATTGCTGCGAAACTAGCCATTGGTTATAATTTGGATGAACTCGAAAATCAAATTACAAAAACCACTTCTGCTTACTTTGAACCCACCTTAGATTATGTGATTGTAAAGATTCCTCGCTGGAATTTTGACAAATTCAAAGGCGCTAATGATACATTGGGTTTGCAGATGAAGAGCGTTGGAGAAGTAATGGGCATCGGGCGCAGTTTTACAGAGGCCATTCAAAAAGCTTGTCAAAGTTTAGAAAATAATGCAGTGGGATTGGGCTATTATGGCAAAAGCTTGATGCGGGCAGAAGAGTTATTAGAATATATCAAAACACCAAAATGGGATCGACTCTTCCGAATCAAAGATGCGTTGCAAGCAGGCATTTCAGTTAGTTCTATTTCAAAAGCAACCAATGGAATTGATCGTTGGTTCCTCTATGAAATACAAAAAATTGTAAACCTCGAAAAAGAGTTAGCAAAGTATAGCCTCGAAGATCTTCCGCTTTCTTTGCTGGAAGAAGCCAAGGTAGAAGGATTTAGTGACGAACAGATTGCACGGATTGTACGCAATGGAGACGAGGATGCGGTGTATGAAAAAAGAAAGAATGCCGGTATCACACGTGTTTACAAAATGGTAGACACCTGTGCCGCCGAGTTTGAAGCAAAAACACCTTACTTCTATTCCACTTTTGAAAAAGGAAATCATAACGAGAGTATTGTTTCTAACAGAAAGAAGATAGTTGTATTGGGTTCAGGCCCAAATCGCATTGGACAAGGGATTGAATTTGATTATTGCTGTGTGCACGGATTGCTTGCGATCAAAGAAGCAGGATTTGAAGCGATCATGGTGAACTGTAATCCTGAAACTGTATCCACCGATTTTGACATGGCTGACAAACTTTATTTTGAACCTGTCTATTGGGAACACCTTTGGGAAATTATCGAGCATGAAAAACCAGAAGGTGTTATTGTACAGTTAGGAGGTCAAACTGCACTCAAACTAGCGGAGCGTTTACACCAACGTGGTATCCGCATCATTGGAACTTCTTACGACAGCTTAGATATTGCAGAGGATCGTGGTCGATTCAGTGATATGCTGAAAGAATTAGGAGTACCCTATCCAGAGTACGGTACAGCATGGAATGTAGATGAAGCAGTTCAGGTTGCCAACAAAGTAGGATATCCCGTGCTAGTTCGCCCTTCGTATGTATTGGGAGGACAACGGATGCGTATTGTGATTAATGATGAAGAAGTAGAAAGTGCAGTAGTTAGTTTGCTCAAGCATATTCCTGGTAATAAGATTTTGATTGATCATTTTTTAGATCGCTGTCAAGAGGCGGAGATTGATGCCATTTTTGATGGCACCGATTTTCATGTGATGGGTGTCATGGAACATATTGAGCCTGCAGGTATTCACTCCGGTGATAGTAATGCGGTATTACCCGCTTTCAACCTGTCGCCACTGATTGTACAAAAGATGGAAGAGTACGCAGAAAAAATTGCACGCGCCTTAAACATTCAAGGATTGATTAATATTCAATTTGCTATTAAAGAAGGTAAGGTGTTTGTAATAGAAGCCAATCCGCGCGCTTCAAGAACTACTCCGTTTATTGCAAAAGCATATCAGATTCCTTATTTGAATGTTGCTACCAAAGTAATGTTGGGCACACATAAATTAAAAGATTTCACCTTTGAGAAAAAACTAGACGGCTTCGCCATTAAGGAACCCGTGTTTAGTTTCAATAAGTTCCCAGGCGTTAATAAAGAGTTGGGGCCTGAAATGAAATCGACTGGAGAAGCTATCCGTTTCATTAAAGATTTGCGAGATCCATACTTCCGTCAGTTATACAAAGACAGAAGTATGTACTTGAGCAAGTAATACCCCTTGCATTTTGATTTGGCATCGCATAGTTTATGCGGATGCATCCCACTTTAATCCGTTATTGGATCCGAACTCCTTTTTTGCTGCCCTTAGCTGGATTGATTGCGGGTATTATTACGCAAGCAAACCTGCAACTGAATCTGACAGCCCTAGGATCAATTTTGGCAGGATGTATAATTTGTATTTTTCTTTTTTTCTCCCTCCCCTTACGTGTTCGATTCCGACAAAGCAAACTAGGTTATTGGATTGCTTTTTTACTTTTTTGGGCAACAGGTTTATTACTTACTCAACTCAAGGACATTCGCAATCAAAAAAACTGGCTGGGAAAATTTATAAACGAGGAATCATTTCATTCGCTGGAATTAGTCGTAGTACAGGATCCCGTAGAAAGAACGAAGAACATCAGACTATTTGGAAAAGCAACGAGCGTCAAAACAAAAAATAAACGTATCCCCGTAACAGGTAATGTACTGATCTACGTTCCAAAAAAGGATAGTTTGCGTTTTGTGCTTCCAGGTGATCGACTACTTATCTATAAAGCACCCGTATTAATTCAAGGGGCAGGGAACCCGGGTGAAATAAACTGGGTGCGACACTATGCGCAGGAAGATTGTACACATCGCGTTTTTTTAAAAGAAGGAGAATATGTGTTTTTTAAAAATGAACAACACAACTCTCGGTTAGCTCGTTTCATCTCACAACTAAGACAGCATATACTAAGCTGCTTACATGAAACTATTTCTGATAAAAATGCAGCAGGACTAGCAGCTGCCCTTTTAATCGGATATAGACAAGAATTAGACCCGGTTATAAATCAATCGTATAGTAATACGGGGGTTGTGCATATCATCGCGATCTCAGGCATGCACCTTGCATTAATTGGATGGCTACTGCAACAAATTTTTTCTCCATTCCAAAAAAATAAAATCACCCAGCTACTTTCTCAGTTACTAATTATCTCAATCATCTGGCTATTTAGTTTACTGGCAGGTGCAACGCCCTCCGTACTTCGTGCTGCATTATCTTTTTCAATCGCAACAGCAGGTATCTTTTTTGAAAGAAAACCCAA
>JBEDEC010000165.1:0-8386 GCA_041175905.1 Bacteroidota bacterium
GTATTATATAACTCTTTTATTAAACACTAATTTTACCCAATTAACGCAGGATTAAGAGCCCTGGGATTAATTTCAAGTCTTGCAATCTTGTTTAGTTTTTTATCTATCTTTCTTTCGTTTACCTCAAATAAGTGAAACAGGCTGGCTGCCTTTTCATTTCCCAATGTCTTTGAAAAGGACGCCGCTGTTCCATATTGACTGATTTTAACATGGTTGATCTCTTGTATTGCTGCTAGTAAGCAAGCATCTTGTAATTCTTTGTCTGCACATTTTTTGAGTTTGTCTTCTGTCTCTGTCAATAGTGCTTTCATAACTCGGTTGCTATTCGGTAGTGCGGGCAAGGAGCTTGCCAATGTGTAATCCTTTAAATAGAGTAAATGAGATTCTGTCGTTGATAAATACTCCTGTAAATGCGATTTTAATGAAAGTGAACTTGCTTGGCTAATCCATTTTTTTATGTAAGACTTTAGTTGATTTTCTGCAGCATGACTTTGTAGAATATCATAGTCTAGTAAGTCGTGCAGTTTGGTCATTGAGTTGTTGTTCATAATATTCATTTTTAATAGCGAGTAATTAATGCTACGTGCTGAGTGGTCGATAATAATTCATTGGCAGTGAAAAAAACAGTTCCACCTTTGCTTAAGACAGTTTTTAATAAATCATCTACTGCATCGGGTAAAGTGGTGTGCTTAGCCACAGGGGGTTTCAACATAAGGTAAGAGGGGTCCTCTACTAAAAATCCAGGTTTTGTGTAGCCGAATTCAACTAATAATATTTTGCAGTTTCCTTCTTGTGCTGCACGCCAACAAGCTTGTAGCCCACTTCGTGTAAATCCTTTGCCTACTAGTTCATTCCACTCTGCGATTAGCCTTTCAATCTTGTCTTCAACATATTTAAAAACATAGGGTATCGCAATTTCTGCGAGCTCTGCAGGTGTGTAGTGACTGGGGTCTTTGCTGATCTTAATGAGAGGTTCATGAGGGTTGTCTTGAAAGTTTATTTCATGATGTAGACGATCATTAGCAATTACTACAAGAGGACGAAAAAGATTTTGATACGGTTTTAGATGATGTTTTATTTTATGTAAATGAGGAACTCGGTGGGCTGCTTCTAGTATTTCTGGATCTCTCTCAAAACTTTTTACATGTGAACTTCCAGCTTGGGGTGTGCTTCTCGAGGGTTTTTCATAGAGATAATTGTCGGTATAATCTCGGTTGATTTCATTGTCTAAAACTTTTTGCCATCTCCCTCTTTTTTTTTCGAAGAGATAACTTTTTGTCTCCGTTAGTGTAAGAATTAAAAAAGGTTGATCAATCTGAAGTTGATACATCAAGTCTCGTAGCATAAAACGGTCGCTCCACATAATTTTTTCAGAAGGAGCAAAGTCAAAACTGTAGATCCTGACATTTTTTTGGGAAACATAAAGTCCAATACCCTGCGGTACATGCAGCCAATCGATTTTTGTACTACAATCAGTTAGTTTTTTTAGTAGGCCATCTACCAATTCTCTTTTATCGCTTGCGAGATGTTCTTTATAAGAAGCTGCTTTTTGCATGGCCTCTTTTAGTTTTCTCTCGTTGGCCTCCCTAAGTGGATTTAGTTTTTCGAGGGGTAGTGTAAGCGTTAAACATAGTTCGCCTTTATCTTCCAAAAGTTGAGCTAACTCTTCGCTTAGTTGCTTGTTGTCTGTACCTATTTTAAAATTCATACTTCCTTTCCTATGAAAATAAGTTCAGTGAAAGGGAAGTAGGATGACCTTGGACAGGTTGGAATTATTTTTTGTTAGTGGTGGGGGGCTGAGTGACGTATGTTTTCGGGATTATTTTCAATGTTCCCTTTCGCATTTGATTTACCCAAAGCCATTGCGCCGCATCGGCGGCGCAATGGCTTTTTTTATGCTCATCGGTTTACGAAAGCGAGCTTTCGAAACCTCTTCGCATAAAAAAAGCCTCGCAGCTTCGCTGCAAGGCTTTGTAGCCCGTACGGGATTCGAACCCGTATCACCACCGTGAAAGGGTGGTGTCCTAGCCCTTAGACGAACGGGCCTTTTTACAGGAGCGCAAAGATAAGGGGCTCCGAATTGTTAACCAAATCTCATCTCGTTGCTGTACCTTTGTCCCCTCAAAATTTTACCTATGGCTACAGTTAAAGTCGCAATCAATGGTTTTGGACGAATTGGTCGTTTAGTGTATCGAAAAATCTATAATATGGAAGGCATTGATGTAGTAGCCATCAATGATTTAACCAGTCCAAACGTGCTAGCGCATTTACTGAAATATGACAGTGCACAAGGCAGGTTTGATGCTGATGTAAAGGCAACTGAAGATTCCATCATTGTAAATAAGGATGTACTAAAAATATACGCACAAAAGGACCCTGCGCAAATTCCATGGGGTGCTCATGACGTTGATGTAGTGTTAGAGTGTACTGGATTTTTCACAGATAAAGATAAAGCGGAAGCACACCTAAAGGCTGGAGCAAAGCGAGTAGTAATTTCTGCACCAGCAACCGGAGATTTGAAAACTGTTGTTTATAACGTGAACCATGAAATACTGGATGGCACTGAAAAGATTATTTCTGGAGCCTCTTGTACCACCAACTGTTTGGCCCCTATGGCAAAAGTGTTAGATGAGCAGTTTGGTTTGGTTACTGGTCATATGACAACGATCCACGCGTACACAAATGATCAAAATACATTGGATGCGCCTCATCCGAAAGGAGATTTAAGACGTGCACGTGCTGCTGCGGGCAATATTGTACCAAACAGTACAGGTGCAGCAAAGGCTATTGGGCTAGTGTTACCACAATTGAAAGGTAAGTTGGATGGAGGTGCGCAGCGTGTGCCTACAATCACTGGTTCACTCACCGAATTAATATCTATTCTCGATAAAAAGGTTACAGTGGAAGAAGTAAACGCTGCAATGAAAGCCGCTTCCAACGAATCTTTTGGTTACACTGAAGATGAAATTGTAAGCACAGATATCATTGGTATTTCATTCGGTTCGCTATTTGATGCAACTCAAACCAAAGTAATTGCTGCAGGTGGACAACAGTTGGTAAAGACAGTTAGCTGGTATGACAATGAAATGAGTTATGTAAGCCAGTTGGTGCGTACAGTTAATTATTTCGCCAAGCTCATTCAGAAATAAACATGTCTTTTTCAAGCTACAGTTTTCAGCAAGAAAAGGCATTAGTGCGCGTTGATTTCAATGTACCACTCGATGCAAATGGAGTAATTACTGACGATACGCGTATGCGTGCGGCACTTCCAACTATCAATCACATCTTAGCTACGGGAGGATCTGTTATTTTGATGAGCCATTTAGGGAGACCAAAAGAAGGGCCTACGCCAAAATATTCGCTACGTCATCTAGTAAGCCATCTTCAATCACTTTTACCAGGTGTTTCCGTAAAATTCGTAGAAGATTGTATTAGTGACGAAGCAAAGAAAGTTGCTGACTCACTTAATCCAGGGGAAGTATTGCTACTAGAAAACCTTCGTTTTTACAAGGAAGAAGAAAAGGGAGATATGGCATTCGCAGAAAAGCTCTCCAAATTGGGGACTGTCTGGGTTAATGATGCATTTGGAACCGCGCACCGTGCACATGCCTCCACTGCGGTGATAGCACCCTTCTTTCCAAAAGAGAAAAGAACATTTGGGTTATTAATGGAGGCTGAGGTTGCGAGTGCGGAGCGAGTGCTTCATACTGCTGAGAAGCCTTTTGTTGCTATCATTGGTGGCGCTAAAGTGAGTGATAAAATTTTAATCATTGAGAATTTACTCGATCGGGCCACCGATATTATCATTGGTGGTGGAATGGCGTATACTTTTTGGAAAGCGCAAGGGAAAGCTATTGGTAGCTCACTATGCGAAGAAGATCGTTTGGAGTTGGCAAGTGAGCTCATGCAAAAAGCGAATAACAAAGGAGTTCGAATTCACCTTCCAATAGATAGCACGATTGCAGATAAGTTTTCGGCAGATGCAAGGGTAACAAATTGTGAGAGCTTTGGCATTCCATCCGGCTGGATGGGATTGGATATAGGAGTAAAAGCTAGGGCCGATTTCAAAGAAGTGATTAGTGCTGCCAAAACAATACTTTGGAATGGCCCAATGGGTGTTTTTGAAATGAAACCATTTCAGGCGGGTACCCTCGCCATAGCTGAGGCAGTTGCCAATGCAACAGACAAGGGTGCTTTTTCACTGGTGGGTGGCGGTGATTCGGTGGCAGCCGTAAATCAGTTTGGATTTTCTGACCGTGTTAGTTATGTTTCTACAGGTGGCGGTGCAATGTTGGAATACTTCGAAGGAAAAGTTCTGCCTGGTATTGCAGCTGTACAACAAGCTGGCTAAGAACTTTAACATTCTACTATTCAGGAAAGAGTTGCCTCCGCTTCTTTTCCATTAAATTTGCATACAAATTATTTTACCTATGAAAGGATCTACTTTGACCCTCTTAGTGATTGGCGGCTTATTTCTTCTGTTAGGATTTTGGGGATGTAACTCGTTCAACGGTTTTGTTACCGGCGAACAAGGCGTGAAGAAAGCATGGAGCAATGTGGAAACAAACTACCAGCGTCGTACAGACTTGTATGGTAGTGTAATAAAGACTGTTGAGGCATCAGCTAATTTTGAAAAGTCAACGTTGCAATCTGTAGTTGCTGCTCGTGCTGCTGCTACACAAGTGAAGATTGATATAAACAATCCTGCAACGTTACAGGCGTATCAACAGGCCCAAGCAAACCTTCAGGGTTCTTTTAGTCGACTTATCGCTTCTTTTGAGCAGTATCCCGACTTGAAAACTACTAAGGCTTTTCAGGACTTTCAAACGCAAATTGAAGGAACGGAAAACCGTATTAATGTTGCCAGACAAGATTATAACAAGGCAGTAGAAGATTTTAATTTACGTGTAAAACGTTTTCCAGGAAATATATTAGCCGGTGCTTTTAATTTTTCTGAGAAGGCCTACTATGAAGCTGATAAAGGTTCAGAAAAAGCACCCGATATTAAATTCAATATTCAATAAGCTTGTTTTCACTTTTTAAAAAAAAATCTTCTTCTCTTTTTTCTACTGAGGAAAAGGAGGCCATTGCCGCTGCTATTATTCTAGCGGAGAAGCAAACAAGTGGAGAGATTAGAGTATTTATTGAAAATAAATGTCGCTTTATTGAAGCTACCGATCGGGCAGCGGAATTATTCCATCAGTTGAATATGCATCAAACAGCCGAGCGTAACGGCGTCCTACTTTATCTGGCTATTACTGATCGCCAATTGGCGATATGGGGCGACCAAGGAATTCATGAAAAATTAGGAAGTGCGTATTGGATTGAACAGGTTAATGCAATTCTTGCTGCATTTAATCGTGCTGACTATTCTTCTGGAATTTGTACTTGTATTTTAGAGATTGGAAAGGCGTTGCAGCTACATTTCCCTTTTCAAGGTGAGAAAGATAAAAATGAATTAGACAACGAAGTAGTTTTTGGATGAGGCTGAAAAATAAATACTTATTCCTTTTTGCTTTCTTGGTTACTCAAGTTGCATGGAGTCAGGTTGAGAAGGTAATTCCTTCACCTTTTTCTCCTCCCAGATTATATAATGATTTTACACAGGGCGGTCAATTTTTAACGGGTGCGCAGGCATCCTCTATTGAAAAAATGCTAACTGCATTTGACGACAGCACTTCTAATCAGATTGCTGTAGTTGTTGTAGAAACATTAGAAGGTTATACGGCCAATGAATTTGCTACTGCACTAGGTCGTAAATGGGAGGTGGGTAGTAAACAATTCAATAATGGCATTGTACTTCTCATATCAACAGGTGCAAAAAGTGGAGACAGAGATGCTTACATCGCAACGGGGTATGGATTGGAGGGAGCAATTCCGGATGTGGTTGCAGACGCCATTGTTGAAAATGAGTTAATTCCTTCTTTTAAGCAGGGTAATTATTACAAAGGACTCGCCCAAGCCATTACAGCATTACAACGTGCTGCAGCAGGCGAATATCATACGGCTAGAAAAAGAGAGGTTGAAGTAAGTCCTGGTTTGACGATACTATTACTCATCATACTGCTTCTTCTTTTTGCAAAAGGTAAAAGCGGTGGAGGCGGAATGATTAATCGTAGAGGTCATCAGGGTTGGACGGGTGGCGGTTGGTACGGTGGAGGATGGAGTGGCGGAAGCTTTGGTGGTAGTTCAGGAGGTGGCTTTGGAGGATTTGGAGGCGGAGGTTTTGGTGGAGGCGGTGCGGGAGGAAAGTGGTAGATAGATTAACTACTTTTGTTGACCTACACCTGCTAATTTCATGAAGCAAATAATTTTCTTCTTTTCGTTCTTCTTACTAAGCACACAATTTCTTTTTTCTCAACGAACCAATTTCGTTTATCTGCAAACTGAACCTGCGCAGCCGTTTCAGGTAAAGATGAATGGAATCAGTTTCACTTCTTCCCAATCTGGTTATTTGATTTTGTCTAAACTTGTTGATACTTCCTATCACATAGAGGTTAGTTTTCCTTCTAATAAATGGCCTTCACAGTTTTTTCATTTGGTAGTCAATCAAACGGATAGGGGATATTTACTTAAAGATTTTGGTGACAAAGGATGGGGGCTGATGGATTGGAGAAGTTTAGCAGTGCAGTACAGTAAGACACCGGTTGAAACGAAAGCTGTTCCTGCAGCAGCTATTGAAGACAGCACAGATTTTGCAACATTGCTATCACTTGCCTCAGGAGATCCAAGCTTACGAGCCAGAACTGAAGTCAAGATCGATTCTGTAAAAAAACCTGTGGTTATTATCTCAAATCCATCCAATGCTGTAAAAGATACTATAGCAAGTGAGCCAATGCTACCAATCAAAAAAGCAGATACGCTAACAGTGGTTTCCAACGATGAAACTATTCTGAGTGCAGAAGTGATTACGAATCCTCGTTGTAAAGAGATGGCTAATCAACTTGTACTTGATTCATTGTCACAAGCAATGCAAATTGCATCAACTGACACCAAACGACTTCTTACTGCCTCTAAATTTTTTCAATCCAATTGTTTTTCGGTTTCACAACTGAAACAATTATGTGGCATTTTTAAAACGGATGAAGGACGATATGATTTTTTATTAGAGGCTTGGCTTTACGTAACTGATCGTGCGCAGTTTGATAAATTGACTGTCGTATTTTCAAATCAAGATCTTGTTCAACGCTTTAAAGCAATGATTCAATAGATGGCACGTTATTTTTTAGAAGTTGCTTACAAGGGAACAGCTTATAGCGGATTTCAAACGCAAGAAAATGCCCGTACGATACAAGAAGAAATAGAGTTAGCATTTAAAACATTGCAGCGCGACTCTGTTTCATTGACTGGATCTTCTCGCACCGATGCAGGAGTGCATGCTCGTCAAAATTTTTTTCATTTCGATTATGATCAGTTACTGCACGAGCAGTTTGTTTATAAAATGAATGCCATTCTTCCCTCAGACATTGTAATAAGTGGGGTTAAAGAAGTTGCAGAAGATGCGCATTGCAGATTTGATGCGCTAAATCGAACCTATTGTTACTACTTATATAAAAGCAAGGACCCTTTTTTAGAAGACAGGGCTTGGTATTTCCCTTACCCGCTCAATTACGATTTATTGCAACAAGCCGCTGCTCTATTGCTGACTCATCAGGATTTCACCAGCTTTTCAAAAAGAAATACGCAGGTTAGAACCTTTATATGCCAGATTACAGAGAGTAAATGGATTGAAAAAGATAAGTGTTTGGTTTATACTGTTAGAGCCAACCGATTCTTAAGAGGAATGGTTAGAGCCTTGGTTTCCACGATGTTATTGGTAGGTAGGGGTAAGTTGACTATCGAAGAGTTTAAGGCAATCATTGAATCAAAAGATTGCACAAAAGCCAGTTTTGCAGCTCCCGCACATGGTTTGTTCCTTGAAGAGGTAAGTTTTTGATCTTCCCAAATCGTTGCCTGGGCTTAGTTTCATTGATTATCAGCATTTTTTCAGAAAAAACTTTCTGCAAATCTTTGCCAGTATCCTCAATTGCTCTATCTTTGCCGTCCGCTTTTAAAAAAGCGTGTGCAGATCTTTCTAAATCACTTGATTTTCACGCCAAAAGAATCGGTTTTTGTTGGAAAATAAATCCTGAAAAATTTGGTAGAAATATATAGGCCCTTACCTTTGCACTCCCGTTCCAAAAACGGGTAGGCTGGAAACGGCCCAAGATCTTTGAAAGTTGGGAAACAATAGCACTCATTCTCGTCTCGTACGAGAGTGAAACTAAAAGGTAAGTCAAACGAAAACAATTCGATTTGACACGTTAATTTTCTCTTGAGAATTTTAAAATGTCAGTATCAAACATCATTTACAATGGAGAGTTTGATCCTGGCTCAGGATGAACGC
>JBEDEC010000166.1:0-20718 GCA_041175905.1 Bacteroidota bacterium
CCTGGCATTTCAGTTGTGGTAGGAAAAACAAAAATTTTAGTAGAAACAGAAGGTGCGCACGCTTCAGAGGGACAACGTGAAAAGCTATTGAAAGACCTTGAACACCTCAAAGGATTTTTGCAATCAGTAGAGAAGAAACTTTCTAATGAGCGCTTTGTACAAAATGCAAAAAAAGAAGTGATTGATCTCGAACTGAAAAAGAAAAATGACGCATTAGATAAAATTCGCATCATCGAAGAAAGCCTTGCTCGATTAAGTTAAACACGGCGATGAAAATCAAACGCTCTCTTGTTTGCAGCATTTTAGTTTCATTCGCAACCTTGAATTTAGTTGCGCAGCCTGCCAATTGGGAATGGAATTATTTGAGAAAACTGGAGCAAAATCGAACAACGACTGGGATACACTTCAATCAATTTATCTCTGACGCCTCCGATCCCCTAGCATTGGCCATTCCTGCCGCTTTTTTTATCAAAGGAGTCATTGCAAAAAATCAAAATGATAAAAGCAGAGGTATTTACTTGGCAGAAAGCTTTGCAGCCAACGTTGCATTTACTTACCTGCTAAAAAAAACAATCAACAGAAAAAGGCCAGGCGAAACAGATCCTACCTTCTCCGTGTTGACGCCAGCCTCCAGCCGATCTTTTCCTTCCGGACATACATCTGAGGCATTTTCACTAGCCACATCCCTCACAATAGCATTACCAAAGTGGTACGTAATTGCTCCGGCGTATACTTTTGCTGGTTTAGTAGGATACTCACGCATGTACCTAGGCGCCCATTACCCTAGTGATGTTATTGCAGGTGCACTGGTAGGAAGCGGGACAGCCTGGCTTTCTTATCAGATCAATAAAAAAATAGTACAGCGAAAAAAATCAACGCCCCGTTAAGCTCACAGGCCAAATAAATTCCATAAACCATCCCTTATAACGATCAAATTGATCAGGATCTAATAGTCGCGATACTCTGAAACCTACTGTTACGGGATGCTGGTTCCACCATTTAGTATCAAAATAGAATTCAGCGCCCGCACTTCGTTGTGGAAGACTGGTAATTTTATTAAGCGCATATACCCGGGTGTAGTCAAAAAATAGTGCAGCGCGTATGCGTTGTAAATAAGCAAGATTTGCAAAGCCAAAATCAGGATGCCATATTGGAAAATGATAATCAATACCAGTTCTCCACATTCTTACAAAATAACGTCCAACATATCCTCTACTATAAGCAAATCGATTCCCAAAGGATAATTGCCCAACAGTATCTCTCTCTTGCCAATACAAGCCAGCCACCACATGATGATTTTGCAAGAAACCGGGCAAATAGGTTTTAATCTGTGCATTAACTTGTCTGCCTACTACAGAGTTTAAACTGTGACGAAACACAAAGGAATAACTCAATCCAAGTCGGGGGAAAATATGCTGTATAGCAGTCGCAGTAGTCCAAGAACCATTCATACCATGTACTAAGTAATGAAGCGACCGAACTCCAAATGTATCCCGGTCTGCACCCTTATAAAAATCGGCGCGAAGCGCATAGCTACTCGAAACATTCAATTGTTGAAAATAGCGCCCCTTAGTCTCTAGTAAAGGAATAGACCATCCAACCCTGGCATCAAGTTGATTCCAGTTTCTAGTCACCCCCCTACTTGAGAATTGACGATCAAATGTATAATCAAAGCCGCCATTCCATTGCAAAAATGAATTACCATAGGTCGTGCTAGCTCCAACACCATGGTTCTTTTCTGCATCGTTATAATTATAACTTACTTCCGTTTGCAATGTGTTTAACACATTCTCGCCGTAAAGCGTAAAACTATAGATTGGATCGTCATAATTTGGTCGCCAAGAATGAAAGTTCAAGAGGCGGGTTGACTTGGAATAAGACTGTGGTTTCAACAAACGATCACTTTGATTATTCAAAATCCAATTTCCATTTTGAGGAAAAGCTACAGACGCTATTGCGCTTGAAGCTGTAGACTGAGCAAGTTCAGTAAGATCAAATGGCTTCCAACTCAATGAGTCAAGCTGTGCAGCTTTTAATTGATATCCCTCAGCGCTTTGCTCTGACCAAAACAACCTATTACTATTAACATTCACGTGATATTTTCCAAATCCACCTTTTACCAATTGGTAAACCAATTTTTTTTCCAACGAATACGCATAGATATCGTCATTTCCTGCAAATCCTGCAGTGAAGAAAACTACCCCATTATGAAACTGCAAATAACCCAGGCTGTGTGAAGAAAATGGAGTCAATTGCACCTCTTTTTCTTCTTGAATTAAGAGTAAAGCCATTTGCCCATCAGGGCGACGAGCTGCCACTACTACATTTTGATCATCGATAAATTTGGGATCCGTTAAAAAATATCCTGCCGGAGATGAATACCTAGAAATAACTTTTCCTGTTGGCACCTCTAACCAATGAAGAGCTGTTTTGCCTGTGTCAGATACAAAAACGGCAATAACTTTTCCAGAAGCAGAAATGTCTGGTGTGAAATAACGCGTATGACGCGTAAGATCAAACTGAGTTTTAGAGTTCACATCCAAGATTCGCAAAGAACTATAGCTAATCCATCCCCTGCGTGGATCCCTTTCATAGGCTGCATATACAATTTTACCATTGCGATAGCTGAATTGCGCATCCAGCGCAATATCCTGTGTTCGTAGACGGTGTTCTTGTTTTCCATCGAACAAATAAAATCCCGGACGATGCCGATAGGATGTTCGTATGTACAAAATCGAATCACCACTTACACCATAGGGGAACTGTCGATTATCAACATACTTGTGTTGTGGTTGAAGCAGAAATTGACCGGGAGAATTAGCTTCTACTTTATTTTGTGTACGATAAAAATCTAGTGCATTGCTTACAAAGCTGTAATACGAAAGTCCGGTGTGCTTTTTTATAGCGCCCTGGAATGGATAAAGAAGGGAGCGGTATGAAGCAGCATCGGAAACAACCTTACTCCAAAATTGATCGCCATATTTGAAATGTCCGTAATTACTTAAAAGATACCCCAGTTCATAATGAGAGGGAATCCAATCTTTGAATGAACCATTTCGAATTTTCATCCAGGTATACTTTTTATTTGCCTTCCACAGCAAGGGAAAACTATTCATAAAGCGAGGTAAGCGCCCTCTCCCCTGTATACTCAGTGCTGTCTCCTGCCAAACCGCATCGCCCTCAAAAAACCAGTTGGGAACAGCAGCATTAATAGCTAGGTCAAAAGCTTGCTCACCAAATAACTGGAGGGCAAATTTGCTTAGCCCCTTTTTCATACTTTGCAGCTGCTCAACATGTCGATATTCATGCAATGCTAATTGATCGGTCCAGCCTACAGACCCATTTGAAAAATTATCGAGGTCAGGCTGTAGCATCCACTCACTCCGATAGGGCCCTAATTGGACATAGCCATTTGAAAATACGGAGCGATGCTGCAACAAAACAGGGATGGATTTTATTTTATTATCAAGACTAACTGGCCGTTGCTTGGCAAGTGCATGAATTAATTGTGCTGCACGTTGTGCCTGACTATCTAATCCAGGCGCATAAATCAATTGAACCGTATCTGTTTTTAGTTGCATCCACTTTTGACTACTCCGGTGTCCTCCAAAATATTGCCCAAAGGAAGGCTGGGTCAAAAAGAGCAAAACAACAATAAGAAAACAACGATACATAAGTAAAGATTGAGTTACTAGACTTGTCCTAAATTTACTTTCTCAGATTCTTTAACATATCAGCAGTCATAGACGTTAAATCAAATTCCTCCTTCCAACCCCAATCACTACGTGCTACTGAGTCATCAATACTTTGTGGCCAGCTATCCGCAATTTGTTGACGATAATCAGGAGAGTAAGAAATAGAAAAATCAGGAAGATGTGTGCGAATTGAAGCGGCAACCTCTTGCGGAGAAAAACTCATGGCAGATAGGTTATATGAAGTCCTGATGCCAACAGATTTTTGAGGCGCCTCCATTAATTCAATAGTGGCACGAATTGCATCGGGCATATACATCATAGGTAGATATGTGTCCTCTTTCAGAAAACAGGTATACTGGTTTTTCTGAAGTGCTTGGTGATAGATATCAACTGCATAATCAGTTGTGCCTCCTCCTGGCTCAGATTTATAAGAAATCAAACCCGGATAGCGTACACTACGAACATCTACGCCATACCGCTGCCAATAATAATGACACCAAAATTCACCCGCGTACTTACTGATTCCATACACCGTTGTGGGCTCAATAATTGTTTGTTGAGGACAATTTTGCCTTGGAGAGCTTGGTCCAAATACAGCAATTGAGGAAGGCCAAAAAACCTTATGCAGCTTTTCTTCACGGGCAATATCCAATACATTTAACAGCCCTTGCATATTCAAATTCCAGGCGAGAGAAGGATTCTTTTCACCGGTCGCAGAAAGTATGGCAGCCAACAGATAGATCTGTGTTATATTTTGCCGAATCACCTGTACGTGTAACATCTCTTTGTTCATGACATCCAGCGATACGTAGGGCCCTGTACCTGCAAGCAAGGGATTCTGTTCGCGTAAATCAGCGGCAATAACCTGACCTTCCCCATATATTTTCCGTAGCGCTAGTGTTAACTCAACCCCTATTTGTCCAGAGGCGCCAATGACTAATATTTTCTCATTTCGCATAGCAAGGTTTTATAGACAAACTTAGCATTACTTTTGCATCATGAAACCGTTTCTTCAATCCCTTTTTCAACCGCAATCTTACGACCCGAATTCCTTTTTTTTATTGGCAGGCCCCTGTGTGGTTGAGTCTGAATCCGGTGCATCGGAAATTGCAAAACACATTGCTGGGGTATGTCAAAAATTGGGCATTCCCTATGTATTTAAAGCCTCTTACAAAAAAGCAAACAGAACCAGCGCCACCTCTTTCACAGGAATTGGAGACCTGGACGCTTTAGAGATATTAAAAAAAATAAAGTCATCGCTAAACATCCCTGTAGTAAGCGATATACATACTGCTGAGGAAGCAGACAAAGCAGCTCCCTACCTTGATATTTTGCAAATCCCGGCCTTTCTTTGTCGTCAAACAGATCTTTTAATAGCTGCTGCGAAGACAGGTAAAATCATCAATGTTAAAAAGGGACAATTTTTAAGCGGCCCCTCAATGGCGTTTGCAGCTGAAAAAATAAAATTAGCAGGTAACGAAAAAGTTTTGTTAACGGAAAGAGGAACAACTTTTGGCTACCAGGACCTGGTTGTAGACTTTAGAAATATCCCCTGGATGAAAGAAATTGGAACACCCGTTGTAATGGATGTAACTCACTCATTGCAACAGCCTAATCAAACAAGCGGAGTAACAGGAGGAAATCCTCAATTAATAGGTACGCTGGCAAAAGCAGCAATTGCGACGGGTGCAGACGGACTTTTCATTGAGACACATCCGGATCCGGCCAATGCGAAAAGTGATGGGGCTAATATGCTTCCACTGGACCAATTAGAACCGCTCTTAGTCCAGTTGATTAAATTAAGAAAAGCTATTACAAATTAACGAAGGTCTTCGACTGTAACTCCCGGGAATTTTGCCTTATCAAATACAAACAAGGCATCAGCGGCAGGAATATTTGTTTTAAGCGTACCTACAGTATATGAATACCGGTTGCCGGCATTTTCTAAAACCTTAGTGCTATACATCGTTTTTGCATTCTTGTCTACAAGTACAAAAACAGTATGAAAATTCTTGCTCTTATCAAGAGGAGTCAATTGAATTTCTTGTACCAATTTAGCACCAACTTTCTTCTCGCCATTCAATACATACAAGAAGTCCTTGTCATAAAAATTTGAAAAAAGTTTTTGGGGAGTGATCATTCCGCTTGAGGCATCAAGTGTATTAATCGTCACCTCGTTAGCAGCTTTATCTAAGTTCCACACGGTAGTTCCGTTACAAAATATCTCTTGTCCTCCAAAGCTCAGCTTATAACGAGTTCCCTTCATCAGGATCGTACCGGTTTTGGTGGAAAGAACTTTTCCAGCAGCGTTTTCAACTTTATAGGTAAATGTGGCTTGAACGGTTGCAAAAGATTTGAAACGAGTGCTGACTGCATCAAGTATTTTTTTTGCTTCAGGATCGTTTTTTGTAGGCTTAGTTTGCGCAATTACAGACCCAGCCAAAAGGACAAGTCCAAATGCTAAAAAAGTAAGTTTTTTCATGCGGGTTGGCCCTGCGAGTGCAGCAGCGATGCAAAGATAATTGAAATCAGCCCATGTTCTCCAAAAGCCGTTGCAGGTCAGCCTCGGTTTTAACTAATACATCACGTGGCTTACTTCCCTGGCTAGGACCTACAATTCCAGCAATTTCAAGCTGGTCCATCAAACGACCTGCCCGGTTGTAGCCTAGTTTCATTCTACGCTGTAGCAATGAAGTTGAACCAATTTGCTGTAGAACAATCATCCGTGCAGCATCGTCAAATAAAGAATCTCGTTCAGAAAGATCCACTTCCCCCCTAGCCTCCGCTTCTTTTTCATCAATATACTCAGGCAACAAAAAGGCCTGGGGGTATCCCTGTTGTTCGCTAATAAAGTCTACTACCTGCTCGACCTCTGGTGTATCAACAAATGCACACTGTAGTCGTGTCAATTCTCCATTATGAGAAATTAACATATCTCCCTTACCAATCAATTGCTCAGCACCGCCGGTATCCAAAATAGTTCGAGAATCAATTTTAGAAGACACTTTAAAAGCAATACGTGCAGGGAAGTTAGCCTTGATAGTACCTGTAATGATGTTAACTGAAGGACGCTGGGTGGCTATGATAAGATGTATACCGATGGCACGTGCAAGTTGAGCTAATCGAGCAATTGGCATTTCCACCTCCTTTCCTGCAGTCATGATCAAATCGGCAAATTCATCTACCACCAAAACGATAAACGGAAGATAGGTGTGCCCTTTTTGCGGATTCAACTTTCGTTTGACAAACTTCTCGTTATACTCCTTAATATTTCGAGCTCCCGCTTCTTTCAATAAGTCGTAACGATTATCCATCTCAATACACAATGCATTGAGAGTATATATCACCTTTTTTGTGTCGGTGATAATAGCATCCTCTTCTCCTGGCAACTTTGCTAAAAAGTGTTTTTCGATGTGGCGATAAATACTTAACTCAACTTTTTTAGGATCAATCAATACAAACTTGAGTTGAGAAGGATGTTTTTTATAAAGCAAGGAGACAAGAATTGCATTGAGTCCTACAGATTTACCTTGACCCGTTGCACCTGCCATTAAAAGATGTGGCATGGAAGCCAAATCAACTATATAATTCTCGTTATCAATACGCTTGCCAATGGCAATTGGCAAACTATAGTTATTATGCTGAAACTTTTCCGAAGAAAGTAAGCTCTTCATGCTTACGATCGTTTTCTTCAGATTAGGCACTTCAATACCTATAGTACCCTTGCCGGGAATAGGAGCAATAATACGAATGCCAAGCGCTGCCAAACTCAGCGCAATATCATCTTCAAGATTTTTAATGCGAGAAATACGAACACCGGGAGCAGGTACAATTTCATACAGTGTTACTGTTGGACCAACCGTTGCACTAATTTTTTGAATTTCGATTGAGTAATTACGAAGTGTATTAATGATCTGTGTTTTATTACTCTCCAGCTCGCTACTGTCATGAATAATTTTTTCTGAGCCATGCTGTTCCAGTAATTGCAAAGAAGGGTATTTGTAATTACTCAGATCAAGCGTAGGCTCATAAGGAGGAAGATTTTCTAACACTTCAGCAACTGGCTCTTCAATTTCGTCTGTTACTGTTTTAATTTCTAATTCTAAATCACCATCCGCTTCTTCTTCATCCGTATTCTCAAGTGTAGTTTCCTCTAAGGGTGACTCTAGTACCGGCTCAAGCGAAACAGGCTCTTCTTCCTCTACAACAGGTGTAAGCTCGATAGGGACAACAGGAACTGCTTCTGCTATAGGCTCTATAACAAGATCCTCCTTCTCGGTAAGTAATAGTTCCGGCTGTGCTTCTTCTTGAGCAGGAATAGCCATGGGAGTCTCTTCTTTTAAACTATTTCGGCCTCCAGAAGCATAAAGTTCATTTAATGTTTGACCTGCCATTAACGGTGCGTAAGAAGTAGAGGAATCAGTCGCATCTTCTTCATTTTTTTCAACCTCTTCGGTGGTATCCAATTCAGCGCTTTCTTCTGAAGGTTGAATATCCTTTTTTACAGGCAGCTTAAAACTCGGATTGAATTGCCAAATTAAATAGGCAGCTGCCACTAAGAACAAAACTGCACCCGTACCTACTACCCCAAATATCCCCTCCATTTCTGTTTTGATCAAGTTACCCACCCCACCTCCAAATGAAAACTCACTGGAGCGAAAAATGTAAGAAAGGGATACTGACAACACAGTCACGCCAATGGTTACATATTTCAGATTACGCCAAATAGAAAATACACGTTGTCTAAAAAGTAGATTAACCCCAACAACAAAAAAGAAAGTACACACTAAAAAGGAGGCTACACCAAAGGCTTTGTAAAAGAAAAAATGTGAAACGATCGCTCCTAATCTTCCCAGCCAATTGAGGGCTGGCTTTTCATTATCTAATAAGGCAGAAAATCCCTGCTGTGCAATCGCCTGATCATCTTGCCAGGTAAATAAGTAGGAAGCAAAGGAGATAAAAAGAAAAAGAGATAAAATAATAAAACTGATCCCAACAATTTTCCAAGTACGCTCATCTTTTAATAAGCCTACGACATCTACCTGCGTTTCTGTTTCTTTTTTAAAATCACGCAGTTCGGGATCTTTTTCTTTTTCCTTTTTGGAAGCACCTGATTTTAATCGGTTAGCCATCCAAACAAAGATAATTAGTTTGAGGGTTTAAACTTAGCAAAAGAAAAGGCAAGCAAAACCCAACCGATTATAAAAAATAACCCACCCACCGGCGTTACCAAAACAATCCATTTTGCAACTGGCAACTCATTTAATCGCAGGTAAGTCAAATAATACAATGAGCCTGAAAAACAAATCAACCCAGCTAGAAAAGATTGGCGTGCCCAATAATTCGTTTTACGTTCTCCGAGTACGGTAAGTGCGCCGCATAAAAGTAATGCTATGGCATGCCAAAAATGATATTGTACCGCTGTTTGATAGGTTTGAATCAACTGGGCATTAGTGGTGACACGTTGAAGACCATGCGCTCCAAATGCTCCAGCCGCAACTGCCATACCGGCTAAAATTGAACCAAGAAATAGATTAGTTTTTTCCATGGCTTAACCAATTTAAGATAAAAGGCAGAACAGCTTGCTCTTGATTGAATACAACATCTGCTTTTGCATAATAGGGATGTCTTTCTCTCAGTTTTTCTGCAATATAATCAGCAAGCTGCTCCTCATTCAAGTCTGCAATTAATGGCCTTTCTTGTTTTTCTATTACCAATCGCTTCCATAAAACCGAAGGAGCAGGGTTCAGCCAAATTACTTTTCCCTTTTCCTTTATAAATTGAATCGTATCATCAAAGCAGGGTGTACCTCCCCCACAGGCCATAACAAATTTATCTTGCTTGCTAGCAATGTCAACTAGTAGCTTTTTTTCAATGATCCTAAAAGCACTTTCTCCATGCTTGGAAAAATAAGATGGAATTGAACTGCCTACTACAGTTTCAATACTTTTATCCAAATCTATAAAGGGATAATCAAGCGAATTGGCAAGCTCTTTTCCAATCTGGGATTTCCCAGCTCCCATAAACCCTATTAGAAAAAGTCGCAAATAGATCTATTTAAAAGCGTTCAGACCAGTTATATCCATTCCTGTAATCAGTAAATGAATGTCATGCGTTCCTTCATAAGTAATCACGCTTTCCAGATTCATCATATGACGCATAACTGGGTATTCCCCGGTAATACCCATTCCACCTAGCACCTGTCTCGCATCTCTACAAATCTGTGTTGCCACCTCACACGCATTACGCTTGGCCATGCTAACCTGCTGTGGCGTCACTTTACCTTCATTCATCAAGACGCCTAATCGCCAATTTAGTAGTTGCGCCTTAGTAATCTCAGTTAGCATCTCTGCTAATTTCTTTTGCTGCAATTGAAATGATGCAATTGGCTTACCAAATTGCTCGCGTTCTTTTGCATAACGCAGTGCAGTATCATAACAATCCATTGCCGCACCAATTGCACCCCATGCAATTCCAAAGCGAGCCTTAGTCAAACAACTAAGTGGGCCCTTCAAACCTTTCACTCCGGGAAGTATATTTTTCTTAGGAACTTTCACATTATCAAATACCAATTCCCCAGTTGCAGAGGCGCGCAAACTCCATTTACCATGGGTTGTAGGAGTGGTAAACCCTTCCATTCCCCTTTCTACTATAAGGCCGTGCACCTCCCCTTTTGGATCTTTAGCCCACACCACTGCAACTTGTGCAAATGGTGCGTTACTGATCCACATTTTAGCTCCATTCAAAATCACATGGTCACCAGCATCCGAAAAATTAGTAAGCATACTGGAAGGATCACTTCCATGATTTGGCTCCGTTAAACCAAAGCAACCCAGCCACTCACCACTGGCTAATTTGGGTAAATAATATTTTTTTTGTTCTTCACTTCCATAGGCCTGTATGGGGAACATTACTAATGAGCCTTGTACGGATGCGGTTGATCGTACGCCACTATCCCCTCTCTCCAACTCTTGCATCATTAAACCATAGGAGATATAATCTAACCCGCCTCCGCCATATTCTTGCGGAACGGTTGGACCAAAACAGCCAAGCTCTCCAAGTTGCCTTACTATATGTTGTGGGAATTCAGCCCGCTGTGCATAGTCCTCAATAATGGGAGAAATCTCTTTTTTTACATACTCTCGAACAGCGTCACGAATTAATTTGTGTTCTTCAGTGAGCAACTCATCGAGTGCAAAATAATCTGGATGTTGAAATAAATCGGTACGGGCAGCCATCGTTTTAATTTATACGTTGCAAAAATAGCAAAGCCAAAAATTACCTGTTCTCAGAGATAGAGAGACATTTCTTGTTGATAGGCTTTTGCAGCATCGGCAGCAGCCTTCGCAAAATCTTCTTTCGAAGAAGCAAAGATTATGGCTCTACTAACATTTACTAAAATCCCAATATCATTATTCATTGCTTTTAAAGAAATTTCCTTCAAGCTCCCCCCTTGTGCGCCCACCCCTGGTACTAACAAAAAATGTGAAGGGCAAATAGAGCGAATATGAGTAAAAGAGTCGGCCTGCGTAGCGCCTACAACAAACATCAAATTATCGGGGTTCCCCCAGCTTGAAACTTTTTTCAACACCTGCTCATACAAAAGTCCATCCGAAGTTGACAACATTTCAAAGTCTGCCGCTCCTGGGTTAGATGTTAGTCCCAAAACGATGGTCCACTTGTCAGGAAATTCTAAAAAGGGGGCAACACTATCCTTTCCCATATAAGGCGCGACTGTGATGGCATTAAAGGGGAGTGCATCAAAAAATGCGCGCGCATATTGACGAGAAGTGTTTCCAATATCTCCTCTCTTTGCATCAGCAATTAAAAAATGTTCTTTTCCGATATAGGCCACCGTTTTTTCCATAGTTGACCAACCAGTGGCACCCATGGCTTCATAAAAAGCCGTATTGATTTTATAGGCAACGCAATAAGCTCTGGTTGCATCAATGATTGCTTTGTTGAATTCAAAAACGGGATCACTTTCCGTCAGTAAATGAGGAGGAATAAGTTCAATATCCGTATCCAAACCCACGCATAAATACGAATTACGCTGTCTGATTAGTTGAATAAGATTCTCGCGGGTCATGGTTTGACTTTTTAAAAAACCCATTACATGGTTGCTGCAATCTTTTCGGAGGTAATATCTGCATTACGCATCGCAATACTACGCACCACTCCAGCTGCAAATAATTCAAATGCTTTTTTAGTAATAGGCTCATCATTCATCATTGCAGGCACACCCTGGTCACCGCCTTCCCGAATGGATTGCACCAATGGTATTTCCCCCAAAAAGGGAATATCATATTCATCTGCGAGTCGGCGTCCACCTTGTTTTCCGAAAATATAATATCGATTGTCTGGCAATTCTGCAGGAGAGAAATAACTCATATTTTCCACTAGCCCAATCAAGGGTACATTTAATTGTGCCTGACCAAACATAGCGATCCCCTTTTTTGCATCGGCCAATGCTACATCTTGTGGAGTAGTTACGATAACAGCACCAGTTACTGGGACGGTTTGCAGTAAAGTAAGATGAATATCACCCGTTCCAGGAGGCATATCAATCACTAAGTAGTCCAAATTTTCCCAATGTACATCCGTCACAAACTGCTTTACAGCACTGCTCGCCATGGGGCCTCTCCAAACTACTGCGTTTTTTTCATCCACTAATAATCCGATACTCATCAGCTTAATGCCAAAACGTTCTAGAGGCACAATCATTCCTTTTCCATTCACCTCTTTCATCATTGGCCTTTCACCACGAACGCCAAACATAATGGGAACGCTGGGGCCATATATATCAGCATCCATTAACCCCACTTTGGCTCCACCTTGTGAAAGTGCTAATGCTAGGTTTGCAGCAATGGTGGATTTACCAACACCCCCCTTTCCACTAAATACAGCAATAATGTTTTTTACTTGAGGAAGCACAGCCCCGGCATCAACACGCTTTGAGGTGGTTTGTGCGGTAAAATTTACTGTCACTAAAGCTGCCTTGTTTACCAAAAGCTTGATGGCATTTTCGCAAGCTGTGCGCATCATATCCTTCATGGGGCAGGCCGGCGTTGTCAATACCAATGTAAAGGAAACGTTATTGCCGTCTATCGCAATATCCTGCACCATATTGAGCGTGACGAGGTCTTTACCCAAATCAGGTTCCTGTACGTTTCGAAGCGCATCCAGAATCTTCTCTACTGTCATAACAACTTGATAAATCTTTACAAAGGTAGCCATTCGGAGGAGCATTTTGTTGAGTGGAAACGAGGAACTGACTAATTTTGGGCCCTTGCTGAAATTATTACGATATAGCTGTTTAATTCTTCTGCTAAGCCCCCTGGTTACCCATGCACAGTTTGAGTCAACTAGGGATTCGGTGGTGCAATTGTACGGTGTGGTGATGACAGCCGATAGCTTGGTAGGTATACCGGCAGTAAGCATCATGGTTAAGGGACAAAATCGAGGAACCCTTTCTAACAATCAAGGGGTTTTTTCAATTGTCGTTTTAAAGGGAGACGAAGTAGAATTCACGCATGTCAGTTACCTGGCTAAAAAAGTTAAAATTCCTCGCGAGTTAGTAGGAAACCAATATGGCATTGTACAATTGATGGTTGCAGATACTGTTTATTTGCCAGCTACCGTACTCAAGCCGCGTCCCACTCCAGAGCAATTTGCAAGAGACTTTGCAAATGTTGCTATACCAGATGACCAATACGAAATAGCTCGAAAAAATACGAGCGCAGCGTCACGCAGATTGTTGCTGCAAACCATTCCTGGCGACGGAGGTGAAGCAACACGAATGCAAATGAATAAAATTGCAAATAGAGCTGTCTACCAGGGGCAGACCCCTCCCATCAACATTCTAAATCCAGTTGCATGGGCAGATTTTATACAAGCCTGGAAAAGAGGCGACTTTAAAAGAAAAAATTAATTAGAATGAAAAAGATGTCGGTAGTAGGTGCTGGTACCATGGGTAACGGAATTGCGCAGGTATTTGCACAAACAGGTTGGCAGGTCACGTTGATTGATGTACAGGAACAACAATTAGAAAAAGCAATTCAAACAATTGGCAAAAATCTGGATCGCCTTATTACTAAAGGAACATTACCCGCTGATGCAAAAGAAAAAACGTTAAGCAACTTAACTACTTCAACTTCTATACAAGAAGGCGTAAAGGACTCATCGATTGTCATTGAGGCTGCGACAGAAAACCAGTCTATCAAGCTGGCTATTTTCAAGCAAATGGATCAGTTTGCTGCAGCAGATTGCATATTAGCAACTAATACTTCGTCCATCCCAATTCAAATTATCGCAAAAGCAACGAGCCGACCTGATAAAGTGATTGGAATGCATTTTATGAATCCAGTTCCTATCATGAAACTTGTGGAAATAATTAGAGGACCCGAAACTAGTAATGCAGTTGCAGACACAATTGTGGCAATGAGTAAGGAGCTAGGGAAAGTACCTTGTGTTGTAAATGATTTTCCTGGCTTTATCTCAAATAGAATTCTGATGCCAATGATCAATGAAGCCATTTGCAGTTTGGAGGAAGGTGTAGCGGGCGTACCAGAAATTGATACAATCATGAAATTAGGAATGGCTCATCCAATGGGGCCTCTGCAATTAGCAGACTTAATAGGACTTGATGTTTGCCTTTCGATTATGCAGGTATTAGAAGAAGGATTTAATAATCCAAAGTATAAAGCAGCTGCGCTTCTTCAAAAAATGGTCACTGATGGAAAATTGGGCGCAAAAACAGGTGAAGGATTTTACATTTATCAAGCAGGTTCAAAAGAATTAATAGTAAACCCATTGTTCAAAAATTAAGTTGATTCGCTATCCTTATTAGCTACAACCTCTTGATAAGTGAGCCCATTCACTTCAGAAAAAGCAGCATTCACCTCCACAAATTGCAGAAGTGGAACCCCGACCGTTAGTTGTGAGAAAAGTCCCTTTTCAGATTTTTCAATAGACAATGAAAACTGTTTCACCAGGCGATATATTTCGTGCTCCAAGGTGTAATCAAATTCAAGTTGTAGCAATTTAAGCTTTGGTTTCTCTACTATACCCGCGTTTTGCAATGACAATTGGGCTGCTGATCGATACGCATTAATTAAACCCGGTACACCTAATAAGGTTCCCCCAAAATAGCGCACAACAACCACTGCGGCATTGACCAAGTCAAAACTTTCTAATTGGCCCAATATCGGTCTTCCTGCAGTGCCAGAGGGCTCTCCGTTATCTGAACACCTCCAGTCCTGCCCTTCGTACCCTACCCGAAAGGCAAAACAAAAATGAGACGCCTTAGCATGTAAATCAACAATAGACTGGTAACGTTCTTTAAATACAGATCGATTAGTCACTTCAAAGGCATATCCAATAAATCGACTACCCCGATCGGAAAATTCACCTTTGCCCGTTTTTACAATAGTTTTATAACTATACCCTTGCATTCGGAACAAATCTAGCAAATAGAACCGGCTGTTTTGCTATTGAGCATTGTAAGTTTGCAGCATGACAGTACAGGAGGCTTCAAAATGGATCTTACAAGAAATAACTGATCAATATGATCAGAATGAATGCGTGGCAATTGCCAAAGAGCTATTACTTTTTCAATTAAAATCTGAACCCAAAGATTGGATTAAAGTTCAACGATTGAACCTTGAACAAAATGGAATAGAAACGCTGACGCAACAAATCAATAGATTAAAAAAAGGAGAACCGCTCCAATATATACTGGGCGAAGCCTGGTTTTGCAACCTTCGGTTTGAAGTAGGACCGGGCGTGCTAATACCGAGACCAGAGACTGAGGAACTAGTTGAATGGATCATCAGCCATTGCCGTTTTCCAGTGCAAGCATTACGTTTATTAGATGTGGGGACAGGAAGTGGGTGTATTGCAATCGCTTTAAAAAGAAGAATGAAAGCAGCTTCGGTATGGGCTATGGAGAAAAGCCAAGATGCAATTGAACAGGCTCGTAATAACGCACAACAATTAGGAACTGCCATTGAGTTTTTACATATGGATTTGTTTGATGAATCAAAATGGGCAAGCTTACCTGAATTTGATCTTATTATTAGCAATCCGCCCTATATCACTGAAAAAGAAATCAATGAACTAGCTACCCAAGTGCGTTACCACGAACCCTCCCTAGCACTGTTTGCCCCCACCCATGATCCCTTGGCCTACTATAGAAAAATTGCTACCCTATTTTTACAAAAGCGGAGTAAGACGGGACAATTATTCTTTGAAATCAATCCCCTCTATGCAGAAGAGTTGATAAAACTACTTGAAGAAAATGGCCTACAGGGAGAAGTTAAAAAAGATATGCAAGGAAAAGAAAGGATGATTCGAGCCTGGTATAATTAATCTATTCTCGCTACTACTTTCGCCTTCTCTTTTTTCGCTAGCAACATGATACGATAGACCTCTCCATAAAAAGCTGTTGTGTCCGCATTAATAACTACTGTAGGTGTATCCGTTTGTGTACGAAACCTTGCAATTTCTGCCGCTAAGGATGAATCAAACCCAGATGAAGAGATCGGAGTAGTACCTATATAAAATTGTTGATTCTTGTCAATAGAAACCATAATCTGCTGTTTTGCCTTTGTATCTCTTGTTCCCTTTGGCAAACCAACTTTGATAACATTTGGATTTGCCAGGGTGGCAACAATCAAAAAAAACATCAGCAGAATGAATAGAATATCATTCAATGAGTCTGTAAAGACTTCAGATTCTTGATTACGCTTTTTTCTGAATCGCATTAGGAGACTTGTTGCTGAGTTGGCTCTTGTAATAAATCTAAAAAGTCAGCAGAGGCCGCTTCCATTTGATGACTTGCCTTGTCTATTTGGGTATTTAAATAACTGTACCCTAAGTAGGACAATAACCCAATAGCAAGACCGGATATGGAAGTGACAAGCTTAGTATAGATACCTCCGGCAATTGTCGCTACCTCAAATTCATTGGTTGTATTAATTGACGAAAATAATTGCATGAGGCCAACCAAGGTACCAACAAACCCAAAAATGGGAGCCGCCTTGGAAATAACAGACAAAACAGCAAGATTCTTTTCGAGTTTATACATCTCGAGCACGCCCACATTATCCATACTCGTCTCTATTCGATCCAATGGCTTGCCAATACGCTGAATTCCTTTATCAATGATACGAGCAACAGGATTGTTTGTGTTCTTGGTAAAACTCTTTGCCGCAGCAATATTGCCAGATAGAAGATGGTCTTTGATGATATTCATAAAATTTTCATCCACTCGTCCTGCAGCTTTAATCGCCATATATCTCTCTGCGAAGACATAAACAGAAAGCAAAAACATGACCCCAAGCGGAATCATAATCCAGCCACCTGTTGAGAGCAACTCCCAAAGGCTTAAAAAGCCATCTTTATTAATATCCCCGGCAACAGCAGTGGCTTTAGCAGGGATCGAGTCTGTGATTTGCAGAAGATCTATCATAACACAAAATTGGTCCTAAAAGTATAGTAATAACGTTTTTAATCTTTTTCTATTGTGCCCGCCTGTTTAACCATGAGAGACTGAATCTGTTTCATTGTTCGCTCCATGCCCTCTGCACTACCATCTAAAAAAATTACATTGCCCTTGCCGTACTCAGCAAAGTTCTTGATGGCCTCCGTCCACATACTAAATAAAATCACATTGGTATCGAGGTTTGCCAATTTTAATTTTTCAGCTGCTTCTGTCATACCCATGGCAACTTCTTTTCTAAAAAGCGCAACCCCCTGTCCTCTTAAGCGAGCTGCTTCTTTTTCTGCTTCGGCAGAAATCTTTATTGCATTACCGTCTGCCTCTGCTGCTTTGGTTTTGGTGATCAATAAAGCTTGGCCTTCATTTTCTGCAGCTGCTTTCAGATTATTTGAAGCCACCACTTTACTCATAGAATCTAAAATCAATTTATCAAATGTGATATCATTGATCTGCAGGTCCATTAAATGATACCCCCACTCTTCCAGGGAGTGATCCACCTCCACTTTCACATATTGTACAATCTCTCTTCGTAACCCTAATACTTCTGCCTGCTTTTTAGTGGCTACAAACGAACGGATATTACCTTCGATAGTTCTGATTAATGCCTGCATCAGGTCCTTATCCGCAATAAACTTAAAGGCAACTTTTTTTATGGTTTCCTCGTCAGCATTTTGCACCGCATAGAGCAACATGCTTTTGAAGTAAACATTTGCCTGATCATTGGTAACAGCCTGAAACTCCAACTCTACAGAACGATTCTGAATAGATACTTTTTTAAATACAACTTCCAAAAAAGGGATCTTAAAATTCAAACCCGGACGAACGATGCGACGGTACTTCCCGAACATTGTAATAACGCCGATATAACCCTGATTAATTGTAAAAAGTCCGGAGAAAAAGAACGCAAGCAGCACCGGTAAATACCAGTACTCCCATAACCAACTAAAAAATTGCATGATGATTTAATTTATCAGTCAGCACTACGTTGTGCTGCTATTGTTACCAAATTTACTAAGGTCTGAACAGATTTTTGCATATCCTGCACAGAAACAAATTCATGTTTGGAGTGAATGGCATTTTCGCCAGCAAAAAGATTTGGACAAGGAAGCCCTAAAAAGGACAAACGGGAACCATCAGTTCCTCCTCTTACACTTTCGGTCTTGACCTTCAAGCCAGTTTTTTCAATAGCCCGTTGTGCTAACTCCACTACGTGAGGATGCGCATCTACTATCTCTTTCATGTTACGGTACTGCTCCGTTACAGAAAATTCAACACTTGAACCAGGAAATTGCGCACATACTCTCTTAGCCAACTCGTGTAAAAAATCCTCTTTCACTCCCAATTCGTTTGTATCAAAATCACGAATAATAAACTCCACAACAGCTCGCTCAGCATTTCCATTTACATACACAGGATGTACAAAACCTTCTTTACCTGCTGTTGTTTCTGGTGACAACGATTGCTTAGGGAGTTGGTCTACAAAGTGAGAGGCAATTTTAATTGCATTAACCAAAATTCCCTTTCCATATCCCGGATGTGCAATTACACCCTTAAAACAAATAGATACCGCATTTGCACTAAACGTCTCATACTCCAAGCTCCCCAATTCTCCTCCATCTAATGTATAACCAAATGAAGCGCCAACCTTTTTTATATCTAATTTCTCAGTACCACGACCTACTTCTTCATCCGGAGTAAACAATAAACGAATAGGACCATGCTTAAACCCTTGATTTGTCATTAAAAAATGGGCGAAGTCCATGATAATAGCAACACCTGCTTTATCATCAGCACCTAACAATGTGGTACCAGAGGCAGTTATTATATCATCGCCAATTTTTTCCTGGAGGTAGGGATATTTTAAAGGACTAATTATCTGGGTTGTATCATCAGGAAGTATAATATCCTGTCCTTGATAATTAGAATGTAAAATCGGTTTTACACCTGTGCCGCTACAATCAGGAGCTGTATCGACATGCGCGCAAAAACAAATTACAGGAACGGTTTCTGTTGTCGTTGCGGGAATAGTAGCCATGACATATCCCCATTCATCCAAATGAGTATCAGAGACACCCATCTGCTTTAATTCGTTCACCAACAAAATAGAAAGATCCTTTTGTTTTTCTGTGCTTGGGAAACTCTGACTATGAGGATCACTTTGCGTATCAATTTGCACATATCGCATAAACCGATCACGCACAGTGTAAGAGTACTGTTGCAATTGGTAAGCCATCCCCCCAGATTAAGGTGTAATGATCAGCGAGCTACCTCCCTCAATTTCAACCAACTCTAAGTCAAACACTAAATCCTTTCCCGCTAATGGATGATTCGCATCTAGCAAAACAGAAGTCTCCTTTATTTCTGTAATTGTTACCTGATATGTTCTGCCCTGTCCATCACTCATGTGAAGCGGCATTCCAATAGAAATTTCCATATCTGCTGGAAATCTTTCCTTTGGCATATCAATTACCATTTCGGGACTATGTGGCCCATAGGCTTCCATAAATGGAATATGAATCGTCTTTTTCTCTCCAACAGACATTCCGGTAACACCGTCATCAAACCCCTTTATCACCGCACCAGTTCCAACTTTAAATTGCAAAGGTTCTCTGCCTGTAGAAGAGTCAAATGTTTCTCCGTTAGTCAACTTACCATGATAATGCACTTTTACACTATCACCTGATTTTACTACTGCCATTTTATAAAATTTACCCGCAAGGTACTGTAATTGACTGGCCCTGTTACTTATTTTTTTACCACTCCTTTTTTGTATTTTCAACTCTCAAACTTTACAGAATGTATAAGTCTTACTTGTTGGCATTATTAATCGCAGTATTTGGATTTGCAAACGGACAACAACCGGTTGTAAAAAAAGCATCAAAGGCCAATACAATCAGTCCTGGCGCTAACCGCTTGAATCAATACCTGCCCCTATTAAAAGGAAAAAGTGTGGGCATATTTGCCAACCAAACCTCAATGGTGGAAGAAAAACATCTTGTTGATACCTTACAAGATCTGGGTATTAAAATTCGCGTCATTTTTGGTCCAGAACACGGATTTAGAGGAACTGCTGATGCTGGTGAGAAAGTGGGTGATTACCTAGATGAAAAAACAGGTGTTCCTGTCATTTCATTATATGGTGCAAAAAGAAAACCTACAAAAAAAGATCTTGAAGAAGTTGATATTTTAATTTTTGACATACAAGACGTAGGCACACGCTTCTATACATTTATTTCATCATTAGAAGCGTACATGGAATCTGCAATTGAGTTCAACAAACCTTTGATTGTTCTAGATCGACCTAATCCAAACGGCCATTATGTAGACGGGCCCGTTTTAGACACCACTTATCGTTCTTTTGTGGGTATGCAACCCGTGCCAATCGTATATGGCATGACTATAGGTGAATATGCAAAAATGCTACTGGGTGAGAAATGGATAAGAGAAGGTAAGAAAGAGCCTGCCGAAGCTTCTGCTTCATTAGACCCCGCAAAAGTTAGCGCCAGTGCACCCGAAGTCTTA
>JBEDEC010000167.1:0-3115 GCA_041175905.1 Bacteroidota bacterium
CCCTGGATCCGGCATTTAAATTGATCACCAATTCAGTGTCTCCAATTGGGCTCGGTGCGCCGCTAGTCATCACCTCTATTGGGTTCATCCGAAAAGATCAATTACTGAAAAATAAAGGGTATTATATTGGTGCCACGCTTCTTACCTCAGCAGTTTTAACGACAACCTTAAAGTTTACAATTAATAGAGACCGCCCCTTCGTCACTTACCCCGACATTCAAAAACTAACCGGCGCAGGCAGCCCTTCTTTTCCTTCTGGGCATACTTCCGAGGCTTTTGCCACCGCTACCTCTATGAGCTTGGCTTTCCCCAAATGGTATGTCGTTGCCCCAAGTTTCTTGTGGGCAAGTGCGGCTGGATACTCGCGCATGCATTTAGGCGTACATTATCCAAGTGACGTACTCGTCGGCGCTCTGATTGGCAGCGGTACCGCATGGTTGTGTCACGAGTTGAATAAGCGTTATTTTAAATGATCCACTCGAGAATCTTTGAGGGATTGCGCTACGCGTGCTCTCCTTTGAAACGGATTACTCGCTATCGCTCGTTTTATTTCACAATGCTTACAAAAGCAAGCTTTTGACGCCTGTAAAACAAAAAAGCCAGCCTGACGGCTAGCTTTTCAATTGTTTTGCGGAGAGAGAGGGATTTCGCTGCGCGAGCTCTCCTCCCTACGGTCGTCGGGTCGAACCCAAGGGTTCTCATCCAAAAATCTCCTTAAACAAAAAAGCAACCTTAAGGTTGCTTTTTTATTCAGCGGAGAGAGAGGGATTCGAACCCTCGATAAGCTTTAGACCTATACACACTTTCCAGGCGTGCTCCTTCAACCACTCGGACACCTCTCCAGGTTTTTAGTGGAGTGCAAAGATACGAAGCTTTTTTGATTCGAGAAATTTTGGTGTAGTTGGCTTATTTTGTGGGGGTAGTCATGCGAAAAAGTATGACTAATGCCGAGCAAATGGTTAAAAAACCGATAGCGAAGATCGCTGAATTGATGGACCAAAAATCAATGAGGATACCGGTGAGTAAAGCACCAAATGCATAGCCGAGGTCTCTCCATAAGCGGTATATACCGATGCTTTGGGCACGTTGACTGGGGTGGGTGTTGTCTGCAATTGCGGCTAAAAATGTAGGATAAACAACGGCTGTTCCAAGACCAAGTATTACGCTGAGTACAGCGAATGCCATAAATGAACTGGCCCAAATGAAGCCAAGAATGGCTAGCCCTTGTAAAAACATGCCCCAAAACAGCAAGGATTTTTTAGCGAAGCGGTCTGCAAGTTTGCCAGTAAATAACTGACTTAAGCCCCAAACTGATGGGTAAATGGCAATGATTTGAGCGAGTTCTGTGGCGGAAAAACCTTTGCTTAAGAGTAAGATTGGGAACAAACCCCAGATCATGCCATCATTCAGGTTATTGACCAAACCTCCTTGGCTAATGGCACCTAAATTTGGATGACGCCAAGAGGTATCACGGAAAATATGCTTGAGTAATGGCGTATTGCTTGTTTCGCCTTCAAGTTGAACGAAAGACTGCGTGTCTTTAATTAAAAAGATACTGAAAAGCAAGCCCAGAATGGAGAGCACAATTCCAATGTAAAATGGATAAGGCCGCAGTGCGTAGTTATTGGCAAAGTACGCGCTTAAAAAGGCAACGCCTCCTACTGCTAAATAACCAGCAGCTTCATTGATACCCATGGCAAAACCACGGTTTTTTGACCCCACTAAATCAATTTTCATCACGACTGTACTACTCCAGGCCAATCCCTGATTGATACCCAGAAATACGTTGGCAATAATAATCCAAGACCAATTTGGCGCAAATATGAGTAAAAGGGGTACTGGTAGTGCAAAAATCCAGCCGGCGATAAGTAATTTTCGACGACCATATTTATTGGCAAATGCCCCTGCGAAATAGTTGGTCAGCGCTTTGGTGATACCAAATACCACAATAAAAGATAGTATTGCAGTTTTGGCAGCTAAATGAAAGTCTTCTTCTGCCAATTGTGGCAAAATACTGCGTTCCATGCCGACCATGCCACCGACAAATATATTGACGATGACTAAAAGCGTGAATTGTTGCCAGTTTTCTTTTAGGCCGAGTTTTTTATTCATTTGTAAACCATCCAAATGTTCCTCCATCTAGTGAAAAAGACTCAAGACCTAATTCTGTTAAAATTTCTTGAGCTTGATCAGACCGTGCTCCACCTTTTCCACAAACGGTAATATATATTTTTTCTTTGGACCAATATATAGCTTGGTTTCTTAATTGATCAAGTGGAATGTGCAATGCATCTTCAATATGAGCGCTATTATATTCTTCGGTATCGCGCACGTCTATTATTTGATACTTTGATTTATCTAATTTTAAGATGTCAGATTTCTTTATGTTCATTTTTCATCGTGATATTCAAATGTAAATTTAGAATGTAAAAAATGAGATTCTTTTAACAATTGTTAAAAAATCAAGAATGTCTATCAATTCTTCTACGAATTCTACTTAGACTTACCTGTGTTATACCTAAGTAGGAGGCAATATATTTTAGAGGGGCAATATTTAGAATGTCAGGGAATACTTGAATTAACTGAAAATAACGTTCTTCGGGTGATAATATTTGAAAATGTTCTGTACGCTGTACATTTTCTATAAATGCGTCTTGAATGAGTGTATTAAACCACTTTTCCAAATTTTTATCTTGTTCGAAAAGAGTGAAAATAGATGCAGCATTGATCTCTAGAAATACTGACTTTGAGATAGATTCAATCCCTTTTTTGGTAGATTTATTTCTTAATAAGCTTTCAACTCGAATTAAAATATCTCCCTTTCTTGCAAAGTATTCGGTAATTTCCGTCCCGTCTCTTAGATAAAATATTCTTGCTGAACCCTCAAAAACAAAATAAATATTTTTACAGGTCGAGCCGATTGGTTGAAGTTGTGTTTTTCCAGGTAAAAAAATCACCTTTGAATGCAACTCAAGTTGACTTTTAATTTGATTAGAAAGATAATTTTGATAGGGTAATTGATCTAAAAAATCTCGAATAGTGGGCCTATCTATCATCACATCAACAACAAACCAATTGAGAAGTAAATAAAGATGCCGATGACGTCATTGAGGGT
>JBEDEC010000168.1:0-2776 GCA_041175905.1 Bacteroidota bacterium
GGAGATGGAAAAATGAATACAAACTTACTTGGAATTCCTTCCGAAGGATTTGGCTTTTCCAACAACAAATTAGGAATTGCTGGGCCACCCAGTTTTCAACGTGCCAGTTTTGAAATAAAAAAAGCCGACACTAAAATTGTAATTAAGCTTCGTAATTAATCGAATCTTAACACTGCTCCAGTCCAGAGAACATAAAAGAAGACTCAATAGCTGCATTCTCATTGCTGTCACTTCCGTGGATAGCATTTTCTCCAACTGAACTAGCATACAATTTGCGGATAGTACCTTCTTCAGCAGCAGCTGGATTAGTCGCACCTATCAGTTTTCTAAAATCTTCAACTGCATTATCTTTTTCTAAAACGGCAGCAATGATGGGACCGCTACTCATAAACTCAACCAATTCACCATAAAAAGGACGCTCACGGTGTACAGCATAAAATTCACCAGCTTTTTCTTTTGAAAGCTTCAATAATTTCAATGCCTTAATTTGAAATCCTTCCTTGATAATGCGGTCAAGAATTGCTCCGCTATAGCCCTTTTTGAAAGCATCGGGCTTAATCATAGTAAAAGTACGGTTGCTCATATTGATATGTTTTAGCGGCGCAAAGGTAAGTGGATCTTTTCATACCTTTGATACATAGATGAAACCAATTTCAGCCCTTTATCAGTTTTTAGATACCCCCCGTAACATTGTCATCACCACTCACCAAAAGCCAGATGCAGATGCTATGGGTTCCTCTTTATCGCTTTTTCATTACCTAACTAAAAAGGGGCATCGAGTAACAGTTATTTCTCCTACAAATTGGGCGGGCTGGATAGGCTGGATGAATGGGGCGGATCAGGTATTAAATTACGAGCAACAAACCGCTAAGGCAGATCAGATGTTGGACAATGCTGATTGGCTATTCTGTCTTGATTTTAATGCTTTCCATCGCACAAAATCAATGGCTCAAAAACTGTCAAGTCTCTCGTGTGCTAAAATTCTAATCGATCATCACCAAGAACCCGATGTTGCTGCTTTTAATTACGGAGTTAGTGATACATCAAAAAGTTCCACTTGTGAAATGATCTATGATTTCATAGCAGCCACTGATGGGCTTGAACATCTTGATACAGCTATGGCAGAGTGCATCTATGCTGGGCTAGTAGGGGATACTGGCTCTTTCCGTTTTTCCTCTGCCCATGCAGGAGTTCATTCAATCGTTGCTGATTTAAAAAGAAGGGGATTGGATCATGGAAAAATACACGAAGGGCTTTATGATAATTTTCTAGAAAACAGACTTCGTTTTATTGGACATGTTTTATTGCATCGGATGGAAATTTTCTATGAGTATAACACTGCCCTCATTTCAATCCCTAAATCTGACCTTCTTAAATTTCATATTAAAACTGGTGACACAGAAGGGTTGGTAAACTACCCACAGTCTATCCAAGGAATTAAGTTTGTGGCATTGGTGATTGACCGGGATGAGGAAAGAAAATGGAGCTTTCGTAGTAAAGGTTCCTTTGATTGCAATACATTTGCCAGAACCTACTTTGAAGGGGGTGGACACTATAACGCTGCTGGGGGTAGAAGTAGTGATTCCCTAGATGCCGCAGTGACTCGTTTTAAAGAGGTTTTAAAATCACAAAATTCTCTACTTTAATAAACCAACTATGTCAACATCAATTCGGTTCGCTATCATTTTAATTAGCAGTGCTCTATTTGTATCCTGTAAGGGGCCTGTGTTTCAAAAAACACCTGGTGGAATGCCTTATCAACTTTTTAGAAGTAAGGATACACAACAAGCCAGAACAGGAAACTACATCAAGCTTACCCTAACGCAACAAATCAATGATAGTGTTTATTTCACTACAGGTAATCGTCTTCCATTATATATCCCAATCGCTCCACAATCTCAGCCCTATGATATTTCAGAACTATGGACACTTCTGCATGTAGGCGACTCTGTGGCAGCTACTCAAATGATGGACACATTTTTAAAACGTCTTCCCGCTGGAAATTTGCCTCCTGAATTCAAAAAGGGTGATCGAATTCTCACTTACATAAAAGTATTAGGCATTTTTGAAAATGATAGCCTAAAAACTATTGATGAGAAAAAAGAAAATGAAGCGTACGCTACCAGAGAAAAAGGCGAAGTTGAAAAATTCATTGGTGCAAAACTTTCAAGTATTCAGCGGACTCCAGCTGGTGCATACGTAGAGATAACAGAGCCTGGAAATGGTGATTTTATCAAGAAAGGGGAATATGTTTCTGTGAATTACACTGGTAAAACATTTGAAGGAAAAATTTTTGACAGCAACACGGATTCAACCTTTAAACATATGGAGCCACTTCGTTTTTCAGTAGGGGTGGGTCAGATGATCAAAGGATTTGATGATGCGATGCCTTTTTTGAAGAAGGGTGGTAAAGCAACTATATACATTCCTTCTATGTTGGGCTATGGTGCTGCACCACCTCCAGGTGGTCCTATCAAGCCTTACGACCATTTATTATTTGAAGTAACTATTTTAGACGTACAAACAAAAGCACCAGATCCAGCTAAATAGTTTAAACTGAACTAACCCTCTCTTAATATAGCTTTTGTATGAGTGAAACATCCTTACAGTATGATCAGGTTGTGACTGGCTGTAAGGATGTTTTTATTAAAAAAGCGACCGATTACGGAACATCTTGGAGAGTCCTTCGAACCATTTCTGTTGTTGACCAGCTTTTTATAAAAGCACAACGTATCAGAACAATTCAGCAAAAAGGAAAGCAACTTATTGATGATGA